>SYMT01000142.1 GCA_005805375.1 Actinomycetota bacterium
CGCATGCGGCGATTTACCCTCGGTGCCCGACTAAATCGGGTGCTTACCGGGTTGTTTTTGACCTCATTTGGGTGCCGCGGCCCGCCGGATCTCCGCTGCTACGGCCTATGTTAGCGCATATGCCCCACGTACCCGAGCCACGCGCGTAAGCAAGTGGACCCACGAGGCGAATGGCAATCAGCACCGTCCGCCGGGACCCCGCCGGCACCTGGTCCCACCGGGCAAGCGCCCTCCCGTACCCGAGCCACGCCGGGTGCCCTCTGGGCGTAGCAAGTGGACCCACGAGGCGAATGGCGATCAACACCATCCGCCGGGCGCTTCCGGGCGCCGAGAGTAGTACGGACAGCGGACCGCCCACCGCAACACAACGAGCCGAAACGGCGCGAGCAGGACTTCTGACCCGCGGAACTCCGGTGCCTTGCCGTTCCCGATGCGGGAGCAGTGAGGAACAGCGATGGCGCCGGCCCGCCCGCACCAATAGCGCTCCGGCCGGTTCGCCCGCCCACCTCGCTCGGCATCATTCCCGTCCATCGTGAGAGTCGCCGGAACGAAAGCGGGGGATATAGAATGGAGCCACCGGGTGTCACTCCGTGCGATCCCCGGAGAAGCACCGACCGCCTCGTATCATCCCTGCCGCAAGCGTGTCTCATCTCGGCCGAGCCGAAGTAGCTCTCCCCCGACGGAGAGCCGATCTCGGCCGGATGGCCCTCCGGGGCGTCGCCGGATTTGGCGAAACCGGATAGGGACGTCACAGTGCGGTAACGACCTCGCCGCGCTCCACTCCGCTCATGCCCCCGTCCGTACCGACTGCCCGACCCCAACTCGAACGGCACTTTACGCTGCTCCAGGCAAGCGCCCTGAACATGTCGAACATGGTCGGGATCGGGCCGTTCATCACCATTCCGCTTCTCATGGCAGCTCTGGGCGGACCCCAATCGCTGCTTGGCTGGCTGGTGGCCCTCCTCATCACTCTCCCCGATGCGCTCATCTGGGCGGAATTGGGCGCTGCGCTCCCCGGCTCCGGGGGAAGCTATGTCTTCCTGCGCGAGGCGTTTGGTCCCAAGAGATGGGGCCGTCTGATGGCCTTTCTCTTCATCTGGCAGTTCCTGTTCAGCGGCCCACTGGAGATTGCTTCGGGATACATCGGTTTCGCCAAGTACCTCCGTTACATCTGGGAGGGGATGACCCCCGATCAGGCCAAACTGCTGGCTGCCGGGCTGGGGGCCGTGAACCTCGTACTCCTTTACCGCCGCATCACCCACGTTGCGAAGCTCACGGTGGCGCTCTGGATCGGTACGCTGCTGACGACCGGCGCTGTGATTCTGACCGGAGCGGCGCACTTCAATCCGCAGCGGGCCTTCGATTTCCCTCCGAATGCGTTTCAGTTCTCCCTGGGGTTCCTGTTCGGGCTGGGCGCCGCGGCTCGGATCGGGGTCTACGACTACCTCGGGTACTACGACATCTGCTACATCGGCGACGAAGTGCGCGACCCTGGGCGCACAATTCCACGGTCGGTGATCCTGAGCCTGCTGGTGGTGGCCCTCCTCTACATCCTGATCCACCTGTCCATCATCGGGATTGTGCCGTGGCGCGAATTCGTGCCGCCCGAGGCACACCCGCAGTCCGACTTTGTGGTGTCCATCATGATGGAGCGCGTGTACGGGAAGGAGATCGCGCGGTGGTTCACGCTGCTGATCCTCTGGACCACGGTCGGCTCCGTCTTCGCACTGCTTCTGGGTTATTCCCGCATTCCGTTTGCCGCCGCGCGCGATGGCCTCTTCTTCGCCCCCTTTGCCCGGCTCCACACGCAGGGATTCCCGGCCCTCTCGCTGCTGGTACTGGGAGGCATCGCCATCGGGTGCAGCTTTTTCTCGCTGGATGCCGTCATCAACGCCCTGCTCACCACCCGGATCCTCGTGCAGTTCGTGGGACAGACCGCCGGAGTGATCCTGCTGCGCCGGACCCAACCCGATCTGCCGCGCCCCTACCGGCTCTGGCTCTACCCACTCCCATGCGGCATCGCCCTGGTGGGGTGGCTCTATCTGTTCGCGACGTCCGACCAGAGCGCCATCGGCATCGGGCTCATTTCCCTGCTCGCCGGTGTGGTTGCGTACCTGCTATTCGATCGAAAGCGCGGACGCACCCGCGGGGAGTGATCCCGCCAGCGCCGGCAGAAGCTCCGCGAGCGGACACCGGAACCCGGGAATCACATCGCCGCCGTCCACAGCGTCGGCGAACGCGAGCCGACGGCCGACCTCATGACGTCGTGTAGATATGGGCGCACCGGGCCTCGTGAGCAGTTACCCATACCAGGCGCACCTGAAACCAGGAAGTGATTCAGTTGATGATCGCAAACAGCGTTCCGCGCCGTGAGGTGCGGCTTCTGCGCCATCCGGTGCGAGCGGACAGTCCGCTGCCAGGCCGATGAGGCGAACGGCTGCTCCCGGTCGCTGCCCGGGCACACGCCGGGGGACCGGGCGAGCAGGGTCCCGCCCGGATCGGCCTGCCCGAGAAAGGCAGAGTGGCGCCCCGTCTGTGCCGACGAGAGCATGTGTCGGCGGGAAATCGCAGGCGCCGAGGGTGGGGACGCGCAGTGTCCGCGGGACCTTGCCTCCCGACGGCGCCACGCGTTACCCCGCCGCGGTGGCCCCCCCGTTTTGTCCCGCCACCAGCCGTGCCAGGAACTCCTCCGCACTGGCAGACGCCACCAGCGCCCGTTGGGCCTGCTGCAGGGTCTCGAGGGTGCGCATCTCCCGCACCCGGGCCTCAGCAAGGGGCGCGGCATCGTGGAATCGCGCTCGCACTCCGTCCAGCACCAGATCCTGCATCCACAGGATCCCCTCCTGCCTGCCGACCTGGATGCCGCGCTGTTCGCCGATCTGGATGCCGCGCTGTTCGCCAATCTGGATGCCGCGCTGTTCGCCGATCTCGACGCCGCGTTCGCGGATCACGTCTGCCATCGTATGGGTCATCTGGTCTACCTCCAACTGCGCTTCCGGGAAAATGCTCCGTGCCCAGTCGAACACCCTGGGCGCCCATTCATCATACTCTGCAGCACTCCGCCGATGGAAGAGGTGCAGCACCACGTACCAGACTACCAGCCAGGTGTCATCCGGGTCCGTCACGACCGTCACCGTGAGCCCCGCCATTACCTCCTGCAGGGCAACAGCATGGTCCGGCGCCTCCGCCCATTCCGCCTGCATCAGCACCAGCGCCCACCCGATCGGGCTGGCCAGATCGCGCAACCGCTGGGTGGCGAAGCGGCCCAGGTCCAGTTCCAGCTCGAGCCACGGGGCCCCGGATGGCAGCAGGTAGTCCGGCGCGGCGATGAGGCCTGCGAGGGTGCGCGGCGTACTCCAGGGATCCCGCCCTGTGTAGAAACGGATCACGACCGCGGCGGACAGCCACTCCCGGGGCGTGACGCCGGGCGGGAGGTCCCGCTGCCGCCCGCCCAGCCAGTGGGTGGTGATGTACTGGTGTTCCTGGAGCGGGGTGTAGTAGGCGGCCGACCCCTTGTGCTCCAGCAGCACGAGCAGCGGCGTGCGGGGGCCCGGATAGACGACCTGAGGCAGGAAGTGAATGAGATAGAGCGCGTCATTCTCCGCCTTGCGCAGGTCGGAGGGGAACGCGGTGCGGGGCGCCCGCTCGCAGGTATCGTAGTCGAGATCGCCGGCGAGGCGGGCGTGGAGCAAGGCGAGGAGCGAGATGACCAGGGCGTAGGTGGTGAGCAACCACTGCACACCGCGGTCACCGAAGTCACGCA
>SYMT01000143.1 GCA_005805375.1 Actinomycetota bacterium
CCTGGCGGACGGCGTGCTGCTGGCCCGGGGCGAGACCGATTGGGTCTATGTAGACCTGGCTTCCGGACGCCCCCGCAGCATCCCCGCCGGCGTCCGGTCCCTCTTCCCCCTCCCCCCGGACACGGCGCCCCCGAAGTAGATCCAGCGAACAGGCGGCGCGATTCCGCGCGAACCTGGGTATCCTACTTTCACCAACCTGGAGGACTTCCACGGCGCCTGCTGTCCACTCGGCGATCTGGAGATCGCCGAGTTCCTGGGGGTTTCGCGTGCCTCGGCGCTGGTGTTTCGCCATGGTGCCTACAAGCAGCGGCGCAAATACCTTACCGGGAAGGGAAAGGGCCCAGGGTCCGGGCGGGGGGGCGTGACCATGGTTCTGGTGGGAGGCCCACGTGGCGGGCTAACCCGTCCTCTCTGCGCCCTCTGCGGTGGAGAAGCTGTCCCCTCTGCGGTGGCGCACCCGGCGCCGTTTCCGCTGTGCGTGCCCCGGCAACCCGCTACGGCTCGCGGCGAAACGCTACCCGGAGCTTCTTGCCGGACTCGATGGCCGGCTCGAATTTCCCCCAGGTGGTTCGGAGTTCGGTCCGGCGCCCGCGCTTCCGCCGGGTAAGAGTAAGCAGCAGGTCGCCCGACTGGTACGGACGGGAGAGATTTGACTCACCGTATTTGCGGAATACCAGGCGCAGACGGGTGGCATCCGGCCTTGCGTCGCAGATCAGGTCGGCAGAGGTCTGATAGCCGTTGCTGACCAGATGGCCCTCCAGCCCGCCGCCCTGCCGTTTCACTGTTAGTTCGTGCGTGATGAGGATGGCGGACCCACCCACCGTGCGTCCGCCGTCCTCGCTGAATGAATACCGCCCGACCCAATCGGCGGCCGGCTCCGGTTTCGATTTCTGCGCCGCCGCTCCGGCCGAAAGCGCCGCGCCCAGCAAGGCACAGAGCAAGTAAGACAGACCATGCCCGGCCCGAGTACCCGGCGCACGGAACCGGTGCATAAGGCGCGGTGGGAACAGAGGCACGAGGCAGGTTGCCTTCTTCCCGGCACGCCCAACGCCAGGGGGACGCGCGTCACTCGCCATCGGCTACCCGCCACCCATCACAGCGTATGCGTTACCTTTTTCAACCCCCGGGGGCGGTCCGGATCCCGGCCCTTGACGCGCGAAACGTGATAGGCGAAGAGCTGCGCGACGACGATGCCGACGAGCGGGGAGAGCAATTCGGGTACGGCCGGGAGCGGCAGTGCCGTGCGGGCCTGTGCGAGGAGCTGTGCGTCATCGGACAGCACGACCAGCTCACCCCCGCGGGTGGACACTTCGCGGGCTACCTCGCCCATGACCGGCAACCCCCGGCCGGACGGGGCGAAGAGCAGGCAGGGGTAGCCGTCCTCGACGACCGCGATGGGGCCATGCAGGAAGTCGGCGGCGCTGTAGGGATGCGCGCGCAGGTAGCTCGTCTCCGAGAGCTTGAGCGCGGTCTCCAGGGCGCTGCACTGGTTGATGCCCCGGGCCAGCACGACGCATTCTTCCATATACCGATAGCGCTCCGCCGCTTCCGCCACCTGCGGTTCCAGCGCGAGCGCTGCCTGCACCCACTCCGGCACGCGGCGCAGATCGTCCAGCAGTTCGGGCCGCCCCGCCAGTTCGGCCATCAGTGCATAGACCAGCGCCAGTGACGTGGTGTAGGTCTTGGTGGCGGGGAGGCTCTGCTCGGGCCCCGCGTGACAGCAGAGGGGGTGCTCGACCGCCGCCGCCATCGGCGAGGCCGGATCGTTGGTGACGCACCCCGTGAGTCGCCCTGCCCCGCGCGCGGCCTGGAGGACGGCGATGGCATCGGCTGCCTTGCCGCTCTGGCTGATCCCCAGCACCAGCGCGTGATCCAACCGCACCTGGGCCCGGTAGAGGGTAAAGACCGAAGGGGCTGCCAGGGCCGCGGGCAGGCCGACCAGGATCTCGCAAAGGTACTTCGCGTAGACGGCCGCGTGGTCGCTGGTGCCGCGCGCCGCCAGGAAGAGCAGGCTTACCTGCTGCTCACGCGCCGCCGCCGCCAGCGCCCGGACGCGTTCCAGTTCGGCCGCGAGCAGGCGCTCCAGCGCGGCGGGTTGCTCGTGGATCTCGGCTCGCATCCACACGCCCGGTTCTTCGTTCACAGCGTCTCCTCGGCGGACTTCCGTGCAAAACCTACCGGGATCGGAGCCCGGCTGGCGCGCCTTTCAAGGGAGGTTACCGGACGGCCGTTCGTCGGTCCCGCTTCCATTTCCTGCCACGTTGGTTTCGCAGGGGAGTTACACATTCATCAGTTTGCGTGCAGGTGTTCCCGCGCGCCGTGGCGAACCCCCACCCCGGCACTCACCACACTCCCTCCTGCCACGGAGTATTCCTAAGGGAGACCTCCCGCATGCCGACTACTCTCAGTCCGGCCATCGCCCGCCGCGCCGAAAATCGTTTCGGATTCGTGCTGGTCGAATTGCTGGTCGTGATCGCGATCATAGCCATTCTGATCGGCCTGCTCCTGCCGGCCGTCCAGAAGGTCCGCGAAGCCGCGGCCCGCTTGGCCGCGGCGAACCAGTTGCAGGTTCTCGCCGGGGCAATGGCTCTCTACCGGCAGCAGTACGACGCCTATCCCGGCACCCTGCCCCCGCTGGCCCCGTATGTGGGAGATGACACCAGCGCCCTGGACGGCACCGCGGCGGGGTACCGCTTCTCGCTGCAATTGTTCCAGGGCGGGCCCCGCGAGACGGATGACTTCAGGATCACCGCCAGCCCGGTGGAGCCGGGAAGGACCGGATCGGACTGGTTCTGCGTGATGAAGAATGCAGCAGTGATGAACTGCACGACAGCGCAGCAGGCCCTGACGGCCGCAGCGGCGCAGCGGCGTATGGTGATCGCAAACCTGGGGGCCGCTGCCGATGCCGTCAGCGAGCTGTTCGACCTCGATTCGCGAGCGGCAAGCTTGATCCGGCCGTTCCTGAATCGCCCGGAGACCCTGCCGGAGGTCCTGGACCGGCTCGGGGCGGTTGAGGGTGAACTCTCCATCGCGCGCATCTTCGAGACACGCGACGACGACCCGGATCTGAACGCGATCCTGCAGCAGTTCCTCTCGCGGGTGGCGGAGAACATGGCGCTCGGCGAGGGTGAGGAGGACGTCAACTTCCTCCCGGCCGTCCAACTGGGGGACCTCACCGGAGACAGGTCCGCGCTCTTCTCGTTCTCCGCCCTGCGCATTCTGACCCTCGAGGCGGTCTCCCATCCCGGCCTGCTGCATTCCCTCCTGGTGAAACTGGACGGCGCCGAGGCGGCAGCGCGCCGGGGGAACGAGCGAGCAAAGGCGGGGCACCTCCGCGCCTACGCCCAGGAACTCGCCGCCCAGGCCGGCAAGAAGATCAGCATCGCCGACGCCCACGTGCTGCGGAACCTGGCCATGACGCTCTGACGGGCAGGCGGACTGCCGCCTCCGGGAAACCCGGCGCGAAGGTTCTGCCGCCGGCGACGAACATGCGGAGGCCGCGTGCGTGGCACGCGGCCTCCACGCGTCTTGACTCGATATCGTTCGGTCCGGTACAATTCCAAAGGACCCCGCACCGCCAGATGAGCTGCTCTAGGCACGTGCAACGTCGGCCCGCCACGCGAGGTTCTACGACGACGCTCGTGGAACTTGTGAGAGGCGCTCACAGTCCCCGGTCGTAGAATTCTTGCGTTCCGAGGATGGAGATTCCCTGCGCCCATCGCCACTCCTGTCCGCGCGGGCCAGCGTTTGGAGCTGTGATGAGCGATACGATGACTTCAATCCAACCCGGCGATGTTGTCAGCGGCCTGGAGCCCGGCGAACTCGTTGAGGTGCAACGGGTATCGCCCTTCGGGGGCAAAGCCCTGGTAGAGGGGGTTGGCGCCCAGTCCCGTAAGCTTGTCCGGCGGCCACTCTCGGCGGCCTACCTGCTGAACTGCCTGCCGTCGGAAGCCGAACTTGAGCGGCCGGACCTGCCCGAGCGCGCGCGGGCAGAGATCGAAGGCTGGGCCTACGAACAAATCACCGAACCGCAGCTCAGCCAGGTCACCACCGCCCGCAAGGAGGAGTGCGACCTGCGCCGGCAGTACCTGAACAACGCTTTCACGGACCTGATTCTCGAGCTTCAGGAGAAACTGAACGACCTGCAAGAAGCCAGTTTGGTGGGCGAGCACAACGCGGAGGAGCGGGAAGTCCTGCACTCCCATATTCAGGACTTGAAGGCCCGCAAGTTGGAGCGACTGCGCGAACTGGACCTGATGATGAACCTGAACGGCAATCTGCCGGAGGTGATCACCCAGGCACTGGTCATTCCCGTTCCCGTGGCCACGATAGAGCCGGGTGAGGGCGGAGGCGGCGGCGGCTTTCCGATGCATCGCGACGATGAAGTGGAGCAGATCGCGATGGACACGGTCCTGCGCTACGAGCGCAGCCGGGGTTGGACACCCTACGACGTTCACCACGACGTCGAGCACTACGACATCCGTTCGGAGTCGCCCGGCGGGGAGAAGCGGTACATCGAAGCGAAGGGTCGCGCCCAGTCCGGCCCGGTGGTGTTGACTGGTCCCGAGGTGGACAAACTCCGCCAGCTTGGCGACCGCGCCTGGCTCTACATCGTCACCCTCTGCCGGGCGGAACGTCCCCGCCTCCATCTCATCCAGGATCCGATCCCGAAGCTCCACCCGGAGATGCTCTACCGACAGGTGCAGTACCTGGTGCAAGAGGCGGACTGGTACGCACAGGCCGTCGAGGTCGCACAGTGAAGATCCTCGCTCTCGAGATCAAGGACTTCCGCTCCCTGCGAAAAGTCTGTTGGACACCGGGTGACTTGAACGTCGTCATTGGACCGAATGCCTCCGGAAAGTCAAATCTCCTTCAGGTGCTTCAGTTACTGACGGTCTCCGCGGCGGGGGGACTGAGTGAGTACATTCGCGAGTGCGGCGGCATGGAGCCACTGGTGTGGGATGGAACCGCCCCGGGCCTTTGCATTCAGGTGAAGACCATCCCCCCGTTCCCGGATCGAGATGTAGCCCGGGACAGTCTCACCTATCACCTCCAGCTTGAACGGATCGGAGGAAGCAGTGCTTTCCGGATTGCGTGGGAAGAGCTGGCCAACTATCGGCGGGTCGAACTCGGGGAGCGAGACCAGCCGCTGCGGCTCCTCGAGCGGCGCCGGCAGCGGGCGACGATCTTCGATCCGTCGGAGCAATCTCTCACCGCGCCGGAGGAGGAAATCCCGGAGGAAGAGACCCTCCTTTCTCTCGCCGCGGGTCCGTTCACCGCGAACCGGGTGATCTCTGCGTTCCAGGCGAAAGTGGCGGACTGGGCTGTGTATCAGGGATACCGCACCGACCTCCATGCCCCGGTGCGGCAGGCAGCACTCGCGCGCCATGAGACCAAGATCGCCGACGACGGCAGTAATCTGCTCTCGGTGCTGCACACGCTCTACACGGGCGACCGGGAGTTCGAGAACGCAGTTGACGCGGCCATGCTCGCCGCGTTCGGGGACGACTATGATCGGCTCGTCTTCCCACCGGCAGCGGACGGCCGCGTGCAGCTACGGGTCCGGTGGAAGAGTCTTCGTCGGGAGCAGGGGACAGCGGACCTTTCCGACGGCACGCTCCGGTTCCTCTTTCTGCTTGTGGTCTTCGCCAACCCGACGCCGCCCGCCCTCATCGCAGTGGACGAACCGGAGACGGGCCTTCACCCTTCCATGCTGCCGATCATCGCGGAGCATGCGCAAGACGCAGCCCTGCGCTCGCAGGTAATCATCACCACTCACTCGGCAGAGTTGCTGGACGCATTCACCACCGCCCGTCCTTCCACGACCGTAACCCAGCGGGAGAACGGTGAGTCCTTCCTTCGCGTTCTCGCAGACGAAACGCTGAAGTTCTGGCTGCAGGAATACACCCTCGGCCGAATCCACCGAACCGGGGAGTTAGAAGCAATGGAGGCTGCGGAATGAGGTTCGTGCTCTTCACGGAGGGGCACACGGAACACAAGGTGGTCGGGCCTTTCCTCAAGCGCTGGCTCGATCCTCGCCTGACGCAGCCGGTTGGAGTCCAGACGGTAAGGTTCGATGGATGGGGCGAACTGGTTCGGGAAGCGCCGAAGCGGGCACACTTCCACCTATCGGGCCCGAAGAATGAGGGAATCATTGCGGTGGTTGGTCTTCTGGACCTCTACGGCCCTCAGAAGTCTGGCTTTTACCCTCGAGGCGTGAATACTGCCACCGAGAGGCGCCGATGTGCTATCAAACACATCGAAAGCGAGGTAAACCATCCTCGTTTCCGGATGTTTTTTGCCGTCCACGAGGTGGAAGCGTGGCTCCTCAGCCAGCCGGAGATCCTGCCGGCAGCGATCCGCAAGGAGCTTCCGAAGCCGAAGCCAGAGGAGGTAAACTTCAATGAGCCGCCCGCGGCTCTGCTGGATCGCCTGTATGAAAGTCGCCTGAAGTGTCGCTACAAGAAAGTGACGGATGGCACCAACCTCTTTGGCCAACTGAGCCCAGAAGAAGCGTATGCCGCTTGCCCGGCGCTCTCTGAGATGCTTGATGCGCTCCTCATGCTCGCCAGGGAGGCCGGACTGTGAATTCCGAAGCCAAGCGTTCTTGCCCTCGCCTGATCGAGGTGGCGCTTCCGATCCGGGAGATCTCGGCAGAGAGCGTAAGGGACAAGCGGACGGACCAGGGAAACATCAGCAGCCTCCACACTTGGTGGGCCCGCCGGCCTCTCGCAGCCTCCAGGGCGGTTGTGTTCGCTTCGCTGGTTCCCGATCCCGACCATCCCACGTGCCCGACTGCTTTCCGCGAGTCGGTGGAGAAGCTCTTGTGTTCTGGCGTGCCGTCGCGGCTCCGCTCGTACACGCGAGGGAGACGTGCCATCCCGGACCCGGATCCTTACCGGCCGCACGGTGGGCTTGACGATACCCTCCGCAACCGCTTACTGTGTTTCATCGCGAAGTGGTCGCCCGAGTACCAGGCGTTTGAATCCGACGCTGTGACGAGTGTCCCGACCTCTGGACGACCCTCGTTGACGACGAGGAGTGGATTCTCAAGCGTGTCGGGTCCGTCACTCTGAAGGAAGCCGGCCTGGTTCCCACTGACGGCGGTACCCGGGTAAAGGACGCCATCGCAGCATTCCTGCGCTTCACTGACAAGCCGATGATCGCCGCTCGCGACGCGGTGACCGCGGGAGTGGTCCAGGCGTGCCGGGATGGTCTCATCGGCGTCGGCCGTGGGACAACCCTAACATCCCTCCAAACGCGCTATTGCAGACAGGTGGCCTCCTTCGATCCCAACGAGGACGGTGTCTGGATCATCCCGCCCTTCGAGCTGGAGCCAATCGCTCCTGCGGGAACCAGCGCAGCCAGACCGGGGAGCGCGGGCCATGTGCATGACGGTTCGGCCTCTGCCACTCATGTCGCGGCGAGTACATCCGTCGGATCAGGCGGTACCGGTGCAGTTGCGCCCGGCGACACGACGACATGTGGGGAAGGCACTATTCGGCGCTTCGTCATCAAGGGCAGCGTTCCGACAGAGAGCTGGGGCGATCTGTTCCGTTCTTTCGTCGGGCCCGCCGCTCGGATGGAACTGCGCAAGCTGCGCCTGGGGATCGACTTTCAGATGGATGCGAATCCCGACACTCCCCTCAACGCGGACGATCCGGCCATGAAGGCGATGCGGGAAGCCGCACGACAGCTTGGACTTACGTTCAAGATTGAAGAGTAGCGCGTGACCACGGACGTGGAGCCGCTCTCGCTCTTCGTCAAGGACGAGCGAACGGCGATGCAGTGGGTCCGCGCCCGGCGGGCGGAGCGGCCGCAGACGCTGGGGGAGCTCACCCCGAAGTTGATGCAGGAGATCCAGGCGCTGGACAACTACGAGAGCCTGCCGGAGCTGCGCGACCTGCTGCGAGAGAACTTCATCCTGGGGGCGGAGGGGCAGTGGCGGGTGCCGGACCCGGACAGCGAGAAGGACCTGGAGGCCATCCGCCGCAAGAACCTGCTCACGCTGTTCGAGCGCTACGCGGCGGGCAAGGGGCCGCTGAAGAGCTTCCGCAAAGAGGCGGTGCTGGAGGGATTCC
>SYMT01000144.1 GCA_005805375.1 Actinomycetota bacterium
CCTTCGGGGTGATTTTTACGCCGGGGGGCGCCTGACGCCGCTTGTACTCGTTGCGGTCAATCAGGGGGATGAGGCGGCGCGCCACCTCCGAGTCGAGGCCCAAACCCGCCATCTCGTCCAGGCTGCGATCCTCTTCCACATAGGCGTGGAGGATGGCGTCAAGCACCTCGTAGGGCGGCAGGGAGTCAGTGTCCTTCTGGTCCGGCCGCAACTCGGCGGAGGGGGGGCGCGACAGAATGGAATCCGGGATCACCTCTTCTTCCCGGTTGCGCCAGCGGCACAGTTCATAGACCAGGGTCTTCGGCACGTCTTTGATGACGGCGAACCCACCCGCCATGTCGCCGTAGAGGGTCGCGTAGCCGCAGGCCATCTCCGATTTGTTCCCCGTGGTGAGGACCAGCGATCCGAATTTGTTGGAGAGCGCCATGAGGATGTTGCCGCGACAGCGGGCCTGGAGGTTTTCCTCGGCGACGCCCGCTTCGGTGCCGGCGAAGACCGGCGCTAGAGTCTGGCGCCACGTCTCCTGGAGTTCGCGGATGGGGATCTCCAGAAAGTGCGTGCCCAGGTTGCGCGCTACTCGCTCGCCGTCCGAACGGGTCTCGGCAGAGGAGTAGACGGAGGGCATGGAAACAAGCGTCACCCGGTCCGAACCGAGGGCGTCCACGGCGACGGCCGCCACCAGCGCCGAGTCGATACCGCCGCTGATGCCGATGACCACTCCTCGGAAACCGGTCTTGTTCACGTAGTCGCGGGTGGCGAGCACGAGGGCGCGGTAGACTTCCTCCACTCGCTCGGGAGGTGTGGCGAAGCGCGGGACGAGAGGGGCCGTGCCCGCCGCGCGGGTCAACGGCGGCAGCACCACGGTCTCCACCTGGGCGCCGGCCGCCTCCAACGCCTGTTTCTCTTTGCGACGGCGTGGGTCGGCCAGGCGCGCGTGGATGACGGCACCGATCTCGACATCGTGCAGCAGCAACTCCTCCTCGAAGGCGGCGGCGCGGGCGGCGAGCTCCCCACCCGGCTCGAAAACCATCGAGTGCCCGTCGAAGACCAGCTCGTCCTGCCCCCCGACCAGGTTCACCCACGCCACGTGGCAGGCCGTGTCCGACGCCCGTACGGAGACCATGCGCTCCCGGATGCGCCACTTCTCCGCGTAGAACGGGGAGGCATTCAGGTTCACGATCAGGTGAGCGCCGCCGACGTTCGCCAGGGTGTGGGCCGGGCCGCGCGGGTACCACATGTCTTCACAAATGGTGACACCGAACACCACGGGACCGAGCCGGTAGACGGTGTGACCGCGGCCGCGCTGGAAATAGCGCTCCTCGTCGAACACTCCGTAGTTGGGAAGGAAGAACTTGTGGTGGACACCCTGCACGGCGCCGTCCGCCAGCACGGCGGCGCCGTTGTAGATGTCCTCCTTCACGTCCACGAAGCCGACGATCACGACAATGCCGTGGGCCGCATGGGTGATGCGTTCCAGGCAGCGGAGATTCTCACGCAGGAAGCCCGGCTTCAACAGCAAGTCTTCGGGCGGGTACCCGGTGATGGCGAGTTCCGGGAACGCCACGAGCGCCGCTCCCTGCTCCCGGGCCTCGCCGATGAGCTGCAAGATGCGCTCGGTATTGCCATCCAGATCCCCTACCGTGGGGTTGGTTTGCGCCAGCGCGAGGCGAAGTCGGGCTGCCGGATCGTGGAGAACGGTGTCGAGGAGAGACATAGAGAATTGTATCCCGGAGCAAGCCCTTGCCAGCGGCGTGGTTCGGGTATAAGCTGTGTACAGACTGGACGGCCGTGGCTGACGTCGCCCGCTCACGCGGGTGCGGAAGCGCCGGGCGGCCGTCTCCACGAGGAGTACGACAGATGGGCATTCTCCGCTGGATGGGACCGGAAGGGGACACGTGCCTCGCCTGGAGTGAGGCCGATACGAATTCGATGGCCGCGGTCTGCGCCCGGATTGCGCGCGCGGTGCGGGAGGGCCGCGGTGTGTTCGAGGTGGACGAAGAGGGGCGCGCCGTGCGAGTGGATGCCTTCTCCCCGTCCGCGCGCGAGGTTGTCGTCATCCCGCAGGTGAAGGGCGGCTGATCCCGGTCATGTCGGCTCTGGCGGAAGCAGCCGCTGTCACCGGTGAGGGCTGGGCGGATCCGGAGCCGGCGAACGGAGCCGACGACCCGGAGGAGCGCGCCGAGGGCCTGCTGCGCGATGTGCTCGGCCCCCACCGGTACCGTGAGTTTGAGCGGGAGGGGCGCCTGCATCTCCCCTCCGCGCTCCGGGCCGGGCGCGTCTACCGGCTGGACCGGGACGGAACACTCTCCTTCCGTGACGCGGGTGAGCGGGGGTTTTGTACGTCACTCTGCATCCAGGCCCAGGAAGCGGTGCCCCGCGATGACTCCGTGGTGCTTCGCTACCTGATGGTGATCGCGGACGAGCAGCGCTTCCTCGACACCACTAACCCGATCGGCTTCCGTCTCTCCCTCATCTGCCGGATGGTCTATCGGGAGGTTCGGGAGGGATTTTCGCGCTTCGGGGCCACGTGCTGCACCCTGGTGCTGTGCCTGATTCCCCTGGCCTGCCTCTGGGGCGCTGTGGAGGCAGCGCGACACCTGCTCACCCCGCATTTCTTCTGGGCGCTGCTGGGCCTGCTGCTCGCCCTGGCGCCCGGGATGATCGGCGTGCTGCTGCTCGCCCTGCTGGCCGGCGATTTCTATCATCTGGTGCTGCAGCCGTACCGGTGGCTCCGGCGCCGGGTGAGGAGTGAGTGCAGAGAAGTGAGAAAAGAGTGACGGTCCGGCATCCTCACTCTCTTCTCACTCCTCCGCACCCACTCCTCGAATGGTAAGTGGAATGCGGCGCCGGGTACTGATTACGGTGCTGCTCGCCGCCCTGCTGCCGGCAGCAGTGACTGCCGGCGCGTGGCTCTACGACGGTATGGGTGCAGTTCGCCGGGCCGAGCGTGTGCGGCTCGCGGATGCGCTGGCGCTCCTGCGGGAACTGGGAGCCGCAAGCCCGGTGACCACACTGCCCGCGTCGGTGCAGCGGGCAAGCTACGGTACCGGATTGCAGTTGGCCGTGCTGCACGAAGATGGGAACGTGCTGGCTGCTGCGGATCTCCCGACCCCGGATGCCGACCGGCTTTCCGCCCACCCCGAGGTCCGCGCCGCGCTCCGTTCCGGCCGCGAGGGCGAGCCGGCCTTCGCCGGGCGGGCCGCGGCTCTGGCCATTGGCAGCCCGCGGCGGCGGCGCGTCTACTGGGCCGCCGTTCCTCCCACGACAGCGGCGCTCCCGTGGCTGGGGCCGGCCGGGTGTCTGGTCCTCGCGCTGGCGCTGGGCTACTGGCTGGCCCAGCGCCTCTCCCGGCGCTGGCTGGGCCCGCTGGAGGCGCTTGCCACTGCGGCCGAGCAGATTGCGGCCGGTGCTCCCCGGACCACGATGCGCACGTGGGATGACGAACCGATGCGCCGGCTTGCGTCCGCGTTGGGCGATCTGGCCGGCCAGAGTCACTCCCACCAGTCTCGCGCCGCCGAACAGCAGCAGTTCCTCGACGCCGTCGTGCGGCAGATCCCGGAAGGCCTCCTCGTGGTGGAAGACCGCGGCATCGTGACCCGCGCGAGCGCCGCCGCCGAGAAGCTGCTGGGGCTGCCCGCCGACCGCCTGGTCGGGCGCCCGCTGCTGGCTTCGCTGTTCAGCTACTCGGTGGATGAGCAGGTGCGCCGGGTGCTCGCGGGTCAGCCGGGAGGCGGAGTCGAGCTGGTTACCCGGGGCGGGCGCTCGCTGCAAGTGGCCGTGGCGCCGCTGCGGGTGGGGACCGCCGCCCCGGGGGCTGTGCTCCTGCTCCAGGATGTCACCGAGGCACGGCGCGTGGATGCCATGCGCCGGGACTTCGTGGCCAACGTGAGCCACGAACTGCGCACTCCCGTGGCAGCCATCCGGGCGTTGGTGGAGACCCTGATCCTGCGCGGCGCCCGGCGGCCCGAGTTGCTGGCCGACTACGCGCCACGGGTCGTCGAGGAGTGCGAGCGTGTGGATCGCCTGGTGCAGGATCTGCTGCTGCTGGCGGAAACCGAAGCCGGGGCGGTGCATCTTCAGCCGGTCCCACTCGATGCCCGCGAAGTCGCCGAAGACATCCTGGCCCTGGTGGGCAACCTGGCGGGACCTGCCGGGGTGCGGCTGGTGCAGGACTCTTTTCCGGAGGAGCCGGTCCTGGCCGACCGCCGGGCGCTGGAGCAGTGCCTGCGCAACCTGATGGAGAACGCCGTCCGCTATGCGGGCGAGGGGGAGGTGCGCGTGGGGGGCCGCCGGGAGGGCGAACACATCCTCTTGTGGGTGGCGGACCAGGGTCCGGGCATCCCCCCCGAGGCGCTGCCCCGAATTTTCGAGCGCTTCTATCGCGTGGACCCCGCCCGCGAGCGCACGGAAGGCAAGACGATCGGAAGCGGACTGGGGCTCGCCATCGTCCGGCACCTCGCCGAAGCACAGGGTGGGCGGGTCTGGGCCGAAAGTGTGCTGGGGCAGGGTAGCACGTTCTTCCTCAGCCTTCCGACAGGTTCCATTCCTCCTGAATCGCCCGCAGCGCATCATTCCGGGTGACGATGCCCACGAGCTTGTCGTCCTCCACAATCGGAATGCGGTTCACGCGGCGCTCGAGCATCGTGCTCACCACGGCGCGCACCGCGGTGTCTGCGGCGAGCGTAATCACGCGCCGGGTCATCAGGTCGTGCGCCGTCAGGTGTGTTCCTTCGTCAAACGTCTCACGCACCAGATCGTCCGGGAGGGGGAACACGCCGAACAGGGCCGTGCGCGGCAGCTTGACCCGCCGCTTCTCCGAGTTCAGCAGGTCCGCCTCGCTCACAATCCCGACCACCCGGCCCGCGCGGTCTACCACCGGGACTCCGCTGATCCCATGCTCCACGAGCAGGTTGGCGATCTCCCGCAGCGTGGTGTCGGGCGACACACTCACCACATCGCGCGACATGATGTCTGCCGCGGTGCGTTCGGCTTTCATTCTACTTCTCCCTGTGCCAGGACCACGGGCCAGACCATCGGGCAGGGGCTTTGTGCTCCCTGTGGCCGGCCCTCAGTGGCTGCTGTTCGACTTCCGGGCCGGATACCCCTATCCGGCGGCGTCGTTTCGTGCAATGACCAGTTCGGCCTCAATCTCCGTGCGGCGCCGTTCCCGGTCCCAGACGAAGAGACGCAGCGGCGCCCGGTCTCCGGGGCGGGCCCCGGCGGCGACGTGCAGCGTGAACCCCTGTTTTCCCGGAGCCAGCCGGAACTCCGACTGCACGACCACCTGCGGGGAGGGAGAGGCCAGCACGGCATAGTCCCACTTCCCGTCCAGGCGCGGCGTCCACTGCACCACTGCCCCCGACGCCGGCGGGACGTCGGTGGCCGCCCCGCGCAGCCGCACGTCGCCCGCCTGCCGCAGCGGGAGTTCGGCCGCTCCCTCCACAAAAGCAAGCAGCGCGCCGCGTACGTTCCTGCCGTATTCCTCCAGAATGGCGGCAGGCGGCGGATAGCGACCCGTCAGACCGATCTCGAAATTGACCCCATAGATCCCGCAGGCGTAATAGGCGTGATGATACGTGAGCCCGGTATCCCCGCTGCGCGCCCGGGGCGCCGGTTCGACGCCGGGCCGGGCCGGCTGGATCGGATAGGGATCCGCCTGCGCCGCCGCCATCCGCTCCACCAGCTTGCGGAAACGCGCGTCCTCGGTGTCAAGCAGATAGGGCGGATAGTAGAGCTTGCGAAACGGACTGTGGACATCCAGAAACGCCCGCAGCGGCCGGCGATCCAGAAACGCGGCCAGTGCCCGCGTCTCCGGCTCCGACAGCGGCGCGGGTCCCTCGTAGATGTTTCCAGCCGGACGATCTGTGGCGCTCTTCCAGGTCTCCTGATAGTCGCGGAATCCGCCCCAGCGAAAGAGGAAGTTGCGGTTCAGATCCACGCCGCGCGCGTCCCCCTCCAGCCGGCGCCGGTTCTTGCGCCAGTCCGCGCCCCGGTCCTTCCCATTGCCCGCCTGAAAATCGTAGACTTTCCCGTCCACATTCAGCATCGGGACACACCAGAGGACCCGCTCATTGACCAGCCGGGTCAACGCGGCATCCGTCCCATAGCCGTTGACCAGCTCATCCAGGAAGCGCATCAGGGAAAGCTGCGGCTGTTGCTCGCGCGGGTGGACTCCTCCCACCACGAGCACCTCCGGCTCGCCCTCTTCCTCGCGCACCCGGTCCGAAATCTTCAGCAGCGGGATCTCCCGCCCCTCCGCCGTCTTGCCCAGCGAGGAGAGTTCCACCAGGTCCGGCCGCCGGGTGTGGAGCGCCTCAATCTGCGCGCGCATCTCCGGCCAGGTCAGGTAATCGCCGTAATCCCCGTTCGGCGCGTCATCCCCGGCCCAGCCTCCCACTGCCAGCACCACGGCCGCCGTCAGCCCCAGGAACCCGGCGGCATGCCGCCCCGCCGGCCCGCGCCGTGGTTTTCCGGACAGGCGCCCCCCGCTCCGCAGCGGTCCGTTTCGTCTTTGCTGCCCCTGCACTGCGACCCTCCGGCATCAGGATATCCGAAGACGTGGTGTAGTGAGGGGAGAGGAAATGGGAGGGAGGAAATGGGCGACCCGCTCTCCGCGCTGTACCGCGCGTCGAATGCTCACCGGCCGACGCGCGTCCGCCAGCCCGCACCGGGGTAAACCCACGGTGCTACTGCAGCGGAAAGTGGCGATGCCACTCAGGATCACCGAGGAAACAACTTCCCACTGTGCCCACGATTGGGACCGGTGAAATCCGGAAGTTTTTCAGTTGGCGATCCTCGGGGCGGCCGTGACTGATCCCGCCCGCGCTCCCGAGCCACGCACGTGAGTAAGTGGACCCACCCGACAGTCTTGGGCCACCTGTCTCACGAAAGGTGTGATTTGGACGGATTCCGGATGGGTTTGTCGCGGGAAGACCTCAACAGGCAGGGCAAATGGAGCAGGGAGATAGGATTTTCCAGGCGTGCAAGCCGACGGAGCGGAAGAGAGTTGACCCCTGACTGGCGCCGGTCCGGATTTACGCGGCTAACCACCCAGCCGGGCCGGTTCATTCCCGACTACGGAGGCTGTCAACCCGCAAAACGCAATCCGGAAAATCTGCCCTTTCAGCCACCTTCCGCTGCCGCCGGCGTGGTTGGACGGGCACGCGGCCGGAACCGGTTTGAACCGGTTTTCCCTGCAGTAGCGCCGTGGCTTCAACCCGATGCGGGCTGGCGCCGACGCACTGCGCGGACGGAGAAATCGCAAACTATGGGTGTGCTGATCGTTTCGGGTTTACAGCTCGCTACAGCCAGGGAGCACCCGGCGTGGCTCGGGTACGTGGTGGTGTTTGCCATTCATTGTTCACATCCGCTGCGTGGGTCCACTTGCTGACGCGCGTGGCTCGGCTACGTGGTGGTGTTCGCCATTCGCCAATCGCCATTCGCCATTCGCCGTTTGCCGTGACGGGATACCATTGAGCAGACGAAGCGCCCGTCCGCCGGGGACGGGCGTGGTCTCCCCGTTTCCGGCGGTTCGCGGTGGAGGGATCGTCCTGTGCATCGAAGGTCTTGTCCTGCTTCCGGCGGCGTGGTCGCCCTCGCCCTGTGCCTGCCTGCGGTGGGAGCGCTCGTCGCCGGCTCCGGCGCGCAGGCCGGGATCAGCGCCGGCGCCCCGCCGGCGCCCCCGAGCCGGGAGCGTCTGGAAACCGTCGCGGCCCTCCAGGCACGCGCGTGGGACATCGTGCGGCGCCAGGGCGAGTTCGTGGTGGGCGATGAGGCGCGCCGCGCGTTCAGTGCGACCAACACGCACTATGCCGACTCGCTGATTGCGACGCAGGTGAACCTGGGCCAGGTGGAAGCCGCGTTCCGGACGTTGCAGGAAAGCCGGGGAAGCGCCCTGCGGCAACTTCTCGCCACCCGCGATCTCTCCGAACAGACCGTGCCGGACGAAACTTGGAGGCGCTACCGGGAGACGCTGGAGGCACAGTTCGCGGCAGAGGCCGCGCTCGATACGGCGTGGGCGACCGAGCGCGGGGCGGGCGCGGCGATCGAGCGGGCCCGCGCGCGGGGTCGCTCGGCCCCCTACCTGGACCTGCTCCGCGGACCGCTTGCGGCGGCCCGGGAGGTGCGGCGCAGCGCGGAAGGCGACCGGATACTGGCGCGCCTGCGCACACAGTCCCGCTGGCAGGAGGTCTTGCGCGCGGCGGACCGGACGCCGCTCCCCCCGGTGCTTCCGCTCGCGGAACTGCGCCGGGTCCTGGCGCCCGGGGACCTGCACCTGGCGTACGCGGTCACCGGCGGGGAGAGCACCCTGTTTGTGGTGCCGGGCAACCCGGCGCAGCCAATCGCCGCGTATCCGATTGCCCGCTCCGGCGCTGCGCTCCGGCGGGATACGCAGGAGTTTCTGGCGCTGCTCATCCGCCCGGATTCTTCTCCGGACGAAGTCGCGGACCGGGCGCGTCGCCTCACCTCGGTGCTGTTGCCGGAACCCGTCGCCGCCGCGGTGCGGAAAGCCCGCCGCCTGATCTTCTCTCCTGACGGGCCGCTCTGGGAGGCGCCGTTCGCCGCTCTCGTCTTCCCCGGGGGAGTGCCACCCCGTTCCTCGCGCGCGGCGCCGGTGGAGTTCCTCGGCCGCGCCCGGCCGATCTCCGTAACGCCGTCGCTCGCGGTGCTGGCGGCTCTACGGCAACCCGTTTCCCGCAGCGAGCCCCGCAAACGGGATGTACTGGTGCTCAGTGGCCCGCAACGGGATGCCCTGGCGCACCCGGCTGCGGGGTCCCCGGCCGACCCACCCGCTTCGAGCCGGGAAGTGGCCCGGATCCACGACGTGCGCCCCTTCCCGAGTCTCCAGGAAGAGGGGGCGGAACTCCGGCCGCGCCTGTCCCGAGCCCGGATCATTCACTTCGGCGGCCCCGTCGCCCGCGACCCGGACCGGGCGTTGGGCGCCGCCATTCTACTCGCAGCGACATCTCCGTTCCCCGGAAACGCCGCCGTCCCACTGGCCCCCAGCACACCCCCCGGAAACGCCGCCGTCCCAACCGCCCCCAGCACACCCCCCGGGAACGCCGCCGTCCCGGCGGCCCCCCGCCCACGCCCCGGGAACGCCGCCGTCCCGGCGGCCCCTCCCGCAACCCACCTTTCCGCCTGGGAACTCGCCGGGCTGCGACTGAACGCAGACCTCGTCTGCGCCCTCTCCGGCCCCGGTGGTCGCGGCGAAATCATCCCGGGCGAAGGAGTGGTGGGCCTCCCACGGGCCTTCCTCGGCGCGGGAGCCCGCAGCATGGCCACCGCGCTGTGGGACACACGCCCGGACGCCCGGGATGCACTGGCGCTCAGCCTGCACCGCCACCTGCGCGCCCGCCGTCCCTCCGACGAGGCGCTCCGCCAGGCTGCCGACGAGGTGGCCCGCGACGCCCGGTGGCAGCACCCCCACTACTGGGCCGGCGCCCTCCTGTGGGGCAACCCCACCGCCGCCCACTCGCGCTGAGCCGCGGAACGGCGCACGCCAAACCGGCTGCCGTACCCGCACCCCGCCGGGTGCCCCCCGGGACGCAGCAAGCGGCCCCCCGAAGCAAACAGCCCCCCCGTACCCGCACCACACCGGGCGCCCCTCGGGCGTAGCAAGTGGACCCCCATAGCAAACAGCCCCCCTGTACCCGAGCCACGCGCGTGAGCAAGTGGACCC
>SYMT01000145.1 GCA_005805375.1 Actinomycetota bacterium
CACGGGGTGGCGGGCCACGGGGTGGCGGGCCACGGGGTGGCGGGCCACGGGGTGGCGGGCCACGGGATTAAAATCCCGCGCTATGACGCAAAGTCCGCCTTCGCGGACTCGGGTGGGAAGAGGTCAGAGAGGAGGGGTGGGAGAGTGCCGGCATCGTTTTCGCTGGTGTATGTGCATCTGGTGTGGGCGACGTGGGATCGGGAACCGATCCTGACGGCGGACATTCGGGATCGAGTGTTTCGCTGCATCCTGGCGGAGTGCAACTCCCTGGGAGCGCGCGGAATTGAGGTGGGTGGGACGGACGATCATGTGCATTTGCTGGTGCGCCTCCCGGCGACCGTGTCGGTTGCCCAGTTGGCCAAACAGGTCAAGGGCGCGTCGTCCCATTTCGTGTCCCACGAGTTGTGTCCGGCGGGGCCGTTTCGGTGGCAGGGCGCGTATGGGGCGTTCAGCGTGGGGCCGGACTCAGTGGAGGACGTGCGCCGCTACATTGCCCGTCAGATGGAGCATCACGCGGACGGGACGGCCGATGCGCGATGGGAACAGACGATGGAGCAACGCGTGCGGGATTAAGATCCCGCGCAATGACGCAAAGTCCGCCTGCGCGGACTCAGGGGGTACGAGGCACAAAGGTCGTCGCGGAAAGCGTCGGGTCGCGCCCCCTCGCGGCACCCCTACGCCCCAACACCCACTCGAGTCCGCGCAGGCGGACTTCGCATCATTGCGCGGGATTTTAATCCCGCCGCCACCCGTAACCCCTTCCCGGAACGCAAAGCAAGGAGCCTTCAGCCATGCAACCCCTTCACATCACCGATTTCGGTGTCTTTCTCGGCAAGCATTCGGAGCGCCTGGTGGTGCGCCGGGGGAAAGAGGTCCTGTCCGAACACCCCCTGGCGCTGATCGAACAGGTGCTCGTCACGGGGCGGGGCGTCTCCTTTTCGTCGGATCTGATTGAGGAATGCTGCGAGCGCGGCATCCCGGTCACCCTGCTCTCGCCCGGAGGCAAGCCGTATGCGCGGGTGGCGGGTATGGTGCTGAACGCAACGGTGCGCACGCGGCGCGAGCAACTGGCGGCGTATCAGGACGGGCGGGGCGCGGGGATTGCCCGCGCCATCGCCGCCGGGAAGGTGCAGAACCAGGGGAACCTCCTGCGCTACTTCGGCAAGTACTCCCGCAAGGCGCGACCGGAGCTCCACACGCTGCTCACGGAGCGGGCGGGCCGGATCGTGGGGCTCGCCCGGGAACTGGCGGCGTTGCCCGAGCCGACGGCGGACGCGCTGCGGCCGGGGCTGCTCAACCGGGAGGGCCGGGCCGGAGCCCTCTATTGGGAAGGAGTGGCGGCCCTGCTCAAGGGGCGGGTGGAGTTTGCCGGGCGCACGCATCAAGGGGCGGACGACCCGGTGAACGCGGCGCTGAACTACGGCTACGGCATCCTGCAAAGCCAGGTGTGGAGCGCGGCGTCGCTGGCGGGCCTCGACGCGCACGGGGGGTTTATCCATGTGGACCGGCCGGGCCGCCCGAGTCTGGTGCTGGATCTGATGGAGGAGTTCCGCCAGCCCGTCGTGGACCGGGCGCTCCTGGCCGCGTGGGGGCGCGGGTGGAAGGCGGAGATGGAGACGGTGGGTGAGGAGCCGGAACTGCTGCTGACCCGGGAGGCGCGGCGGGAGATCGCGGCCCGGATCTTCGAGCGGCTGGATACGGCGACGCCGCACGAGGGGAAGAAGCAAACCCTGCGCAATGTGCTCCAGATGCAGGCGCGCCGGCTGGCGGTGGCCGTGCGGGGCGAGGCGGAGTACGCGGCGTATGTTTCCGGCTGGTAAGCGGTCGGCGCCGGGCGAGGAGTGAGGGGAGAGAAGTGAGAAACGAGTGCAACCCTCGCGTCCAGGGATACCACATCATCGTCAACTTATCCGGCAGCTTCGAGAGTTTGCAGGCCTACGCGCAGACGCTGGGGATGTTCTACGCCGACGAGATCATCTATGTGTTTGAGGCCCGAGACTCGCCGCTCATCCGCATTCCCCGTCTGCCACTGGAGTGGGACGAAATGCCGCTGCGTCACTACGCTTCCGTGTTCGCAAGAATCGAGGCAGCGGGGGCTCTCACTGTGGCAGACCTCGATGCGGCACTGGACTCCGTGAAGATGCCCGAGGCCTATCTGGAGCAGGAGGGCGAAAGCATAACGCTGAGCCTGTGGGGCTAGCTTGCCTGGGACCAGAGCAAGCGAAAGATTCTCGAAGGCGACCTCGTCGCACATCCCAACATCGAGTATGAGCACCACTTCCGCGAGGACTTTCGGGCACTGGGGGATGGCACCCGGAAGATGCGGACCCAGGTGGCGGTGGCCCGTCTCAGCGTTTGTGTCCGGGATGGCCGGGTGGACACCTCGCGATCCGGCCTCAACATCGAACCGCTGAAGAACAGGCCGGACGTCTACTCCGCGTGCATCGAACAGGGAGACCGGCTGACGTTTCGCCAGAACGGGCAAGTCCTCCGTCTGCTGCGATGCGGCACCCACGATGACGTGTATCGGCGACCCGAGTAGGGGATTAGGTCCGCAGACCCGACAGAAACTCCCATGTACACCGTGCTCCTCTATGACATCACCTCGGACCGGATGCGCGTGAAAGCCGCGGACGCGTGCCTGGATTATGGGCTGGAGCGCATCCAGTATTCCGCCTTCGCCGGGGAGATTTCGGGCAACCACCTGGAGGAGCTGCTCCAGCGCCTGGGCCGGCTCCTCGACAAGACGGAAGCGCGCATTGAGGTCTTTCCGATCTGCGTGAAGGATCTCCGCCTGCGGCGCCAGTTGCTGACGAAGCGCTTCCGCAACCCGCACGGCCCTGGTGTCCGCCCGCGCATTCAGGCGGATACCGGGGAACCGAACGAGGCATGCAGCGCCGAGCCGGACGACGGCTGAGCGCGCCAATCTCGGGGCGATCTTACCGGGACGGCGCGTTCTCCCCCGGTCGCGCGCCGTCCCTCCCCTCGGTGACCGGTGCAGTAGGAGCTGACCCGCCATGGATGACGAGATTTCCTTTCGCGTGACCGACGTGAAACAGTGGGCCTATTGCCCGCGGGTGGTGTACTGGACCTGCGTGGCGCCGGTCCCGCGGCGGCTCCCACCGAAGGTGACCTTCGGTGCCGAGGACCACGCGCGGCTGGCCACGCTGGAGGCGCGCCGCTCGCTGCGGGACTACGGCCTGAAGGAGGGCACGCGCCGGTTCCACGTCCGCGTTGCTTCGCAGACACTGGGCTTGCGCGGCGTGCTGGATGCGCTGCTCGAGACGGAGACGGAGCGCATCCCGGTGGAATACAAGGATACGCTGGGGGGCGTGCGCAAGAACCATCGCCTGCAGCTCACCGCCTATGCCATGCTGCTGCGCGAGCAGCCGGGCCCGCCCGTGACCCGGGGAATGCTCTTTCTCATCCCGGAGGACAAGATCGTGACGGTGCCGATCACCCCCGCGCTGGAGGCGGAAGTACGGAGTGCGCTGGCGGCGATGCGGGCAATGGTCGAGCAGGAGTCGTTCCCGGAGCCCACCTCCCAGTGGGCCCGCTGCCGCGACTGCGAGTTCTTCCGCTACTGCGGGGATCGCTACCGCCCGGCTGCGGACCCAGACTGATGGGCCGCATCCTCATCTCCGGGCGTCCGCAGCGGCGCCCGGCGGCATTTCGCAAACCCATGAATTGCAGAAAAACCGGGCCGATTTGCGAAAAACGGCCGGAGCAAGGACCGTGCAGAGCGTGCGGACCGGCGCCGGCAGTCCGGAAGTGGCGGTCTGGCGCTCCCGGACGCAGTTCGACCCGGGCTGCGCGGGCCCGCCAGGCCGCTCGGACGCCGATTCTGCGCCCCCGGCAGGCTTGTGGCGGCGCTCGGCCTTCCCTCCCGTGCCCAGGTTGCCGCCACTGGCCCCCATTTTCCCGGCCGCCGGGGTCGTCAGGATGCAGTTTTCGCAAATCGGGGCCGGATTCGGGGTCCGCAGCGATTTGCGAAACGGTCTCCGGCCCGGGATTCCTGCCGAGATACGCCCGCAACGGCCCATTTTTCTGCGAGAATCAGGGAAATGGGGCAGCAACGGCCGTGTTGGGATACATTTTCGCCGTGGAAAAGGACCAGAGGGTCGGTCGCAACCGCCTCCCCGCTCTGTAGGGGACTGAAACAGCGCCGGGTGCGGCGCCTGGGCATCAAACTCCCCCCGACGTCGCAACCGCCTCCCCGCTCTGTAGGGGACTGAAACTCGCTGAACTCATCCATGTCTACTCCTCCAGCCCCGTAGTCGCAACCGCCTCCCCGCTCTGTAGGGGACTGAA
>SYMT01000146.1 GCA_005805375.1 Actinomycetota bacterium
ATCAGGGAGATGCGTGCTCCCGGCTCACTGGACGTGGCCGCCAGCCTGAACAACCTGGGCGAGGTCGCGCGGCAACAAGAGGATCCGAGGAGGGCACGGGAGTATCACCGGCGATCTCTCCTCATTAGAGCGGATCTGGTCCCCGACACCCTGGACGTGGCAGCCAGCCTGAACAACCTGGCGCTCGTGGCGGGTGACCACGGGGATCCGGCGGAGGCGAAGGAGTACTACCAGCGTGCCCTGGCGATCTTTGAGAAGCTGGCCCCCGGCTCCCTGGTCGTAGCCGCCGGCCTGCACAACCTGGGGCTCGTGGCGTATCTGCAGGGGGATCTTGCGGGGGCGAAGGAGTATTACCAGCGTGCCCTGGCGATCCAGGAGAGGCTGGCCCCCGGTTCCCTGGCCGTGGCTGCCAGTCTGCACAACCTGGGGACCCTGGCCTCGCGCCGGAATGACATCGTCGCGGCGGTCGAGTTTTTCTCGCGCGCCTGGGTCCTGGTCCGCAAGCAGGCGCATCAGGTCAGCGGCGACGAGTCCCGCCGCGCCTTCGGCCGTGCCAACGCCTTCTATGCCGCCAATCTCCAGCAGGCGCTGCTTGCCCGGGGAGACCGCGCCGGCGCTCTGCGTGTGCTGGAAGAGGGCCGCGCCCAGGCCCTTCTGCAGGTCCTCGCCGAGCGGGGGCTGGAACGACTCGCCGACACGAAGGCCCGTGCGGTCCACACCGCCGCTGTCAATGTCGAGTGCATCGCCCGCGCCTCCCAGGGCCGCGCCCTCGATCGGGCGCAGCGGGCAGAGGCGCTCCTCGCCGACGCGGCGGGCAAACCGGAGGCGGTGCGCGCCCCGCTCCGGACCGTCCGGGATGCGGCGAAGCAGGAGGAGACCACCGCTCGCGCCGCCCTGATCCGGCGGCGCCTCGAGACCGAAAGCGCCTGGGCCCACGTGAAGGCCACCGCCCCTGGCGCCGCGCTTGCCGACCCGCTCCCCTTCGCCCGCGCCCGCGCCGCCCTTCGTCCGGGCGAGCTCTTCCTTGCCTACTCCGTGGGGGAAAAGGAGACCACGCTCTTCCTGGTCCCTGGAAAAACCACTGCTCCTGTCGCCACTTTCACTCTGCCCCTGGGGGAGGATGGCTGGACGAAGGAAGTTGCGGGCCTCAAGCGGGTGGTGACGGACGGCGCCACAGAGCCCGCGCAGGTGCTGGCCCGTGCACGGACGCTTACGACGCGGTTGCTGCCGGTGGCCGCGCTGGCCCGGGTGCGCGCCGCCCAGCGGGTGATCGTCTCCCCGGACGGCGCACTCTGGGAGGCGCCCTTCGCCGCCCTGGTTCTGCCGCGCGCCGGGCGGGAACAGGAGGAGTACCTGGGGCTGGCGAAGCCGCTGGTGACCGCGCAGTCGCTCTCCCTCTACGCGCGAGCGGTGGTGGGACCTGCCGGCGGGGACCCGCACTCGAAACCGGCACTGGCGGCGCTGACGGTGGGCGGCTGCCTGTTCAGTCCCACCGCCGTCGCGGAGGCGCGCGCGAAATCGGGTCAGGCGCTGGCCGCGGTCCGCCCCGGTAGTGCCGGCTATCCCACCGTCCCCACCGGCGCCCTGGCCGGCGGAGCTGCCCCGGCGGGGAGTGGCGGCGATACGAAGGCCTTCGCCCTACCCGGCGGCGTGCTCCTGGCGGTGCGGAGCGCCGGCGACATCCTGCGGGGCGGAGAGAGCGAGTGGGCGCCGCTGCCCGCCACCGGGCCGGAGGCAGCCAGGATCGCACGCCTCTACGGGGGACGCATCCTTTCCGGGCTGAGTGCCACGGAAGCAGAGTTGCGCCACCTGCTCGGGAGCGCACGGGTGATCCACCTGGCGACGCACGGGCGGTACCATCACGGGGACGCGCTCCTTTCGGGGCTAATCCTCACGCAACCCGCCCCCGGTGACCCGGTCACCGAGGCGACAGACGGAGTCCTGGAGGCGTCGGAAGTGCTGGATCCGGGGCTGCGACTGCGGGCGGAAGTGGTGGTGCTCTCCGGCTGCGAGACGGCGCGGGGGGAGCGCACGCAGGGCGAGGGGCTGGTGGGACTGACGCGCTGCTGGCAGATCGCGGGGGCGCGGAGCGTGGTGGCGAGCCAGTGGTCGGTGGCGGACGCGAGCACGGCAGCACTGATGGCGGCGTTCCACCGGGGGCTGCAGGGGGGCCTTCCGAAGGACGAAGCGATGCGCCGGGCGATGGGCGAACTGGCGAAGACGAAAGAGTGGGCGCACCCGTTCTTCTGGGCGCCGTTCCTGGTGACGGGCGACCCGCGGGCGCGGAAGGAGTGAGTGAAGAGAGAGTGTCCCAGCTTCCCACACCTTGCTCAGTGCGTGTGTGAAAAGGGGGTCAGGTGAAACGGTCCGGTTGCGCCCGCCCGGTTTAGCCGGGGCAAAGGGGCTCAAGCCGCTGCCATCCGGCGTCAGTGAGGTCGTTGGAGAGTGATTTGCGTGCCATTTCACGCTTGAAGTCGGCCGCCATGCCGGCACCACCCCCTTTTCACACACACTCTCACTCCCCGTCACTCCCTTCTCGCTCTCGGGCACCATTCCCGCTGACGGGTGACCCCGGGAGAGTAGAAGGGAGTGACGGGGAGGAGTGAGGCCTGCTCCGACATAGAATTCTGGGGTTCCTGTTGGGCCTACGCTGGTAGAAGGGAGTGACGGGGAGGCGTGGGGCCTGCTCCCCACCGTGCTTCAGTTCGGCCAGAGCCGGGTGCGGAACTCCGCCATATCGGCACAGCCCAGCGCCACGTCCATCAGTTGGTTGAGGCGTTCCAGGTTCGGCTCCAAATGGAGGGCTTCCTCGACGTCGGTTTGCACCTGCTGGAACCGAAAGCGCAGGATGCGCAGCACGTCATCAGCTTTCGTTTCCACCGTTGCTTCGGCGCGGGCTTCGGAAACCTTCTGGCGCAGTTCGGCACCGTGCCATTCTTCGGCCAGTTCCGCAATCAGCGGGCTTTCGAGCATCATCCGTCTTCCCCCGAGCAGGTCCAGCAGTCCCCGGTCATTGTACCGTACCCGGAGCAGCGCCTGCGTCACCGCCAGCAGTTTCCGCTTCTCCGTTTCGTCCGGGTGGCGTTCGATCACCTGGC
>SYMT01000147.1 GCA_005805375.1 Actinomycetota bacterium
CCTACCCCCTACATCCTACCTCCCGCACCCCACGCCCTGAACTGGTCCCTCAAGGCGCTGCATCGCCTGCTCGTGACTTCGCGGGCGTACCGGCAGAGCAGTGAGCCCGGGGCAGCCGCACTGGCGAAGGACCCGGAGAACCGCTTGTTGTCGCGCATGCCCCTCCGCCGGTTGGAAGCGGAGGAACTGTACGACTCGCTGCTGACCGTTGCCGGACGGCTGGACGAGACCCGCGGCGGCCCGTCGGATCCCCTGGACGTGCGTCCCGATGGGATGGTGTCCGTAAAGATGGGCGATAACGGAGGTCGCCGGGCCGTCTACGGCCTGCGCCGCCGCCGCACCCCGATCACGCTGCTCGAAACGTTCGATTTCCCGCAGCTCAATCCGAATTGCACCGAGAGGTCCCAATCCACGGTCGCGCTTCAGGCCCTGCAACTCCTGAACAGCGCTCGCATGGGGCAACTGGCCACCGCGTTTGCCGAGCGAGTGCGGCGCGAGGCCGGAGAGGACTCGGACCGCCAGATCGAGCACGCCTGCCGGTTGGCCCTGAGCCGGGCGCCTTCGGCAGAGGAGATGCGGCTGGCCCGGGAGACTCGATCCCGGCTGGAGACGGAGTGGCGGAAGCAAGCGAGAAAGCCGGGCGCCCCGGACTCGGGAATGGCGGCATTGACCGGGTACTGCCGGGCCCTGCTGAACTCTGCCGAATTCCTCTATGTAGACTGATGGAGGGCGTTTCGGGAGCCCGATGCGAAGTTCCGGAGATCGGGGCTGCGTGGGGGCGGGCCGGCGGGACGCCGGCGTTTCCGGGGGTGGGGCCCGGATCGGGTCGGCGGGACGCCGGCGCTTCCGGGGTGAGCCTCAGGTCGGGCCCGCACGGGGGGGCGGGCCGGCGGGACGCCGGCGTTCCCGGGGTGAGCCCTGGTCGGGCCTACGCGGGGGGCCAGGCAGCACCGGACGTTTGCAGCAGTTCCCGTGCCCGCGCGACGTCGTCCGGCGAGAGCGCGGGGCGGAGGGGCCGGTCGTAACGGATGGTGGTCAGAAACCCCGCTGCGTCATAGGCAGCGGAGAAAACGGCCTGGAGGTCGAGGAGCACATCGTCGTCGCCGTCGAGGAGCGGGATCGGAATGGTGGGGAGCGGGTCTCGCAGGGAGATAGGCCAGATGCCACAGCGCGGACGCTCTTGAGATCGGGAGACAGACACCAGGTAGTCGAGAGGCGGCAGCGGTTCCACCGTCGGGAGGCGGGCGCCCCTGCGCAGGAGGTCCAATTCTACAAGATGGGCATCGCTGCGCAGGATCCGCTCCCGCTTCTGGCGATACTCATCGCGCCCGGGGCCTGAGTCCTTGTTTTCAGGAGAGAGCACTTCGATCACGCAGACCGTCCGCCCGGTCTCGAAATCGCGAATCTCAAGAAAGATCTGCTCTTCGACCTCGGCGGCCCGAGGGAGAGTGCGGTAGACGGGCGCTTCCAGCAGCCTGGAGACAGGCGCGCTACGTACCCCAGCGCGTGGTTCGGCGGCGGTTGCCCCTCGCGGCCGGGTGCGGGCGGGCTCGGGAAACCATTCCGCCACCCCGATGTCCGGTCGAATCCGGCCGATGGTGTCGCCCGACAGGACCGTCAGGTATACGTGACGATCAATGAACGTGTAGTACCGCGGCTGCACCAATGGGGCGACCAGACGCTGAAAATGGGCGAAGAACTGGACGCAGAAACCCTGCAAATGGGGGCCTTCGAGATAGGGGTCCATCCCAGGGAAAGGAGCGGGCATTTGCTGTTTGCCTCGCGCGCCGGAACGGAAGAGGGCGTACGGCGGTGTCTGCACAAAGTATACGTCGGTTTGTGGAGTTCGCGCCCTCCGGTTCGGAGTGCGGGCGCTGCCACGGAAGGAACCGTATCCATGTCTGCATCGAATGGCCGCATCGGCCTGCCCATAACCGCCGCCGCACCCGGCTCGCTGAGCCGGCGTGACCTCTTTCAGCGCATGGCCGGCGGGTTCTACGGCTCCGCGTTGGCGGCTCTGCTGCTGGACGAATCCGGCGTCCGCCCGGCGCTGGCATCCGGCGCGCCCCTCCTCGACCTGCGCGCGCGCCCCACACACATGCCGGCGCGGGCAAAGTCGGTCATTCATCTCTTCATGAACGGCGGCCCAAGCCAGATGGATCTGTTCGATCCCAAGGTCGAACTGGACAAGAACCACGGCAAGTCCTACTTCGAGAAAATCGCGGGCGAGGTGGAGAACCCGCAGGCGGCCGGCGCACTGATGAAGAGCCCGTTTCAATTTGCCCAGCATGGCAAGTGCGGCGCCTGGGTGTCCGACGCGCTGCCCCACCTGACGCGCCACGTGGATGACCTGGCATTCATCCGCTCGCTGTACACCACGAACCTGACCCACGAGCCCGCGCTCTACCTGATCCAGTCCGGCCGGATGAACCCCGGCTCTCCGAGTCTGGGCGCCTGGGTGGTCTACGCTCTCGGGAGCGAAAACCGGAATCTCCCCGCGTACGTCGTCCTCGACGACCCGCAGGGGCTCCCGATCAACGGCGTCCAGAACTGGACCTCGGGCCTGCTGCCGCCCCAGTTCCAGGGCACGCGGTTCCGGTCCACCGGGATGCCGGTGCTGAGCCTGAAGCCGGAAACGGAACAACCGGAGGAGACCTTCACGCTCGAACGGGAACTGGTCGCCCGGCTCGACCACATCCACCAGCGCGCCCGCCCGCTGTACCCGCAGCTCGAGGCGCGCATGGAGTCCTACCGTCTGGCGGCCCGTATGCAATTGCAGGCCACGGACGCGCTGGACCTTGCGCAGGAGAGCCCGGCGACCCTGGAGCGCTACGGCATCGGTAAAGGAGCTTCCGACTCCTATGGCCGGCGCTGTTTGATGGCGCGGCGCCTTGTCGAGCGGGGCGTGCGCTTCGTGCAACTGTACATCCGCGGCCAGATCTGGGACCACCACGGGGGGCTGCTGGACGGGGTGCGCTCCTGCGCTGCCCAGACGGATCAGCCGATTGCGGCCCTGCTCCAGGATCTCAAGGAACGGGGGCTGCTGGATGAGACGCTGGTCGTGTGGGGCGGAGAGTTCGGGCGCCTGCCGATCGCCCAGATGGCTGCGGACAAGGACGAGCGCAAGGCAGGCCGGGATCACAACAAGAACGCGATGTGCGGGTGGATGGCCGGCGGCGGCGTGCGCGGTGGCGTGACCTTCGGGGAGACCGACGAGATCGGCCTCGCCGCCGCGAAGGACCGGGTGAGCGTCCCGGACTGGCACGCGACAATCCTCCACCTCCTGGGACTGCGCCACGACCGGGTGGTGTACGACAGCCACGGCTTGCCCGAGAAGCTCACCGGGCAGGAGCCCGCCCGGGTGATCCGAGAGATTCTGGCATAGCAACTCAGCCGGGCGCGCAGCAGCGAGAAACCGGCCTGCGCGCACCCAACCGCGGGTTGCCCGAACCAGGGGCCCCGGATGCAATGTGATTGCTCCAGGCGCGCAGAGGCCCGTCGCCTTCCTGCCGCTGCGGGTCAGCCACCGCGTGACGCGCCCACAGAGGAGGGGCCGGAACATGACCGCCGGTCGGCCGTGGGACGTCGGGATCATCGGCTGCGGGACCGCCGGCGCTGCGGCGGCTCTGTTCCTGGCGCGGGAGGGGCACCGGATCACCGTGTACGAGCGGGTGCCCGACCCCGGCGCTGTCGGCGCCGGGGTTCTGATCCAGCCGACCGGGCAGCGGGTGCTGCAAGAGCTGGGTCTGCTGGAGCCGGTGCTGGCGCGGGGCGCGCGGGTGACGGGGCTGCGGTGCGTCACGCCGAGGAACCGCCCGATCGTGGAAATTGCCTACCGGAACCTGGGACCCGACCAGTTTGGGCTGGGAGTACACCGGGGTGTACTATTCGAGACGCTGTTCCGGGCGACCCGGGGCGAGCCGGGCATTACGGTCCGCTGCGGGATCGAAATCGAGGATCTGGCAGCACAGGGCGCGCGGAACTTCGTGGTGGAGAAAGAGTCCCGGCAGCGGCATGGTCCGCACGACCTCATCGTGGTCGCCGACGGCGCCCGGTCCCAACTGCGCGACGACACTGCCCTGCACAAGCGTGTCACGCCGTATCCCTGGGGCGCGGTCTGGTGCATTCTGGAGGACCCGCAGCGGGCCTTTCCGGACACTCTCTATCAGGTAGCGGACGGCACCCGCCGCCTGGTCGGTTTCCTCCCCACCGGGCGCGGTCCCGGCGCGGCGGACGGACCGCCGCTGGTGAGCCTGTTCTGGAGCGTACAGTGCGACCGGGTGGACCGGGAATGCCGGGGCGACCGCTTCCTGCCGTGGAAGGAGGAGATCCTCCGCTACATTCCCCAGGCCGAGACGGTGCTGGCACAGCTCACCTCCCCGGACCAGGTGCTGTTCTCCCGCTACCTGGACGTGCGCATGGCCACCTGGAACACCGCCAACGTGGTCTATCTCGGGGATGCCGCCCATGCCACCAGCCCGCAGCTCGGGCAGGGCTGCAACCTCGCACTCCTGGATGCCGCCACGCTGGGCCGGAGTATCGCCGCCCACCCCGAACTGCCCGCCGCCTTGGATGCTTACTCCCGTGCCCGGCGGCGACATCTGGCCTACTACCAGTTCGCCACCCGCGCCCTCACCCTGCTCTTCCAGTCGGACCATGCGTTCCTCGGCCCGCTGCGGGACCTCGGCATGGGCCTCGGCGGTCGCCTCCCCTGGATCAATCGCCAGATGACACTCACGATGGCCGGCGTCTCCCTCGGCCCCTTTGCCCGCCTGGACAACCCGGCAAAGTAGAAACCCTGATTCTTCGGTGCGTGCGCTATCATGCGGCGTATCAGTTGCGGCTACACCTGGTCGCCTCCGGCGTGTGGGACGCGGCGCAGGGTGGAGTCTCCGAACTTCACTTCGGGACCGGCACACGGCGGTCGGCAACCGCCGCACGGTGTTCCCCGGCTGCGCCACACGGGTCTGGAAGTGGCCAAGGGATGCGGACGGCAAAGAGCGAATGGACCAGACAGCAACGCGTGCGTTACACAGTGACTCAGGGAGGCAGGTGGCGCACCACGGCCGCACCAGCCGCACCGCGTTCGCCTTTCATCGGATCCCCGGACCCACCACGGTTCCCTCAACACCAGGCGTTCCACCGTGAATCATTACCAGCAGCGCACTGGAACTCGGAAGCTCCACGGCCAGTACTTCACGCCCGCGGCACTGGTCGAACGCATCCTTGCAGAGCTGCCGTTGACCCCGGCGCACCGGGTGCTCGACCCGGCGTGCGGCGATGGGCGCTTCCTGGCGGGGGTCGTGGCGGCTCTCCGGGACCGTTTTCCGGACACCGGGGGACAGGTGCTCGCACGGCACTGGGCGCCGCGCCTCCTGGGCGCCGATGTGGACCCGGAGGCCGTGGCCGCCGCACGCGCGAACGTCGCGGCTGCGTTTCAGGAGTGCCTGGGTGTGACGGTCGCCGGGGATGCTCTCCCAATCCGGGTGCTGGACGCGCTGGAAGTTCCGCAGCACGCGAACATCTGGGCGGCACTCGGAGTGCAGGCTGCGCCCGGCGAACCGCTGCTGATCGTCGGCAACCCACCCTACGTTGAGGCGAAGCGGCTTCCCGCGGAGCGGAAGCGGGCCCTGAAGCGTCGGTTTCCGCACGCCACTCGCGGAGCGCCGGACCTTTACGTCTATTTTCTGCACGCGGCCCTCGGCTGGCTGCGCGACGGGGACCACCTCGCGTTTGTGCTCCCGAACAAGGCAATGGTGAATCGGAACGCCCGCCAGGTGCGAGAGCAACTGTTGGCGGGCGACCAGCTTCGGGGCCTCTGGCTTGCCTCACGCCTCCGGCTGTTCGGTGCGGCAGGTGTCTACCCGATCGTGCTGTTTGCCGGGGACGCCGCCGGGTCCCCCGGCATTCCGGTACGGACGGCTACTGTCACCGGCGATGTTGACGACGCTCTGCGTGTGGAGGAGCATCCGTCCGTGACCGCGACGGATTTCAGGCGTACCACCTCCCGTGCATTCTTCGTCCCGCCTGCCGGCGCGACCCTTCACGCTGCGCTGGAGAAACTCCTCGCGTCCCTTGATGCGGGGAGGCTCGGCGACGTGCTGGATCTGCGGTGGAGCGTGTCGTTTCATCGCGCCGGCCTGCGCGAGCAGTTCGTGACCCCGGACCGCCCGGATTCGCCGCACGCGCGGCCGTTCCTGGGCGGCGGCGGATTCTCCGGCAATGGCGAGGTTTGCCGGTACACGCTGCGCTGGAACGGATGGTGGATTCGGTTCGATCCTGCCGCACTTGCCGCGCAGGGGAGCCCTCCCCCTGCTGAAGAAACGTTCGCACCGCCAAAGGTCGTCCTGTGCCAGAACAGCCGCACGCTGCGCGCCGCCCTGGACGAGCAAGGCTATGTGCTGAAAGACACGTTTCTGTGCGGGCGGCTGCGGGGAAGGTGGGCTGCGGCCGGGGGCGGAGAGGGTTCCGCTACGATGCCCGCTGGGGGCGCCGGGCGTGATGCCGCGGCGGGGAGCATCGCCCAAGGGGAGGAAGGACCACTTGTTGACGCGCGTGGGTCGGGTGGGTTGGGGTATGTGCGCGGGGAGGGACCACTTGCTGACGCGCGTGGCTCGGGTACAGGAGGGGCATCGCTGCGGGAACCACTTGCTGACGCGCGTGGCTCGGCCGGTGGATGTGTTGCTGCGGAGCGAACGGGGGCAGGTGCCGGCGCGCGCGGGTCCGGTGCGTGGACGCATCCTCTGGTGGAGCATCCGCGGGCGCTGGTGGGTCTGCTCTGCTCGCGGGCAGTGCATTTCTTTTTCAGCCATGTGTTCCACGGGGGGCACGTGAGCAGCGGCTACCTGCACTTTCTGAGCGGGTTTGCAGAAGACATCCCGATCGGCGCCTGGACCGGCGAGCGCGCTGCGGCGACGGCCGCGCTGGTGCAGCGTCGCGAATCGGCGGAGACGGCGCAGTGGGAGGCGCTGGAAGCAGAGATCGAGGCGCACGTCACTGCCGCGCTCGGGCTCACGCCGGCGGAGGCGGCCGCCATTGAAGCCTGGGCCGCGGCCGATCAGAACTGGGTCGCCCGCGAGCGCGTCCCCAGCCGCCCGCCTGCCGGTCTTGCAGGTCGGTCCACCGCCGCGATGCGACCGGTGAGTGGCGAATAGCGCGGGGCGTTTCACTCACCCCTCGTCCGGTCAACGGCACGTATAGACCAGGTCGTCCAGGTAAACGAGTTGCCCGTTGCCGTCGATCCACGTGGTGACGAAGCCGAACCGGTCGAAGCCGGCGCCGGCGGTGCGGTAGCCGGCGGGGAGTTCCAGCAGATGGGACTGACCGTCCAGGGTCACACGGATCCGTCCGAGGCCGGCGGCGGCGTTCGGATCGTAGTCGAGGGTCCAGGCGTGGGAGCGGCCGTCCGGGTAGATTCGGGGGCGGTCATTGCCGCCGGCGATCACCTGGTGCGCGCCGTCGCCGGTGCGTGCCAGGGGGTACAGGAAGAAGCCTTCGCGGCTGGGGCCTTCGATGGCGACCCCGAGGAACCCGCCCGGCACTCCCGATACCTGCGAGGGGTTCACCGCCAGGCTGTGCTGCGAATGGTAGAACCCGAACAGGACCGTGCTGTCCGTAACGCCCCGCCGGAGCACCACGCGGCCCCCGGCGTGCAGCGGGCGGTTGAGATCGAGAGGCTGAAGCCGATCTCCCAGTGCGGAAAGCCGGTCGGGATAGCGGCAGTCGCCCCGGAAGAGGAGCCCGCCCAGCTCTCCGGCGCGCTTCCCGCCGGCGTGCCGGGTAGGACTGTGCCCGTAGTTGAACCAGGGACGCACGTTTTGCGTCCGGTACGCGGCCCGGTTGCGACTGCGCTCCCATTGCGGGTCGCGTTCGAAGTTCCAGCGCGTGCCGTTCACTTCCAGGTCGTCCACCCAGAGCGAGCCTCCGCCATCGGCTGACTTCATCACGTTGAGCAGCCCGAAGTGGTCGAAAAGCGCCCCATCCGCCCGGTGGCCGGGATCGAGGGGCATCGCGAGGGTGCGGTCGTCCAGCGTGGCGTGGATGACCCCGCCGCCGTTGTTCTCGCCCGGTTCGTAACGCAGGGACCAACGGTGGGTGCTCCCTCGTGCCGGAATGTCCTGGATGGGGCGGCGTCCCCCGGGCGGCGTCGCTCCGGCAAAGAAGTCTCCCCCGGCTCGCCACTTGCGGGTGCAGTACTCCACATGGGCGTGAAACACGTCCCCGCGTCCGTTCAGGCGAAGCGCCAGCGTGTTCGGCGTGCGCCATTCGTTCAGGGTCCTCGCCTGGAAAAACCCGAGCAGCGTGTTGCCCGCGCCGTCATCCAGGTTCCCGCCCGACGCGATGGTCACCCGGCCGGAAGCGGTGAGGCGGTCGTTCAGGGTCACCTCGCGGATTCGCGCGGCATACCAGGCAGGCTCCGCTGCCGGGGTGATGAACCCACCGATCTCTCCCCGTTCTCCGCCCGCGTGCGACGTGGTGCTGAACCCGAAGTCCTGCCTCACTGCCCGCGCGGGCTGGGTCGGGCGGTTGTTGTGGGCCTCCCAGCCGGGGTCCCGGTCGAAGGACTCGCGGCGGAGGGTGTCCTGCCCCTGAGCCGGAAGCCCCAACCCTCCCGGAACGGCGGCCAGAGCCATCACCGGAAGCAAGACCACCCGGAAGTTCCGTCCACACCATCCTGCGATGCGCGTCATCCGTGCCTCCTCGGCGTCGCTCGTCCCTGCCCGTCAATGTCACGATACACGTTCGTATCTTGTCGTCCACCCCCGCAGATCCCACTGCCGGGATTAGAAAATGCCGATTCCGTGCATCAGGCCCTTCATGTAGCCGAACGCGAAGAGGCGACCTAGCATGGTATATCCGGGGGGGCCGTCCTCTTCCCCGACGAGTTGGGGGACGTGGTCGGGGCGCATGGGGCCATCGAAGCCGATGTCCCGGTAGGCGCGCATCGCCTCCGCCATGTCGGTCTGGCCATTGTCGTGAAAGGTCTCGACAAAGTTTTCCCGAGTGCCGCGCACGTCGCGGAAGTGTACGTAGCGGATGTGCGGCCCCAGGCGGCGGATTGCCGCGGGGATGTCCACGTTCATCTCGGCGAACGTGCCCTGGCAGAAGCAGATCCGGTTGCTGGGGCTCGGGACCAGCGCAACGAGGCGCTCGAAGCTCTCCACGGAATTCATGATGCGCGCCCGGCCCAGGAACTCCGGCAGCGGGGGATCGTCCGGATGCATGGCCAGCGTGATCCCGTGCTGCTCAGCGGCGGGCAAAAGGCGGCGCAGGAAGTATTCGAGGTTCTCCCAGAGCGCCTCGGCGGTGATGGGCTGCACGGCCATGCCGGGTTGTCCTGCCGAGAGGTCCACTGCGCGATCCACCTCCGCGAGGTTGAATCCGGTCACGAGAGCGCCGCCGCGCTCCGGCAGATCCATCCGGGTGCGGACCCAGTCCGTCCCCGCCATGAAGTTGTAGCAGCAGAGCCGGATGCCGCACGCAGCCATGCTGCGGAAGAGTTCCTCCATTGCGGCGAGGTCCGCTTCGCGCTGCGCGTTGCCCAGAATGGCGTTTTCGATGGGGAGGTAGCCCTCCACCACGCTGACCCGGAGACCGAACTTTGCCGCCTGATCGCAGAGTGCCTTGAGGCGGGTCCGATCGGCGCCGGGATAGCGGGCAACCACGTCCGTGACTCCCACCTGGGAAACGAGTTGCAGGTTGTGATCGTCGAATGGAGTGACGACAGAGGTGAGACGCATCGGCTTTGTGCCTTCCTATTTCCCCACACAGAAGCGGGCGAAGATCCGGGTGATGGTTTCTTCAACCACCGTCTCCCCCGTGATCTCTCCCAGTGCCTCGGCCGCAAGTTTCAGGTCGAGTGCGATTGCGGCCTGATCAAATCCGGTAGCCGCCGCCTCGACGGCGCGCGTCAGGGATTCGTCGGCCGCCGCCAGGCGAGCGCCGTGGCGGGCGTTGCTGACGAGGATGCTCTCCGGTGGCAAGCTCCCACCCGGGAGGGCCGCTGCCAGAGCGCTGGGCAGCTCGTCCAAGCCCGCCCCGGTGTTGCAGGAAATGCGTGCGATGGGACCACGCAACTCGGGCGCCCGGTCGCGCAGGCGGCGCTCGTCTGCGGCGGAGAGCCGATCGCCGCGATCCGTCTTGTTTGCGACGACGACCAGGGGCCGACCGGCGAGGTCGGGGAGGAGGGCTTCATCGTCCACGGTGTATCCCTCGGAGGCGTCCAGGACCCAGACTACCAGGTCCGCCTCGGCGAGGCGCGCGCGCGTGCGGGCTACACCCAGCATCTCCACGGAATCGGTGGTCTCGCGGAGCCCAGCCGTATCGGCTGCACGCACGGGAATGCCCCCCAGATTGAGTCCTTCCTCGATCACGTCCCGGGTGGTGCCGGCCACGTCGGTGACGATCGCCCGGTTCTCCCCGAGAAGCGCGTTCAGGAGACTGCTCTTCCCCACAGTCGGCCGGCCGGCGATCACCAGCGCGGCTCCCTCGCGATAGAGACGCCCGGCATCGGCGGTGCGCAGCAATTCCCGGCACTCGGTGCGGACTCCACCGGCCCGTGCCGCAACTGCTTCGTCTGTGGGCGGCTCGACGTCGTCCGGAAAGTCAATCGCGGCTTCGATTTCCGCCAGCAGTTCGATCAGTGCCGCCCGGAGCCGGCGGATGGCGCGCGACAGGTGTCCGCCGTGCTGTCCGGCGGCGACCCGGAGCGCGGCGGTGGTCCGAGCTGAGATGATGTCCATGACCGACTCGGCGGCGGCAAGATCGAGGCGTCCGTTGAGGAACGCCCGCTGTGTGAACTCGCCCGGCTCTGCGGGCCGTGCGCCCGACGCCAGCGCCCCACGCAGCACCAGCGCGAGCACCAGGTTGCTCCCGTGGCACGCGAACTCCGCCACGTCCTCGCCTGTGTAGCTGCGCGGCGCATGAAAGCAGGTCAGCAGGCAGCTATCCAGGCGTCGACCATCGTCCGGGTGTACGACTACCCCGTAAGTCACGCGGTGCGACGGGGGCGGCGCGGTGAACGGTGTGAGTTGTCCGCCCCGCTCGCGGCGGAACAGGGCCCGCGCGCACGGGAACGCGCCGGGACCGGATACGCGCACGATCCCGATGCCCGCCTCACCCGGTGCGGTGGCCACCGCTGCGATGGTGTCCCCGGCTCCGAACGCGCTCACTCGTCCCTGGGCCAGCGAAACACCGCGATGTCGCCCGGTTCCAGTTCCACCGGCACCCGCCGCCCCCGGACCCGCGCCCGCTTCCCATCGCGTCCGAAACGGGCCACCCGACGAGACCCATCGAAGCGTACAGTGACGCTCAGCGGCTTCTGAAAGTCACGGTTCACGACCGCCAGCACCCGATCAGCGCCCTGCTCGAGGAGCGAAACCAGTGCGCCCCCGTCGGAGGTGTCGACCGCCGCCACCGGGGCCTCGGGTGCGTACTCCCGGGTGCCGCGCGGAAGGCTTCCTGTGTGGCCCGTCCGGATCAGTTTTGCCCCGAGGAAGTGCGGCGCGAGCGCCTGGATTTCCGCGTTCATCTGTCGGACGCGATCGTAGGTGGGCGTGCGCTTTCCGTCCTTTTCGATCGGGCCCTGATGGAAATTCCAGACGGTGCTTTCCGGGGTCCAGTACGTGAAGTACTGAATGCACTGAGCGCCATAGGCCAGGTCGCTGAACGCCTGGAGCCGCAGGTGGGCGGGCGTCGGGATCGGGTAGGGGTCGTGAGCCGTGGCGAGCACGAATGCCCACAGGGGAACGTTCCGCGCCTGCGCGGCCGCCGCCGCCTGTTCCAGGTTCTCATAGTAGTCACCCCGGAGCCGGTCTCCCACGATCGGGTAGTGATCGTACGAGAGGAACGGCACTGGCACGTCGCGCAAAAACGTGTCCAGGTGCTCCCGGTAGGTCGGTGAGCCGAGTTGCTCGGAGGACGCATAGGTGGGGAACAGGTTGATGTAGCAGGGGTGCTCGCGATCCACCGCCTGGATGCGTTTCACCCAGGTGGCGAGCGCCGGAAAGTCCTTTGATGAGGGTTCATCGCGCAAGTGGTAACCGGCAAGCGCCGGATGCTGCTTGAATCGTGCCACCACACCCTCCGGATCGGCGGCCAGCTCGGGCAGGCTGACGAACTGCAGAATCCCCGCGTTGTGCGCCACGTCCAGTGCAATGGCCATTGCCTCGACGTTCGGGAATCCCGAAAAATTGTGGGTAAACCCGGCGTTTGCGAGTTCCCGGTAGCGTTCGACACTGGTCTCGGCAGCAGGAGGGCCGATCCAGGCGAGAATCGGAAATCGAGGAGTTTGCGGCGCAGAAGTCCGGGCCCGCACGGCGCCGGCAGGGAGGGCGACGAGGAGCAGTAGCACAGCGAAGAGGAAGAGCAGTGGGCGCATGGTGGAAGCGAAGGCCGACGGGACCGCCATGCAGTTTCGCACGCCCGGACCGGCTCTCCTTCTCCGCTCACGCGATACGCAGGAGTAGTGCTCGCAGCGGTGATCGCCGCCACTTCGAATTGGTGTGAAGTATCACAATGAAGTCTGGCCCCACTGCCTATCCTAAGGATGGCTCCGAACATACAAGACGGATGCTGATAGGTGATCGGAGATAACCAGGCGCTCGCGGTTGGGGCCCAGATTAGGGGGCAGTGGTCCCGACCGCGGCGCGATTCTTTGGACGATGCGGACTCCCACGTCGCCGGGGAGGCACACGTGTGTGTCAGCAGCGAAACGGCGGGGGGCAGGGCGACGCATGTGTTCCGTCGCCACGCCGCAGTCTGTGATGCCTGCGCGCCGGCCTAACGAAGCCACAGCGCTCCCGCCAGGGCGGCCGTGGCGATCACAGCCGCCGGAGGGACGCCGCGCGCCAGGAGTGTCAGGACGCCGGCAGCCAGCAGCCCTTCTTTCCACCCGGTGAGCGAGTGCCGGGCAAGGTTGGTCACCAGGGCTCCGAGAAGCCCGGCCCCGGCCGCAGCAACGCCCCAATTGAGGCCCCGCATCCAGGGGCGGGAGGCAAGCCGATCATAGCCGGCGCGGAGGGGCAATACAAGGAATGCCGGAAGCCAGCTCGTGAGCACCGCCACCACTGCGCCTCGCCACCCATCGGCGAGGAACCCGATCGCGATGCACCCGTAGCCGAGCGGCCCGGGACTCGCAGCCCCTACCGCCACCCCGAGGGCGAAGTCCGCTCGGGAGAGCACCCGCAGGCGAGATACCAGGTCCTGTTCCAGGAGTGCCAGCGTGGTGCTGCCGTTCACGCTAAGGAAGGCGGCGCGGAGAAAGACGGAGAGAACGTCCGACCAGCTCACTCCCGGTTCCCCAGCCAGCCGCGGCTGGAAAAGAAGATGCCGGCTGACGCACCCAGGAGGATGAGCCATGCCGGATGAAAAGGCGCCGCCACCGCCAGCGTCGCCGTGGCGCCGCTCACCAGCAGCCAGAGCCCACGCGCGCGCCGGCTCTGTCGCCGGAACACACCCGCACATGACTGCCAGCCCGCATGAAGCATGAGCGCCGCGGCGGTGGGGCCCAGCGCGCGAATGATCCCCCGTACGATCGGGGCCGGGTCTTGCCCGCGCAGCAGCATGCACAATGCCACAATCGAGGCGAAGCTGGGAGCGCTCATGGCCGTGAGGGCGAGCAATGCGCCGGGGAGTCCGTGCGTGCGGTGCCCGAGGAGGACCGTCAGCGCCAGCAGGTTCATGCCGGGAACGGCCCGGGAAAGGCCGAACAACACCTGGAACTCCTCGTCGGAAAGCACTGAGGGAACCGCGCAGAATTAATCCTCCCGTCAGGCGGGGACCACTCCCGGGATGGTCACGAACCACTTCCCCAGTGCCGGGAGACGCTCGATCTGCGTTTCCAGGGCGGCCATCTCGGGTGCGAGGAGCCGCACGC
>SYMT01000018.1 GCA_005805375.1 Actinomycetota bacterium
GCCGCCGGGAGACTCGGGGGCACGGTACCAAACGTTACCGGTGACAACATCCATGCGACCGTCGCGATCCACATCGGCGACGACGACTCCCTCGGAGCGGAATTGGCGGTCCAGGACGGTTTTCTTCCAGCGAATCAGCGGTGCAGCAGGCATGGCAGTGGGTTTCCGTGGCACGCCCCGCATCACAGAGAGCCTCGGGATCCCGAAGTAACCGGTGGGTGAAGAGAGGGGATGTAAGTTCATCCCCTCTCTTCCCGCCGGCGACCGAACTGATCAGGAGGTCCCCCTTGCACATGGGGCGTACTTAGAGCAAGTGAATGATGGTGTGAAGTCGATCCGGGGACATACGTCGCCCGTTCCGCCTCGACATGACTCCTTCCCTGGAAGGGGCACGATTCTCCTCTGTCCCCGTGCACCGCAGAAGAAGTTTCCCACTATGCCTGCCCGTCCCCGTTCGTCCCGCAGCGTCGCAACTCTGCTTCCTCTCGTGCTGCTTCTGGGCAGCGCCCTCTGGACCTCTCAGTCCGGCCGACCCGTGACCGCCGCCGCCCCGCGAGCCGAGACCCACCGGGACGTGCCTGAGGACGTGTTGCGGGCACTGGAACACCTGCCGGTACAATTCGTCGGAAACGGGGGGCAGGTGGACTCCCGCGTGGTCTACTACGCCCCGGGGCAGGATAAGACGGTCTTCTTTACCGAGGATGGGCTCACGTTTCGGTTGGACGGAAGCACAAAGCGAGGCGGCGAGAGCGCCGGAGTCGGCGCCGGCTCGGGAGGGTCGCGCGAGGCGGCGTGGAGCATCAAGGTGGACTTCCCCGGAGCGCGGACCGGCGTGCGCCCCCGTGCCCTCGCTCCGACCGGCGGAGTGGTGAGCTATTTCGGCGGTGCGCGTGAGGAATGGAAGGCGGGGCTTCCTACATTTTCACGGATTGTGTACCCCAACCTCTGGCCTGGAATTGACCTCGCCTACCGCGGCGAGGGGAAACGGCTGAAGTACGAATTCGTCGTGCGCCCGGGCGCAGATCCGGCCTCAATCCGCATGCGCTACCGGGGCGCCGCCGACTTGCACCTGAATCCGAACGGCGAAATTGAAGTCCGGACGCCGGTGGGGAACTTCAAGGACGAGCGACCGTTCGCCTATCAGGAGCGCGGGGGGAAACAGGAAGAGGTCGCGTCGGACTATCAACTGCGCTTCGCCGCCGATCCGACCGAGCCGGGCAATCCGGTGGAAGTCTCGTTCCATCTGGGCGCCTATGATCGGACGCGGACCCTGGTAGTAGACCCGGCCACGTTTTTCTATTCCGGGTTTATCACCGGATCTGCGCCCGATGCCGGCAACGCGATCGCGGTGGATGGGGCCGGCAATGCCTACGTCACCGGGATCACCAGTTCCAGCCAGACCACGTTTCCCGTCAGCATCGGGCCTGACCTGACATACAACAGCGGCACCCAGCCCTCGGATGTATTTGTGTGCAAGGTACGCGCCGACGGCAGCGGGTTTGCCTATTGCGGATACCTGGGCGGATCGGGCGTGGAGGAGGGGCGCGGGATCGCCGTAGACAACTCCGGTAACGCGTACCTGGCCGGGGTGGTTTCCGGTTACAGCGCAGCCAACGAAGGCACGTTCCCCCGTGTTGTCGGCCCGGACCTTTCGTTCAACAATCCCGGGGCCGGCGGTTCCGATGCCTGGGTCGCGAAGCTGAGCGCGGATGGTCGTACATTGCTGTACTGCGGGTTCGTCGGGGGCCTGGGCGTGGACGAGGCAAACGGCCTCGCGGTGGACACCCTCGGAAACGCCTACCTGATCGGAACCACCAACTCGACGGAAACTTCATTCCCGGTGGTCAACGGCCCGGACCTCACCTACAACGGCGGCGGCAACTCGAACGCCTTTGTGGCCCGCGTGAATGCAACCGGAACCGCCCTGGATTACTGCGGCTACCTCGGTGGGAACGGCACGACTTCCGGCAGTGGGATCGCTGCGGACTCCAGCCAGAACGCGTATCTGGTGGGCACCACGAACGTCACACAAAGCACGTTCCCGGTGACCGTAGGGCCCGATCTCACCTACAATGACAGCGGCGTGTTTGGGGATGTCTTTGTCGCGAGGCTGAACGCCACCGGCATCGGGTTCGGCTACTGCGGGTACGTCGGGGGAGCCGCGGCGGACGAGGGGCGTGGGATCGCTGTGGACAGCGCTGGCAACGCCTACCTGATTGGTTCCACCACTTCCGACCAGAACACATTCCCGGTGCGGGTCGGTCCGGACCTGACGATTTCGGCAAATACCGACGCTTTTGTAGCGAAGGTCAATGTAGGGGGTTCCGAACTCACGTACTGTGGCTATGTCGGAGGGACCGGTGCGGAACGGGGGCGAGCGATCGCCGTGGACAACACGGGAAGCGCCTTCATCACCGGCTCCACCCAGTCGAGCGGCGAAAACGGCTTTCCCTTCTGGCTGGGCCCCGACGTGACACTCTCCGGAGTTCAGGATGCTTTCGTGAGTCAGGTGGATCCGAGTGGGCGCTTCCTGCGCTATGCCGGTTACATTGGGGGCAACAGCGACGAGGAAGGTCGGGGCATTGCGGTGGACTCCGTGGGCAACGCCTACGTCACCGGCCTCACGACCAGCAGCGAGACACACAACTTCCCGCTGATCGTAGGCCCGCAGCTCTCGGCGGCGGATCTGGTCAATGCCTTTGTCTGCAAGATTGACCCGGCGCGGCCACAGGCGGATCGGCGCGCTCCGTCGGTGCAAATCACCTCGCCCGAGGCGGATCGCGGCATTCCCAGCCCTGTCCCCGTCCAGGTCAACATCTTTGATCCCAGCCCGGTCACCTGGGACCTGTCTGTGGACGGCAAGCTGTTGAAAGTAGGAACCACTTCGGGAGTCAACGCGATTGACGAACGGATTCCACTGGGGAACGGCGCCCACCTCATCGAGATCAACGCGCGAGACGGCGAGGCCTGGACTGCGGCCCGCCGGAGCTTCCAGATCGGCCCGGCAGACCGTGTGCCGCCGGTCATCGAGATCGTGGAGCCGCGGGACAACACGCGTAACGCCAACCCCGTGCGCATCCTGATCAACATTGAGGATGCCAGCGCCATCAGTTGGGATGTGCTGATTGACGCCCGCCTGTTCATCCGGGGCACCGCCCGGGGAATCGGCGCCATTGACACCACGCAGACTCTGACGAACGGTGTCCACACCATCGAGTGTATTGCGACCGATCAATCCTCCAATCGGGGGCGCGTGCTGCGCACCTTCACCGTGGGGAGTGGCGGCGCAGACGTAACCGCTCCGCGTCTCAGCATCAATTCGCCTCCGTTAACCAGCACCCGGCTGCAGAATCCGATCGATATCCGCGCCGATATTGACGACGACAGCACCGTCAACTGGACGTTGGCGCTGGACGGCACCCAAATCCAGACCAGCACGACACGGGGAGTGAACGCCGTAAACCTGACCCGGGAGTTGACGCAAGGACTGCACACGCTGGTGCTTGACGTTGTTGACGCCGCCGGAAACCGGGCCAATCTGGAACGGCGCTTCACGGTGGGCGCTACTGGCGAGGAAAACGGACGGCCGGAGATCACGATCACCTCACCGTCGGGGACCAGCACCGTGCCGAGTCCCGTTGATGTCCGGGCAAACATCCTGGATGAAAGCCGTGTTACCTGGCAATTGCTGGTGGATGGGGTCCAGCAGCAGACCGGCAACACACGCGGGGTGAATGCGGTTGTTGCCGCCCTGACGCTCTCGAACGGAACCCATTCGATCGAGATCCGGGCGGCTGACCCATTCGGCAATCAGAGCACTGCGTCGCGGACGTTCACCGTCGGCCCGACCGGCGGGGGCGGGGGAACGGGGAGGATTCGCGTAACCCCGTCGCAGTTGTCGTTCGTGCAGCGCGGCGCCAACCCGCCGGGGACCAAGGTGTTTACGATCAGAAACACGGGCACCCAAACTGTCTCCGGAACCATTGCCGCACCAGCGCCGAGTGCGGGGACACCGGAGGGTACGTTCGCCATCGTGTCCGGCGCCGGCAACTATGTCCTGGCGCAGGGTGCGAGCCTGCGAGTGACCGTGCGCTTCGCGGGTCCCGCGGCAGGTAGCTTCAGAGGCTCGATACGGGTGACGCTGGAGGTTGGCGGTCCGGCCACGGCCGTGAATGTGGCACTCAGCGGGCGACGGTAGGGATGGCGCCAGGGCCGAGAAGAGCAACCCCACCCCATGAAGGACGCAGGGCGTGTCACGCCCTGCGTCCTTCTCTTTACGGTCCCAGATCCGCAGGGCGAAGCGCCGATCCTGCCGGGTGTGCGGGGGAAGTTCAGCGCTGTCCCGCGTCCGCGCCGCCGCCCTCGGTTGCCGGGGCCTCGTGCTCCCGGACCAGTTCACCGAGCGCCTCGACGGCTTCGCCCGGGCTCATCCCCATGTCCTGTACGCGGTCGAACGCGGTCCCGGCATGATCCTGGATCACCGTCACCTCGCCATCCGTACCGGCGGCCTGTTTCACCAGACCCGAAAACATCGGCGCCACCAGCCCGGCAAAGGCGAGTTCGGCGCCGATGCGGCGGCGGGCGGCATCCCAGTCCCGGTGTTCGTAGTAGCCCGAGTCGTCCACGGCACTGTGAAGGAGACCCACCTCTTTCAGAATGTCCATGGTCGCCACTGCGTTCTTGTGGGTTCGTTCCAGTTGCCTGGCGTATTGCGTCTTCGCGTGGCTGGCGCCCAGCCAGATCATATCGTGGTCTGACGGGCGCCGATAGCCCGAGAGGCCCACTACCATCGTCTCGGCGCCTTCGCCCGGGTTGACGTGAAACACATAGCCGAACCGCAGAAGTGCGTCCGCGAAGGCAGCGATGATGCCGGCCCGATAGCACGTAATGCCGGAGAACTCACCCTCCTGGGAGATGCCTTCCTCAGACCAGCACGCCTCGGCGACCCGCTTCCCGTCCAAGCGGCCTTCCCGCACGCACAACGGATAGTCCTCTTCGCGCCAGAGGGTGGTTCCCGTCAGCAGTTCCTCGGTCGGTGCGTCCCACCGTCGGACCAGGCCCCCTGGAAACTCCTCCGGGTTGAACTCGGTCCCCACCAGCATGCACGTCATCATCAGCGGAGTGTCTGCCATCAGGTCCCGCACCCGGTCCGCGACTGCGAGCGGCAGCGGGATGTGATGCTGTTCCAGCACCTGGAAGAAGAGCGGGTGGACCATCGGATCCAGCTTCATGAGTTCATGTACCTCCCCCCCCCGGTAGCGCCGCGATCTGGCGGCGTGCGTGGTTCAGGCGCAGCAGGAGATCTTCCTCTCCACCCTCGAATGTCAGCTTCCAGTCCACACGGATGCCCATCGTCGTCTCCCTGTCGCGCGCGCCGCGCCCCGGTTGCCCGCCCCCGCCCGTGTCTCCTCAATCAAGCATTCATGCCCTTTGTTCTGGGCGCGGTGTCCTCCTTCCTGATGCTATCGTGCCGGCGCAGGCACTGGCGGCGGTGGGCTGTCCCCACGGAGTGCCACGGATGCAGTGCCCTTTGGGCTGCCGGGCTACGTCCGGCCCGTACGGGACAACGGAGTCCGTTGCTGCGCCAGCGCCGCTCTGTCAAACGCAAAGCCCGCAAGTCCCAGACGATGGGCCGGCAAGCCGACCACAGTGCCCAAAGATCCGGCGGCGACGCGCCTGCTGATGCCTGGTGCTGTGTAATGGGGGCGGCAGCAACAGCGCGCGCCGGTACCTGTGCAAAGAGGACTTACAGCGGCTGGCCGCCCACCTGGGCCCGGAGATCCGAGTGGCGCACTACCTGCCCTCTGCCTCGAAGTACAACCCGATGGAACACCGGTTCTTCCCGCACCTGACGCGCGCCTGTCAGGGCGAGACTTTCCATACGATAGATACGATGAAGGAGTTGATGGAGGGAGCGACGACCCGCACGGGGTTGACGGTCATCGCGACATCCTCGACCAGGTGTACCAGAGGGGGCGCAAGTATGCCGCGGACTTCAAGGCCACCAGGAAGATCGTCTTCGCTGCGACCCTACCCCGGTGGAACTACCGCGCCTGCCCCAGCGGCCCCTGAAATCGGGAAGTGATTCAGTTGGTGATCCCTAGTGGGTGCGGCCGGCTCCCGCGGGGACGCGGACCAAGACCGCATGCGGGCAACGCGCGATGACCGCAGGGCTCTCTCCGAGCAGTTCGCCATCAATCGTCGCCGTGTGGCGGGCGCACTCCACCCGGACGCCGGGCGCGCGGAAGATGTGGACGGCGGGATGGCGGATGTGCTCGCCGGTGAAGAGTTTCGGAAACTGCCGAAGGAGTGCCGGCCGGGGGATTGCTTCGATCACAACCATGTCGAGCAGGCCATCGGCAGGGTCGGCGCCGGGAGCGATCTGCATCCCTCCACCGTAGCACCGGCCGTTTGCAAAAGCCGCCAACCAGACCCGGCCGGACCAGCCTCCGCCCTCCCAGGTCAGGGTAAGGTCAAACGGGGGGTAGCGGGGAAACACACTCAGGAACCCGGCCACGTACGCCGCAACGCCCCGCAAGCGGCGGAACCGGTGGTTTACTGCCTCTGCTACGGCTGCGTCCAGACCGATGCCCGCAATGTTCACATAGAGAGTGTCGTTCCAGGTCCACGCGTCCAGCCGCTCTTCGGCGCCCTCCAGCGCCACCTCCAGCGCAGCAGCAGGGTCCCTGGGGATTCCCAGGGTGCGGGCCAGATCGTTGCCGGTACCGGCGGGAACGAGGGCAATCGGGACCTCGGCGCCGAGGAGCCCCTCGGCCACATCGCGCAGCGTCCCGTCGCCGCCGACGGCGATCACCAGAGACGGCCGGGTGCGGGAGGCAGCGCGTGCCAGTTCCACTGCATGCCCGGGGCGGGACGTCGCAAGCAATTCGGGCGTCAGGCCTCGGGCGCGAAGCCGTTCGGCAGTGTCCTGCAGCACACTTGCGCCGATCCCTCGTCCGGACGCAGGGTTGCCGATGAGGACGATGCGTCCCGTAGTGCTCACATCAGACCAGACAATCCAGGGCGGTGGGCGTACTTCAGGCGGCTGCGAAGGAGGCGTGCCGTACTGTCCGAGCCTGCACGCGCTCCAGGATCGGCCGGTAGGGAGTGCCCGGGACAGTGGAGAGTGAGAACGTGCAGTCCGGGTTCAGCACCATTTCCCGGTCGGTAAGGTCCTGCCGGTAGAAGAAAGCAGAGGGAAAAAGGTCTCCCGGATAGGTGAAATTGTTCAGCGCAGCCAGTTCGATGTTCAGCCCACCCCCTACGCCGCTCTCCAGCATGCCGCCCACCCAGCAGGGGATGCCGGCATCTCGCGCTCGATCGTGGAGGGTCCTGGCCACCGAGATGCCTCCGACTCGACCGATCTTGATGTTCAGGTAGCGGCATGAGCCCAGCTTCAGTGCCAGCTCGAAATCACGGAGGGACGTGACGGACTCGTCAAGGCAGACCGGCGTGTCAAGCTGTCGCTGCAATTCGGCGTGGTCGTGCAGGTCTCGGTGGAAGAGCGGTTGCTCGATCATCGCCAGCCCAAGACGATCCACCGCGCGAAAGAACGGGAGATCATCCAGCGAGTAACCGGAGTTGCAGTCAATATGAAACACATGCTTCGGAAACGTCTCCCGCACCAGTCTCAGCATGTCCAGATCCCAGCCCGGACGCACTTTTAACTTGGTACGACGAAATCCCTGGTCGATGGCACCCTGGATTTTCGCCAACAGCATATCCAGCGTATCCTGCACACCGAAGTCCGAGCCGGCGTGCACCACCGTTCCCTTCACGCCGAGCAGATGGTGCAGCGGCACGCCTTCGATGCGGGCTTGCAGGTCCCACCAAGCGGACTCTGGGCCGGCTTTCGCGAACGGATTCCCTTTGAAGACGCTGAGCGCCCGCAGCAAATTCTCCGCTGTCTCGAACTCTCGGCCCACCAGCAGCGGGCAAAAAATCTCCTGGTTCAGCGTAAAGACGGTCGAGGCTGTTTCCGGCGAGTAGGTAGGGGCGAAAAACGGCGTTGTCTCACCCCACCCTTCGTAATCGCCGGAAACCAGACGGAAGAGGACGGAGTGGATGTCCGCGTCCTCGCCGTAGGCAGTCTTCCAAGGGTAGATGAGCGGCAGCGCCACATGGAAGATCTCGATTCGGTCCAGGCGCATCAGCTGTCGCTTCCCAGTGCCGCGCCTACGTTGAACTGCATCGTCCGCTTCTGCTCATCTACCTTCCGTTCGCCCACAAACCGGGCGACGGTCAGTTCCGCCATGATGAGTTCATGCTCATCTACTTCGAGATCCACCGAGATCTCAAAGTGATCGAGCGCCTTCCCGCCCCCCAGGCCCATCCAGCGGCGAATGGACTGCGAAATCCGCTCCCAGGTGCCCTTCTCGAAGGTCGTGACGCGATCGGCCAACGCCACCCGCTTGTGTCCGGAAAGGAAGCGAATGCGGACGGTGGTCTCCTGGGCACCGGTAGCCAGCAGGTTCACATCGAACTTGAGTGGAGTAGCGGTACGGTAGGGGAGCAGTTGGCCGCGCGGCACCAGGAGGATCGGTTCTTCAGGAGTGCCGGCGGTGCGGGCAAGAGCCGCTGCCTTCGGGTCCTTCTCTTTCCGTTCGCCGCCGGGGATCTCCATCCAGATCGCATGCGTCGCCCGGCGCATCGGGGTCATGAAGCCCTTGTTCGAACGGGCGAGAGGATCGTAGGCCAGCCCGCGTGCCACACTCTGCTCGGGATGCCCGTGGCGAAAAATAGTCCTCCGCTGGTCCACCCAGAGGTGGGGGAAGACGTTGCCCAGCGTGCGCTCCACGAAATACCACTTGGAGTGGCCCCCGGTGAGGATCACGTGGGTCACCTGCTCCGGCCGCAGTCCAGCCTCTTCGACCGCACCTCGCACCAGTACTTCGAAGTACTTGATGTAGTTGGAGCCGACTTGCTCGAATTCGTCGCGGGTGAGCCGAACCCGATGCACCTTGTCGCCGACGAGGATCTTGTTCTCGTACTCGAAGGCTCCATCGCTGATGTGGCTGGAGAACGCTTCCTTGAACCAGCGAATCTCCCGCAGCAGATACGGCACCTGCTGCTGCACCACTCCCTGATCCCAGGTGCGCGACAGATAGCGCAGCAATAACCGGTCCAGATCGCGGCCCCCGTACGACAGCCCCTCTGCCGGAGCGGGATGCACCGGAATGGACGTGGGTCGTGCGTCCGCCTGCTCCGGGATCTGAAGAAATGCGAAGTCAGTGGTGCCCCCACCCATGTCCACCGTCAGAACGTAGGAGCCCGACTTGAGCTGGAAGTTCCCGCCCTCGTCGAACACGTGGCAATAGAGGGCCGCCATCGACTCTTCTTCCACGCGCACGTTTGGGAAACCCGCTTCTTGGGCTGCCCGGAGCGTAGCTTCGCGCTGATCCGCACTCCACTGCACCGGGTGACCGACGATGGTCTCCACCCGCTCGTTTGCGTTCTCAATGCCGAGCGGTACGAACTGCTCGACACGACGGCGAAGGTACCCCAGAAAATACTTGGCCATCAGAAAGGCGTCGCGGCCCTTCTCCGGATGACCAAGGTTCAGCTTGAAGCCCGTATAGAGGCGCAACGGATCAACCGCCCCACGCTCCTCCGCCATCCGCCCGAAGGTCGGTGGTTGCGATTGGCCGTCCCCTAGATGAATCGCGGTGGGCACGGTGTCCCGGTTATAAAACGGGATCACCTCCGGGCGATGTAGGGGATCGGGATCCACTTCCCCATTGCCGCGGTCGAAATAGCTGGCATAGGCGACACAGCTATTCGCGGTACCAAAGTCGATCCCGATGGCGTAGATCGTACCCATCCGAGAAACCTCCAGCCGATGTGTTGACTCCCAAACGGTCCAGACCGCGCCGCGCACGGTCAGCCGGGAAGCATGGTCCCCATCATTTTGACCCGAGAGGCGGAAAACGGGTCAACTTCCCCGGAGTTCGCGCAACGCAGACCGATCTGCCGCGCTCTCCAGGGGGAGACCCTGCCCCTCAGAATAAGAGTCGGGGGAAGAGGGGAATCGCTATACCTCCTCTTTCACTATTGATCGGTGGATTATCCCACACCTTCTACCCGCAAAGGGCCAGACTGAGCCCTATTTTGACACTGCTACGAATCATTGGGGGCATCTGGGCGGCGACCGGGAAGGAGAACCCGCCGTCCGTACGGAATCGTGTCCAGGTGGAAGTCCGTTTCCACTTTCGATTGTCAAGTGAGGAACTCTCCATGCCGTCCGTGCTTGTCGCGCCGACCGGGGCTCGTCCTGGCCCGGCCACCACCGACCCGCTGCCGCAGCGACGCTTCGGGAAGACCGAGCGACAGGTTCCTGTACTGGGGCTCGGCACCGGTCCCGGCGGGTTGGGGCTGCCCGATGCCGAGGCGATTCCGGTCTATGAGGCCGCCATCAGCCACGGGATCACCTACCTGGACACTGCGCCCGGGTATGGGCGGGCTCACGTGCAATTGGGCGAGATCCTCCCGGGGTACCGCCGGGAGGATCTGTTCATCGCCACCAAGTGCTATGCTGCCACCGCGGAGGAAGCGCTGACGATTCACGAGCAAAGCCTGAAAGATCTGAAGGTGGACTATGTGGACCTGCTCTACGCCCACTGTGTGGGCAGCTTTGAGCCGGACCAACTCCTCGCTTCGGATGGGGTGTTCGCCGGGCTGCGAGAGGCGCGCCGCCGGGGCTGGACCCGCTCTCTGGGCTTCACCGCGCACCACCAACCCGGGCGGCCGGCGCGCCTGCTCCAGGAGGCTCTTTCCGGCAACCTGGAACTGGATGCCGTGATGCTCGCCATGAATTATGCGGATCGGCATACTTACGGATTCGAGGAGCACATTCTTCCGCTGGCGAGTCGGCTCGATCTGGGCGTGGCGGTGATGAAGGTATTCGGGGGCGCTCGGGACATGAACTACGAGAAGAACCGCGTCTCCCAACTCGGCGCCCGCAACCACTCGCTCGCTTTCCGCTATGCACTGGGCCTGCAAGCGGCGGCGGTAGCCGTGGTCGGGATGTTCACCGTCGCAGAGGTAGAAAAAAACGCAATGTGGGCTCGGAACTGGACACCGCTCACCGGCGAGGAGTACGAGCGGCTCGAAGTCGAGGGACGGGAAATCGCCGGGGAGTGGGGCGCCCACTTTGGGGCCCTCGAATAGCCTGTCCGGGCGCCAATTCGGCCCGTGACGGCACAGGAACGCCTTGCCCGGGTGGCGCTGGGGCGGCAGGACGGCATCGGGGGGAAGACCATCCGGCGTCTACTGGAGGAGTTCGGCTCGGCCCAGGCAGTGCTCGCGGATGCCGGCAGTCAGCCACGGCTGCGCCGGCGGGTGGCTGACGCGATCCGAGAGGCGGCGACCCAGTACGCGGGTCTGGCGGAAGAACTGGCGGTGCTGGAGGCCTCCGGAATCGGCGTGGCCGCCTGGGGAGACTATCCTCGGGCGCTGCAGGCCGTCGCGGAAGCTCCCGGTGTGCTCTACTGGCAGGGGGCGCCCGCGGCAAATGCGGATCTCGCCGCGCTCCCTCTCCAGTGGGGCGACGACGAATGGGCCGTGGCCATCATCGGGAGCCGCTGTGCGAACCGATCCGGACAGGTATTTGCGCAGCGATTGGCGCGTGAGGCGGTGGAGCGCGGTTTTGCGGTGGTGAGCGGGCTGGCCGTCGGGGTGGACCGGGCTGCCCACCGCGGCGCCCTTTCGGCCGGGGGACGTACTCTTGCCCTCCCCGGCTGCGGCCTGCAACAACTGCCGGCCGGTGCACCGCCGGAACTGGTGGCGGGCATCCGCGAGAGCGGCCTCGTGCTGTCGCCATTCGCCCCCGACACCCCGGTGGCGGCTCCGCAACTCCTGGCCCGCAATCGAGTGGTGACAGGTCTGGCGCTCGTGGTGTTCGTCGTCGAGGCCAGCCCCCAGGGAGGGACGCTGCACGCTGCCGCCGGCGCACACGCGCAGAATCGCGTCCTGTATGTAGCCGACTGGAGGGATGACGCGCCCCGGCTTGCCGGCAATCGGCACCTGTTGGCGCGCGGCGCCCGGCCGCTGCCGGTCGAAGGCCGCTTGCCCTGGTCGAGCATCCTGGATGCCGCGGAGTTGGCGGCCGCCGAGCTGGCCATTCGTACGGCACAAAGTACAGCGTCCGGGTGATCCCTGCGTCCCCAACCACGCCCGCCAGATGATCCTGCTATCATAACATCACCCTCACCTCTGTCCGCCGCTGGAGCATCCCCACCGATGGAAGCGATTCAGGTTCTGGCCGAGTCCGAGGCCCCGGCGCGTCGGGGCCGTCTCCCGGTTCCGCCGGCGCCGGAACGTACCGCGCCGGCGCCGGACCCGACGGGCGTCCCGGTGGGGCCGGCGCCGGAGTTCCCCCTCCTCCCGGGGCACGACCTGCGGGCAGAGGAAGCCCCGGAGCACTGTGAAGAACCGGGCCAATACCGGCTCTTCCGACGCCGGCGCGATCCGGAAGCTGAGTTGCGGCCCCCCGGGGTCACCCCGCAGGATGCGGCCTGGTACCCGCTGCGAGAGCACGGATCTGAAGTGGAAGGCCCCATCCACGCCCTCGACACGAGCTACCTGCACGAAGTAGCGCCGAACGGCAGGGGGGTGAAAGGTAGATCCATGCGGCATCCGAAGCGCGTCCGAAGACCCGACCCCGCCTACCGGGCGCTTTGTGCGTCGAGCTTGTGGGCCGCGATTCTCCTATTGTGCCTGGGCGGAATGGTCGGCGCTCCAGCGGATGCAGATCGGACGGTGCGCGGCGGCACTCCGGCACGGGTGTCGGAGCGCCGCCCGCGGGCGATGCGTGCGGGGGAGGGCGCTCGGCCCTCGTTCGATGGACAGATTCGCCCCATCCTCGCCCGCAACTGCTTTGCCTGCCACGGTCCGGACGACCAGCAGCGGCGGGCGAATCTTCGCCTTGACCTCCGCGCAGACGCGATCGCTCCCCGCTCGGGCCGAACCCCGGCAGTGGTGCCGGGCCGCCCCGGCGCCAGTAGTCTGATCCACCGCATCCACGCCCGGAACGCGGGGCAGATGCCGCCGCCTGCGTCGGGAAAGTCGCTCAGTGAGGGCGAGAAGCAACTCCTGGAGCGGTGGATCGGCGCCGGGGCCGACTATGCTCCGCATTGGGCCTTTGTCGCTCCCAAGGCGCCGTCTATGCCCGTGGTTCGGCGCCGGAGTTGGGCGCGGAATGGCGTGGATGCTTTCATCCTTGCCCGGTTAGAGAGCATCGGCCTGGCGCCCTCTGCGGAAGCGGACCGGAGGACCCTCCTCCGCCGGGTGACGCTCGATCTGACCGGACTGCCGCCCACCCCGTCTGAGACCGCGGACTTTCTCCGGGATAGCGCCCCCGACGCGTATGGAAAGGCGGTGGACCGTCTGCTTGCCTCACCCCGTTTCGGGGAGCGCTGGGCAACCGGGTGGTTGGATGTCGCTCGCTACGCGGATACGAACGGGTATCAGGTGGACCGGGATCGGGAAATGTGGCCCTGGCGGGACTGGGTGATCCGAGCGTTGAATGCGGACATGCCGTTCGACCAGTTTACGCGCGAGCAACTTGCGGGGGATCTGCTTCCCAACCCCACCCGTGAGCAACGCCTCGCCACCGGCTTCCACCGGAACCACATGCTCAACGAGGAAGGCGGCATCATCCCCGAGGAGTTTCTGGTGGAGGGGGTTGCCGATCGCACCGAGACCACGGCGGCAGTCTGGATGGGTTTGACGCTGGGATGCGCCCGGTGCCACGATCACAAGTTCGATCCATTCTCCCAGAAGGAATACTACCGTCTTTACGCCTTTTTCAATACGGTCGCCGAGATCGGCGTGGGCAACTACGGAGGCCCTCCCAAGCTGAGTGCACCGCCACTACTGCGTCTTTCCACTCCGGAACAGGACAGGCAGCTCACTCTCCTGAATCAGCAGATTGCAGAGCAGGAAGAGCGCCTGGATGCCGCTCCGGGGCTCGGGACGGAACAGAAGAAGAGCGCGCAGACCGAATTGGAGCGTTTACGCAAGGTACGCACGGATCTCACTCTCGCGATCCCGACGGCGATGGTGATGGAAGAGATGACGCCCGGGAAGACGCCCGGGAGAACGACACACGTGCTGCTGCGCGGGCAGTACCAGCGCAAAGGAACAGCGGTGGACCCGGGCACGCCCGCCGCGCTTCCGTCATTCCCGCCGGGCCGGCCCAAAAACCGCCTGGGGCTTGCCGACTGGTTGCTCGACCCAGGGCATCCGCTGACTGCGAGGGTAGCCGTAAACCGGGTCTGGCAGGCCCTGTTCGGCGCCGGCCTGGTGCGCACTTCCGAGGATTTCGGGGTGCAGGGGGAACGTCCGTCGCACCCGGAACTGCTGGATTGGCTGGCGACGGCGTTTGCGGGGCGAGCGGGGGGCCGGGCCGGGCAAACGGAAGGCGAGAGAATTCACGCAGACGGCGCCGGGTCGGCGCCGGATCGGCCGGCTTCCTCCTTTGCCGTTCCGCGTTCCCCTCTGGCCCTCAACTGGTCCACCAAGCGTCTTATCCGTTTACTGGTCACCAGCGCGACGTACCGGCAGAC
>SYMT01000148.1 GCA_005805375.1 Actinomycetota bacterium
AGCGCCTGACCGCCGCCCTCTCCGTGCTCTGGAACGTGCCGGTCGAAGCGCGCGCCGTCCTGCTCGGGCTCCTGGCTCCGGTCACTGCGCTGCACTGCTGGAACCTGGTGCAGGAATGGCGCCGTCTGGACCGGGAAACCCTGGCGCTCGGCGGGTGCCGGGCCGGAGTGGCCGGCGCCGGAGGCGAGTCGGAGGCCCCCCTGTCGCCGGCTCAGGCAGAGGGATGGCTGGCCGAGGCGGACCCGCGCGGAGGGCTGCGCCGCGCAGTAACGGCGCTGTTTCGCTGCCGGGACCTGTCCACCTGCCCACTCGAGGAGATCCTGGCCCTCGTCGGGGAGACCGAATTCGGCCGGGGCAGTTCCAGCCGCGCCGCGCCGAATCAGGTCATGATCCTGGGATTGCTCGGCACGGTGGTGGGGCTGGGCGGGGTGGTGGGCACCCTGGCCTATCTGGTGGCGGAAGGCCAGGCAGGGCAGGCAGACGCTGTGTGGGGCAACGTGCAGGAAACCCTGCAAAAAATGGGCACCGCGTTCTCCTGCACCGCCTGGGGGATCCTGGGCGCTACGGCGCTCGCCTGGGGCAACGGGGCAGTGCACGCGCGGCGCGCTCGCCTGGTGTCTGAAGTCGAAACCATGCTGGTGACGGAACTCGTGCCGCGTGTGCTCCCCAAGTCCAACGCCTGGGAGCTTTCGGACTTGCGCAGCGCGGTCCACGAGACGAGTACGGCGATCCGGGATCAGGTACAGGCGTTCCAGGCCGCAGTCGGCCAGGCGCATGCCGCATCGCAGCAGCAAGTACGGGGGCTGCAGGAGGCGCTCGAAGGCACCTCGCAGTCGGCCAACAATCAGATCGCCGCTCTGCGCGGGGGCATTGAGGCCGCCGACCAGGCACGGGACCGGCAGCTTGAGACATTGCGGGGCGTCCTGAAGCAGACCTACGACTTGATGCAGAATGTTGAGAACGTCTGTACAGGGATCGCGGTGAACTACCACGGGGCGCTGGACGGAGTCGGACGGGCGATCCTGGATGGGGCTCAGGCCCTCAGGGAGGTCACGATCAGCTTCGATCAAGCCACCCGCAACGCGGACAATCGCACGCACCAGGCGGCCGGACATCTCACCGAGGCGATCGAGGCTTTTGAGCGAAATCTGGGCGGCCTGACCCAGGCGGCCACCCGGATGGAGGACGCCACGGTAACTCAGAACACGCTCCTGGAGAAGTGGGTCCAGGATCAGCACTCTCTCACGACCCAGATTACTGATGAGCAGAGCCAGCTCACCCAGCGGGTCGGTCAGCAATTGGGCCGGGCGCTGGAGGCACAGACCCAGGCGCTGCACGAGCGGATGGCCGCCGAACAGGCGCTGGCTGAGCGTCAGCAGGAATTGACGACGCAGTTGAGCCAGCTCACCATGCAGGTCGAAGCGCTGGCCCGGCAACTCGGGGTGCGGGTGGAGGCATCGCGCGCCGCGTGGGAGCGGGCGGCGGGTGCTCCTGCGCCGGCTGCCGGGCCTGCCTACGCTGTCCGCCCGGCGGCCGCTCCCCGCGATGCCGCCGCGAGCGCGGACCGAGAGTACGCGCGCCAGTGGGTAGATGCGCCGGGGTATTCCGACTCCAACGGACCGCACAGAACGGGCGCCGACCCGGTGCCGCCGAGGGATCGCTCCTCTGCCGCGGCAGCCGCCGATCCCGGGCCGCGCCCGACCGACTCCCGGGCCACCGGCCCCCAGCCGTATCAGGCCGACCGCGCGGGAGGGGGCAGCACAGGCCCCGGTGAGGGCCAACAGGCCGGCGGTAGCCTGCCGGCGTCCGCTGTCGGCGCCGGGACGCCCAGTCGCCCGGCCGCACCCCCGCGTCCCGACCGCGGCGTGGTAGGAGAGGTATGGGACCGGCTCCGTGGGAGGCGCTCCAGATGAGGCGCTCTTCTTCTTCTGCTGCTGCTGCGGCCGACGAGGGCCTCAATCCGTACATCGCGCTGTCGGATGTGCTCGTAGGGGTGGCGCTGATCTTCGTGCTCTGCGTGGCGCTCGGCCGGCTCGGACGGGCGGACGACCGCTACCGGCGGGCCCAGGCCCGCTTCCGGAGTGCGGTCGAAAATGCCCGGCAATCGGGGGAGTTCCCCATCCGACCCGAGTTGATCTCCTTCAAGAACGATCCCCCGGGAGCGCAGCGCTGGGCGTTCGCGGGCAGTGCGCTCTTCCAGGTTCAGGGGAGTGCGGGGGCTGGTCACCCCATCCTAACCCCCTCGGGCGCGCGGTCACTGCGGGTGTTCGCCGGCCTCTTGAGAGCGCACCAGGCCCGCTGGCAGCGGATCCGCGTGGAGGGGCATACGCGTCCCCCGATGGATCAGATGACCGATGACTGGGAACTCTCATCGGCCAGAGCGGCCGAGGTGGCGCGGCGACTGGTCGAATTTGGGAAAATTCGACCCTACTACTTTGCGGTCGCCGGCCGGGCCGGTCAGAACCCGGCCTTCAAGGTGATGCTGTTCTATGAAACAGGCGATTCCCTCGTGGCCGGGCTTCGACGGCAACTGAGCGCAGCGCAGATCGCCCACTCCGCGCGAGACGTGAAGGAAGACCCGGCTGCGCTGCAGGACCTGGCGGGCTGGATGGGGCGTGCGCCGGGGCGACGGGAGGTCCTCGGGCAGGCGCCGTCCCCGTCCCTGCCGGTATTTGTTACACTGGAAGGAGACTGGCAGGAGCGGGTTGAAACTGCCTCCAAACCGGAGGTCCTGCAGCGCATTCGGGACCGTTACCCGCGAAACGACCGCGTCGAAGTCATCGTGGAGTACACCAACAAGCAGGACGGCGGGAACTAGGACCATCGCAACCACACTGTACTCGATCCCCCCGAAAGTCGGGGCGCCGGCGTTCCCGCGCCCAATCCATCCGTTCCGGCCGCCGGAGCCGCACGCCATAGTGGAATTAGTGGAGCCCGGCTCCCTTGCCGAGGAGATCGGCATTCGACCCGGGGATGAGGTCGTCTCGCTCAACGGTGAGACGATGGAAGACGTGATTGATTACCGCTTCCTCATCACCGACGAGCAGGTGACGGTCGTCGTAGCGCCGGGCGGACGGCGGGAGGAATGCTACACGGTCGAGTTGGAGAAGGACGAAGACGAAACTCTCGGCGTGACCTTCACTGCCGATGTGTTTGACGGCATCCGGATCTGCACCAACAATTGCGACTTCTGCTTTGTGTACCAGAACCGCCGAGGCATGCGGAAATCGGTGTACATCAAGGACGATGACTACCGGCTGTCATTCCTCCACGGCGATTTCATTACACTCACCAACCTGACCGAGCGCTGCTGGGAGCGGATTCTTCGCTACCAGCTTAGCCCCCTGTACGTCAGCATCCATGCCACCGATCCGGCGACGCGGGTCACGATGCTGCGCAATCCGGAAGGCGCGCGTCTGCGTGAGCACCTGGATCGCCTCTTCGCGGGCGGCATCCGGATCCACGGCCAGGTGGTCCTGACTCCCGGCATGAACGATGGTCCGTGCCTGGAACGCACCGTCGAGGAGATGGCGGCCCTGTATTCAAGAGGGTGCCTCTCCCTCGCCATCGTGCCGGTCGGACTCACGACACTGCGCGCGCGGCTTCCATCGCTCCGTACACTGCAGTCGGCGGAGGCGCGCGCGGTGCTCGTGCAGGCTCGGAAGTGGCAGACGCGCTTCCGCCGCGAGCTGGGCGCCCGCTTCGTCTATCCCGCTGATGAGATGTATCTCCTCGCGGGAGAACCCACCCCCTCGCTGCGCACCTATGAGGAGCAGGGACAGCTCGACAACGGCGTCGGCCTGGTCTCCCGTTTTCGCGAGGAGTGGCGGCGCGTGGAGCCGCGCCTGCCGGCGCGCCTGTCCGCACCTCGCCGGGTCACCCTCGTGACAGGAGAGTTGGCTGCGCCGGTGCTGGAGCCGGTAGCGGCCCGGCTGGCGCGGATTGAGAATCTGGATGTGCAGCTCGCGTCGGTGCGAAACGACTACTTCGGAGCCACGGTCACAGTGGCGGGGCTCCTGACCGGACAGGATCTGGCCGCGCAATTATCCGGCTACGACCGCGCCGGGATGTGCGCGGACCGTGTGTTTCTCATTCCGGACGTGGCGCTGCGTGGGGATCGCTTCCTGGACGATTGGACAGTGGCCGATCTGGAACAGGCGCTGCGAGCCAGAGTCCAGCCGGTTCCGCCGCGGGCCCGCGCGCTCGCCGCGGCTGCTCTCGGCGAAAGGACGAAGTAGGACGGATGCCGCGGTCGGGGGCCGAAACCAGTGAGGCTGAACGCACTCCCGCGACGGTGGATCCTGCAGGGCAGGGATCGGAACCCGCCCCCGCCAGTCATCTCTGGACCGATCTCTCCCCGGCCGACCCCGGGCTCTTCGACCGGCTGCGCCGTATGGGTCACCTGGAGGTCTACCTTCATATTCCGATCGGCACCGAAACCGGCTACCGGGTCGCAGTTCCCGGTGCCAGTTTGAGCCTGCGCGGCACGCTGGAGGTGGCGCCCGGAGTGGATCGCCTGGTCGTACGCGTCCCCGGGTGGGGAGTGGAGGATCTCGCCTGGTTCGGACGCCGCAAGGGGCGGGGCCGTCCCGACTACTGGCAGTTCGCCATCGAGCACCGCCCGGAGGGGTTTCCCGGGCTGGTACTCTACGGCACAGCGCCGCTGGATGGGATCGTGCTGCGCGTCCGCGTGACGTAGCCGACGCCCGGGTCCACGCGTTCCTTCCCCATGCTGCGGCGTTCGCATCGCGGCCGGCTGGATTCCCTGCAAACGACGGGTGCAGGCGTGCACCGGGTCCCCAGACGAAGGGTGAAGAGAAAAGGGGAAAACGAAGGGCCGGCCAGCCATCAGCCCGGAACTCCGACCTCCGGCTGTGACGACGCGCCCAACTACGATGAGGGGCGCGCCTACGTCACGATCGAAATGTCTGGGGTGAGAGCACGCCCACGGTTGGCGACGGCATCACCGGGGGGAAACGGCGCACCGGGAAGTGTGGGAGCCGGGGCTTTGACCGTCACCCGGCGAATCTGGTGTGCCGGGCGCCCGGTGCACGCGGAACATTCGGGAAGCACGACGAACTTCCGATGGAACGCGTCGGATCGCAGCAGCAGAACAGAAACGGCGGACGGGATATGAGGAAGCAGGAAAACCCTCGCGCGCCCCGTGGGCAGGACGGCATCGCCCCGGCCGGCGCGGATGGACCCCCAACCGACCGCTGGCGCGCGTTGACGGTCCTCGCCGCCGCCTATTTTCTCGGGATGAGCTGCTGGTTCTCAGCGTCGGCCGTGCTGCCGCAGCTCCGGGCCGCGTGGTCGCTCTCCGCGTTTTCCGGCTCACTGCTTACCATTTCCGTGCAACTCGGGTTCGTCGCCGGTTCTCTGACCTCAGCGTTCTTCAATCTGGCCGACCTGATGCCGCCGCGACGCCTGATGCTGTGGGGAGCACTCGGTGCGGCCGCGGCGAACGCGCTTTTGCTGGCAAGCACCGGCGCGAGTACGGCAATGCCTTGCCGGTTCCTGACCGGGGCAGCACTGGCGCTGGTTTACCCTCCCGGCTTGAAGGCGATTGCCACCTGGTTCCGCCGAGAACGCGGCGCCGCCCTCGGCACGATGGTAGGCGCCCTGACCCTCGGGTCCGCGCTCCCTCACCTGCTCAACGGGCTGGGCGGGACTCGCTGGCAGGCAGTCGTGGTGCTCACGTCGCTGTTCACCGTCGTGGGAGGGCTGTTGGCCGAGTTCGGCACGCGGGATGGGCCCTATCCGTTCCCTCGCGCCGTGTTCGATCCGCGCCAGGCCCCGCGAGCCATGCTCAACCCCGGCGTGCGCCTGGCCAGCCTGGGCTACTTCGGGCACATGTGGGAACTCTACGCGATGTGGTCCTGGTTCTCCGCGTTCTACGCCGATGTGCTAGTGCGGGCGGGGCGCCCGCAGCCGCTTCGGGGCGCCGCGTTCGCCACGTTCGCGGTGATCGGCGCCGGCGCACTCGGATGCTGGCTGGCCGGCCGGATGGGCGACACCTGGGGACGCGCCCGCACCACGATCCTGGCAATGGCGATCTCGGGCACATGTGCCATCACGATAGGAATCCCCGGCCTTCCAGGACCGTTGGTCCTGCTGATCGGAGTCCTGTGGGGGTTCTGGGTGGTTGCCGACTCGGCCCAGTTCTCCGCGATTGTGACCGAAGTGGCCGATCAAGGCTATGTCGGGACGGCGGTGACACTGCAACTCGCGGTCGGTTTCACGCTGACCATGCTCACCATCTGGCTCGTGCCGGTGCTCAGGGAGACCGCGGGCTGGGGCTGGGCCTTCGCCTCCCTGGCAGCCGGGCCAGTACTCGGGATCATCGCCATGCTGCGCCTGGACCGACGGCTCCGGGTAAACTCGAGACATCCATAGTCGGTAGATGCACAGACATCTGGAGGTCCTGTCATGCCCGCACCATTCCCCGGGATGGATCCCTACCTCGAAAACTCTCCGATCTGGAGCGATTTCCACCATCGGTTCATCACCTACTTGTGCGACGCGATTCAGCCGGAGCTCCCCGCGCCGTACGTCGCCACGATCGAACTCCGCATCGTGCTCGACCGGGGAGACGGGGGGAACGGCCGGCGGCACGAGCGGCTCCCCGACCTGGAGGTCCTGCGTTCCCGGAGCACCGACTTCAGCACGCAAGGCACTGGCGCCGCACTCCTCGCCCCGCCCGAACCGGAGTTCGGGGTCTGGGTGGAGCACCCGATCTCCGAGATCCGCGAAGCTTACGTCAGTGTCTACCGCCTCCCGGACCGTGATCTGATCACCAGCATCGAGCTGCTGAGCCCCGCGAACAAGACCTCCGGGCCTGCCCGCAGCGCCTACCTCCGCAAGCAGCGACACCTTCTGGACGGCAGCGTGAACCTGGTAGAGCTGGACTTCTTGCGCGGCGGCCGGCATACGGTCGCAGTCCCCGCCGAGCGCCTGTCAGAATTGCTGCTCTTCCACTACCTCATCTGCACCTGGCGTGCCGCCCGGCCGGATGGCTTTCACATTCTGCCCTGGACGGTACGCGACCCGTTGCCCCCGCTCCGCGTCCCCCTCGATCCGGAGATTGCCGAAGTAACGGTGTCCCTCCAGCCGCTCCTGGATCGCGCCTACGACGCTGGACGCTATCACCGCCTGCTGCAGTCCGCCTACCTGGAGGAACCCCGGCCGCGGCTGCACGGGGAAGATCGAGTGTGGGCGCGGGAATGTCTGCACGCTGCCGGCCTCGGACCCGATGGGCACCCGCCGCAATCATGACCGGGTACTCCACAACCTGATACCAGACGCTCCCCGCTGCCCCGAGACACCACGATGCCTGCACCATTCCCCGGGATGGATCCCTACCTCGAAAACTCCCCGATCTGGGGCGATTTCCACAACAGCTTTCTCGTGTACCTGCGCGACGCGATTCAGCCGCTGCTCCCTGAGCCGTACGTCGCCACGATCGAACTCCGCATCGTGCTCGACCGGGGAGACGGGGGGAACGGCCGGCGGCACGAGCGGCTCCCCGACCTGGAGGTCCTGCGTTCCCGGAGCAC
>SYMT01000149.1 GCA_005805375.1 Actinomycetota bacterium
AGGCCCCCAATACGTTCACGCGGCGCCCCTGTGGCGCCACGGCCGGCACCGCCAGTGGCGCGCCGCGGACGCACCAACTCTCTCGGGTGGGGAGTGTCAGGGAGCAGCCGGCCTCGTCGAGATACGCCACGTCGCACTCCCCGGAGTCCCCCTTTTTTCTAGTTCGGCCAGTGCGGCCTCGCTCGCGGCGACGGCCTCGGCATCCTGGCGATGCGCCAGGGAAGACACGGTGCGTTGGTAGGCACAGTCCGCCGCCCGCAGGCGGACGGCGAGTTGGGAGGGCGAGAGATGCACGCCGTGTTCGGTAGCTAACCAGGCGGCGAGTTGCGCCGCGGTCCAGGTACGCCCGCCCCGGGCGAGGAGGGCGCGGACGGCCTCCAGATGGGCTGCGGTGAGGGTGACGGGGTGCCCCGGGCGGGGCAGGTCGCGCAGTCCTGCGAGCCCGTGAGTGCGATAGCGGCCGATCCACCGGCGCACACACTTGGGGCTGACTTCCAGGTGGGCGGCAATGGTCTCCACGGACTGCCCGGCGGCGAGGCGGCGGAGCATCTCGAGCCGGAGCGCTTCGCGGAGGGAATGCTGATGCGCCGCCGCGTAGCGCTGCCACTCTTGCCGTTCCGCTTCCGTCCACTCCAGGCGCAGCATCTCCGTCCCCTTTTATAGGATTCCTCTCTATCTGTAGCTTATCCCATTACTTCCACACTGACCCTTAGTTTCCCACTGCCACGGCCGCCGATCGCGCCGCATCGGCGAAGCCGTCGTTCAGCAGGTAGCGAAACTCATAATTCCCCGGAGCGGCCGGTGCAGTCAACGCGTTCGATCCGGAGGCAGCGCCGTTTGTGTACGCCCACCAGCCGTACGAAGTGTTGGGGTCACCCACCCGGAAGAGGCCGACCCAGTCACGCGCGGGGCGACCTGTAGGCGCCGCCCAGTTCACGGTGAGAGCACCGCCGGGGGACACGCGGGTTGTGCTGGCGCTGACGAGGTAGCCGTCTACCACCACGGGGGCACTCCGGCGGACGTCCGCAAACCCGTTGTTCGGGAGATAGCGGAATTCATACGTGCCCGGTGCTGTGGGCGCCGTCAGCGCGAAAGACCCGGATGCGGTGCCGCCGGTGTAGCTCCACCAGCCGTACGCGGAGTTGGGATCGCCCACCTTGAACAGCCCGATCCAGTCCAGAGGCGGACGCCCGGACGGGGCGGCATAGCTCACTCCCAGCGCTCCCCCGGGCTGGACGCGGGTTGCGGTCGGCACGAGTTCGTAGCCGGTGATGGTGATGGGGAGGCTGCGGACTGCGTCGCCGAAACCGTTGTTGAGCAGGTACCGGAACTCGTAAGATCCCGGCGTCGCCGGAGCGGTGAGCGCGAAGTTGCCCGACGTGCCCCCATCCGTATAGCTCCACCATTGATACGCCGTATTCGGTGTGCCCACGCGGAAGAGCCCCACCCAGTCCCGGTTGTTACGCCCGGCCGGGGCGTGCCAGCGCACCTGCATCGGAGATCCCTGGGCTATAGTCCCCGGTACAGACGCCAGCGCAAACCGGCCCTCGACGAAGCGAATGCGTCGGATGGAGCCCGGGAAGAGGCAGGCGTAGTAGACGTCGCCGTCCGGTCCCTGCGCGAAGTCCACCGAGCGCGCGGACGGCCCCAGGGTCGCGGCGGCCGAGAGGGAGTGATTGGTGGAGAAGGTGAGGCGGCCGAGACTGTTGCGCACGAAATCGCCGAACAAATACTCCCCCTGGTAGGCCGGCGGCCACGTGAGGCTCTGGACAAAACACCCTCCCGTGATGGAGGCGTCCACGCCTGCGTGCTCGTAGGCATACGCGGGCAAGGTCACACCTGCGGCGGGGTTCGGTCCCTCGGAGATCGGCCAGCCGAAGTTGGCCCCGGGTTGCCCGATGTTGATCTCTTCCCAGGCACTCCCCCCGACGTCGGCGATGTACGGCACGTTGGTGCCCGGCCGGAAGCAAAAGCGGAACGGATTGCGCAGGCCGTAACAGTAGATCTCCCCACGGCGACCCGCCTGCCCGGAGAATGGGTTGTCCGCGGGCACGCTCCCATCCGGATTCAGGCGGAGGAGCTTTCCGGCGAGGCTGCTCAGATCCTGGCTGTTGTTTCGATTCAGCCCGCCGTCGCCTGTTGACACGTACAGCTTCCCGTCCCCGCCGAATCGGACGCATCCCGCGTTGTGCGCTCCCGAGTCGGAGGGAATCCCGTCCAAAAGGACCTGCTCGCTGCCGGCCAGCATTACGTCGCCCGATGCCGTGAGGCGGGAGACCCGGTTCTTCGGTGTGGGCGGGGCGTTGAGGCTCTGGGCCGAGGTGGTGTAGTAGAGGTAGACGTACGAGTTTTGGGCAAACTCGGGGTCGAGGGCGATGCCCAGTAATCCGCGTTCACCATCGGAGGAGACGGCGAGGGCCGCGAAGGGAGTGGAGAGCAACGCGCCGTCGCGCACTACCCGCACTGTTCCACGCTGTTCACAAACAAAGAGCCGGCCATCCGGGGCAAACGTCAGTGCCGTCGGCAGCGTGAGCCCTGACACGGCCTCGATCTCGTCCAGCCCGGGCGGCAAGCCACCCGACTGCGCGACGGCAGTTCCCGCCGCCAGCAGCAGAATCAGTATCCACCCGAAGCCCCGACGCTGCATAGCGCTTCCTCCTGGTTCATGGTATGGCCGGAAAGCGAGGATCGTGCAACGGCGGGACCGGGCCGCCCACTTCGCGTCACCCCGGACGGATCACTCCGCGGAGATCACCAGGCGAAAGCCCCGTTCGGACCCAAGCGCGCTGCCTCCCAAAGTTCGTGTCGCGGGCGTAAACGCGTTCCGCACGGCGGACCGCAGTGCGAAGGGATCGAGGTCCCATGAACCCCCGCGGGCGACTTTCCGCAGGCCCTCCGGAGGCCCGGTGGGATCGGTCTGGAGGGTGGCGGGGTAAGCGGCAAACCAGTCTGCACACCACTCCGGCACGTTGCCTGCGAGGTCCAGGACGCCGAACGGACTGGCGCCGAGTGGGCGCGTGCCCACTGCACGCGTAGCCCCCAGATTGTGCTCCAGCCCAAAGACAGCGCGCCGGGCGTCCGGCGGCTCGTTCCCCCAGGGATAAACGCGCCCATCAGTGCCGCGTGCCGCATATTCCCACTCCGCTTCGGTGGGCAAGCGCCCGCCGGCCCACCGGGCATAGGCGGCGGCGTCCTCCCAGCTCACACCGACCACGGGCTGCTCGGGGGCTGCGAAGGCCGGTTGACTCCACGACAGCGGAGGCAGTGCGCCGGTGGCGTCCACGAACAGACGGTACTGCGCGTTGCTGACCTCGGTGCGGTACATCCAGAAGGCCCGGGTCAAACGCACGGGATGGACAGGCCGATCGTAGGGCGTTCCGTCCTCGGCGCCCATCCGGAATTCGCCGGGAGCGATGTACACCAGGACGGCCTGGTCCTTCTCATTTGTGCGGGTGCGCGGCGCCCCTTCGGGGGCCACCGCGCGCGCCGGAAGTGTTGTGGTCGTGGAGAAGGCGACGAGTGCCGCCGCCACGAACGACGCTACACCGATGCGATGCACCGGCCCGCGACGCCGGTGAAGAAAGAGGAGAGAGAGCACGGGAACAGGCCTCCAGGCGCAGCAACTGGGGCTTGCGACACCCGAACGGGCCGCTGGTTTCGGGTTCGCGGGTGGCTGGCCGGGCCGCGGGTCAGGCTCCGAACCGCTCGCCGAAACGGAGCCTTGTGTGGACCTTCCGGTAGAAATTACCCACATCGCGGGTGAGAAACCGCGCCGGCTCTGCGAAGCGGCGGAAGAGCACCTCATCGTGTGGCTCGAGGCGGAGGCTCTCCTGCCCGTCACCCGTCAACAGTGTGGTATCCCGCGCCCCGGTCTCCAGCCGCACGCGAATTTCTTCGTCCGGCCCAACCAGCAGGCTCCGCACATTCAGCGTGTGCGGACAGATCGGCGTGAGCAGCAATGCCTGGATCGAGGGATGGACCAGCGGTCCCCCGGCTGCCAGATTGTAGGCAGTCGAACCCGTGGGGGTGGCAACGATGATGCCGTCGGCGGCATAGGTGGCGATGTAATGCCCCCCGATTTCGACCCGCATCTTGATCATCCGCGACTCCGCGCGGAGTACCAGGTCGTTGAGGGCTCGAACTGCCGCCACGGACGTGCCGGCGCGCATCACGGTGGCGGCCGCCATGAGGCGCTCTTCCACGCGGCAGCGGCCCGCAAGGGCATCGGCAAGCACACTCTCCGCATTGTGGGGCGTGGTCTCCATCATGAACCCGAAGCTGGCCGGACCACCCACATGGACTCCGAGAACCGGCGTGCGATGGACGACGGCGATACGGTTGGCCGCCAGAAGAGTGCCGTCCCCGCCGCACGCGACGACAAACCGCGAGCGCCCCAGCATGTCGGCGGAACCCAGCAGGTCCGGGCGACGCAGAGCGGACGCAAGGTCGGCTTCCAGGCGAACCTCTACCCCCTGCTCCGTAAGAAAAGAGGTCAGCGAGCCGCCGCACACGACCGCTGCCTCGCGCAAGCAGTTCGCTACAATAGCGATGCGTTCCATAGGGGATGACTTTGAGAAACGGGGAGCGGGAGTGATCGGCCCTCACATCCCGCCCGCCGTTCGCTGCTCGGGGAGTTACCGGTTGGGCCGTACGCGCTTCAGATTGTCCTGCGCGTCCTTGTAGTTCGGATCAATCTGCAGCGCCTTCTCATAGTTTTGCACTGCGAGTTCGGTCTTGCCGTCCTGCTCGTAGATCACCCCCAGATTGTTGTGGGCGACCTTCATTCGCGGGTCGGCTCCGATCGCTTTCTGGTATGCCTCAATCGCCTCCATCCGTCTCCCCAGAAACTCGAGTGTGAACCCGAGGTTGTTGTAGGAGAAGGCATCCTGGGGATTTACCCGCACGGCGTCCTGCAGCAAGTCGGTCGCATCCAAATAATACTGGCGCTTGGCCGCAGCCGCAGCCGCGTTGGCCTTCCGGATGTACGCCGTTCCCAGGAGAGACCGGGTAATCCCATCCCGCTTTTCGGGATCGAGCCGCACCGCTTCCTTCCAGTGCTGGATCGCTTCGTCCGTCCGGCCACTCTGGTCCAGCGCGCGACCCAGGTTCGCGTGCCCCGCCTGGAAGTCGGGCCGCGCCTCAACCGCCCGGCGATACCAGGAAACCGCCTCGCCATTGTTGTTCTGGCGGAGGTAGACCCAACCGATGGCCGCGAAAATCCGCTCATCCGTGCGGTTCAGCTCGTTTGCCCGGCGGAGTGCCGTCAGGGCCTCTGCGTACTGTCCCTTTTGCGCGAGCAGAAGGCCCAGATTGTAGTGTGGCACATAGTCGTCGGAGCGCACCTGCAGGGCCGCGCGGTACGCCTGGATGGCATCCTCTGTCTGGCCTATTTGCTGGTAGGTCTCCGCCAGGGCCATCTGCTGCGCGTAGTTCTTCGGGTTGGCGCGGACCGCCCGTTCCAGCGCCGCGAGTGCCTCGGAGCCGGAGCCGCCACCCTGGCGGCGCTGCGCCAGCGCCAAATTGCCCTGGAAGAGCGCACTCTCCGGTTCCAGTTCGACGGCTTTCTGGTAGTGCTCAATGGCCCGGGCGAGGAGCATCGGGTCTCGCTCCCCTTCCTTCGCCTTCTGGTACTTCTGCTCGTAGACGAATCCCAGGTTGTTCTGGACGCGTGCGTCTCGGCGATCCAGTTCGGCCGCCTTAGTGAGGGCGGTGAGCGCCTCATCCAGGTCGCCGCGGTTCAGGTACGCGTTTCCCAGGTTGTAATAGGTATCGCGCAGCAGCCGTTCATTGTCCTTGAAGAGCGGAATCGCCTGGTTGTAGGTCTTGATGGCATCTTCGTACGCGCGGTCGGCCAGGTACGCATTTCCCAGATTGTTGTGATAGCGGCCTTCCTTCGGGCGTTCCTTGATCGCCCTCTGGAACATCCGGATCGCATCCTGGTGCTTGCTCAGGTTGTAGTACGCGAGTCCGGTCCAGGCCAGCAGTGGAGCGTTGTTCTTGTCCCGTTCCCCGGCCCGCAGGAAGAGATCCAGTGCTTCCTCGTAGCGCTTCTCTTCGAATGCAGAGCGCCCGCGCTCGAAGAGATCCCGAGTGCTCTCCTTGCTTTTCGGCTTGCGCGGGGCACGATCACCCGGCGGCGCCGGTGCGGCCGAAGGCGCCGGGGGGTTCTGGAGCGCGAAGGCAACCCCCGCGCTCCCCGTTGAGGTCGCCAGCACTCCGAGCACAACGATCGGCAGGTGGGCCAGCCGCAGCGCGCGTCGGGCACGAGAGAGTATCATCCGGAATTACTCCTGAAGCGAGGCCCGGTCTCCGGTGCAGCCAGCCCGGATCCGGTGAAAGAAACTCTGGATAGAGTATAGCAGTTCACACGGGACTGACGTTGGTATACGGTATACTGGTGGGAGAAGTAGTCTCGACCCGGTTGCCCGGGTTCGGCGGAGCTCTCTCATGGCGATCTCTCTGCGCATCTTTGGTGTGGCGGTTCTGCTTGCCGGCGTGAGCAGTGCTGCGGCCCAACCGCCGTCCGGCGCTGGCTCGCGTCCGAATCCCCCTGCCGGCAGTGCGCCCAACCTCCCGCCGATCCCGCCGGGTGTGCGGACCACCCCGGAGAATGCCCACCTGCCCACCGAGGGGGAGATCAAGCTGGGGCGTGAGGGAGTCCTCGAAGTCGAGAAGCAGTACAAGGTGTTGACATCCGGCTCCTACCACGACCGGCTTCAGCGCGTTGTGCGCGAGGTGGTGCGGGCCGCGCAGTCGCCGGAGATCGTCGCGGAGTTCCGCCGGGTCTACCAGGTGCCGCGCCCGGACGATCGCTCCAAGCGCGTCCCGTTCGAATACACGTTCAAAGTCCTGGACACTACGCGGGAAGTGAACGCATTTTCGCTTCCAGGAGGCCCGATCTACGTGACCAGGGGGCTCATGGATCAGGCGATCAGTGACCATGAACTTGCGGGTGTACTGGCGCACGAGTGTGTGCACGTGGCATTCCATCACGCCGAACAACTGATCAAGAAGTCGCGCAAGCTGAACACCTCACAGATGTGGGCATTGCTGGCGGCGGCAGTTGCAGGTGTGGCGGGTGGCGGACAGGCGGCGGCGGCGGCGGGGAACATCCTGATGGGGGCGCAGTTTGTCTCCATCGCCACCCTTACCGGTTACGGGCAGGACCTGGAGACGGAAGCCGACAAGATCGGTGCGCTCATTCTTACCCGGACCGGCTTCCATCCGCTGGGCATCTACACCTTCATGCAAAAGCTGGCGCGCGATGAACGCCGCCGCGGGAATCCCGACTACGGCATCTACCGGAGCCACCCATACACCAACCAGCGGGTCACGGCCCTGCAGCGAGAAATTCGCCGCCTCGGCTACAGCGTAGACCCCGGTGTGGAGCGCCGGGTGAGCGGAGCGTACCGCCTGGAAGTCACCCCGCACCAGTTTCAGGGACGAGAGGCGGCGGAACTCCGGCTGAACGGTAACTTGCTGCTGACCGTGGTTGCACCCGACGGGATGCTCGCCCCCGCCGACCGGGCGCAGCGCATGGCCCAGCAAATTGAGAGCCTCTTTGCCGCGAACATCACCTCGTCCGACGTGCGGCAAAGCAATGAGCAGGGCGCCGTCCTCATACGCGGGATCCCCGTCATTCGGGTGCTGCCGGACGATGCTGCCGTGCTGGGGAGCGCCGCGGCGGTGGTGGACCGGGCCTACCGGGAGATCCTGCGTGCGATGCTCCAGGAGCAGGTGGATCGCATCAAGTAACAATCCGGGATGGCCGCGAGGGTGGCTTGCAGGCGGGCGATTCACGCATCGCGGGCGGCGGCAGAGAGATAGCCCGTAGGGGATTCGAACCCCTGATCTCGTGGCTGAGAACCACGCGTCCTGGACCACTAGACGAACGGGCCGCGACGCCGAGGATGGTAGCACACTGCACGACGCAGATGCAAGACCCAAAATCTGCGCCGCGCCGTTGATGCTCGATCTACTCGGCGTCCGGCGTCTCTTCGTCGCAGCCGGCTGATGGAGCGATCTCCGCCGCAGGCGGCGGAGCTACAGCGGCGGGTGGCTCGGCAGGCAACGCCGGCGCGGGCGCAAGCTCGGGCCTGGGGGTTTGAGGGTCGGAGACAGGGCTCTGCGTCAGCGCTGCAGCACCTCCTGGTCCACGCGGGGCCTCCCCTCCCGGTTTGCCGGGCGCGGGAGGCACAACCGGGTCGGAGAGGCTGTCACCGGCAGGTTTGCGGAGCCACAGGGGGAAGGGTTTTCCCCGGCGAGCCGGCCGGATCGGATCGGGCGCTATCGCCTGGGGGGCCCACCGAAACTCGTTCTCGTCTGCGCTTGTGGACGGCGCGGGCCGATCCGGCCGGGGAACAGGGCCGTCGGCCGACTCCATCCCGGAGGCCGGGATCGCTGTTTGCGGGTCCTGGATCTGTTCCGCCGCAGAGTCGCTCGGTGCGGCCGGTTCCGGCGGAAATCCCCAAAACTGCACCGCAAGCATGGTGAGGTCATCCTGCGTGGTGTCCGCCCGGGCAAGCACATCCTGGAGTAACCGGTCCAGCAGGGCGGGCGGGTCGAGTGCTGCGTGCGCCGTGAGTACTTCCCGCACCGCATCGCTGCCCAGGCGCCCGCCTGCCTTCAGCCGCAGGTCGGTCAGGCCGTCGGTAAAGCAAAAGAGGAAGTCACCCGGACTCAGACTCAGAGTGTGCTCGCGGTAGTGAACCCCTTCCATCACCCCCAGCACCATGCCCCCGGCGCGGAGTTCCTCCGGGGGCCCGCCGACGCGACGCAGGAGAGGCGGCTCGTGCCCGCCGTTGGCATACGAAAGCCGGCCGGTCCGCAGGTCGAGCAGGCCGAAGTACAGCGTGATGAACATCGAGTCCGGGAGCCGGGTGGTCAGCCGCTGGTTCAGGTGCGCCAGCGTCCGTCCGGGCGATGAGAAACGCCGCGGAGCTTCTTCCAGCAGGCCATGGAGCACCACCGCCGCGAGTGCCGCCGGAATCCCATGTCCGCAGACGTACCCCAGCGCGAACGCCAGCCTCCCGTCCGGGTTCATCGCGTGCCAGAGGACATCTCCGCCCAGGATGAGCGACGGGCGCTGCGTGGCCCCCATCCGAACTGCAGAATGCTCAGGGATCGGGCGGTTGAGCAATTCCTGGATGGCCCGGGCTGCTGCCAACTCTGCCTCGTGTTCGGCGCGGACCTGCTGCAGGCGTTCACGGTGGCGGGCGGACTCACGCAGTTGCCGCCCCAGGGCGGCGCTCGTGCCTGCCAGCACGCCGAGGCCCGCCAGCCCGAGCGCCTGGTTCAATACGAGATCCGGGGGTATCCCCGCAACGAAGGGATGCAGCCGGTCGGCTGCCAGGTGCAGCAGCACTGCAATCAACAGGCAGAGCACTGCGCCGTTGAAGGCAAACCAGCATCCGGCACATACGACCGGCAGCAGGTAGAAGGGGGCGGCGAGCACTCCTGCCCCTGTGAAATAGTCTCCAGCCCCGCCGAGCAACAGCCACAGCGCCGCCCAGACCAGGTGGCGCCGGCGGACGGCGGGCGAGGGGGCGGAGGCGGGAGTGAGTGGAGTCATCGTATCCACCGGTGGATACGTCGAACGCTGCCCGTGAGGCTCCCGACGCGACCATTTTCCTCATCAGACGAGGGGAGGGAATTCCGGTGATCGGCGCGATCCTCTACGAGCAATGTGCTTCTGAACCTTCCGGCGACTGCCGTCCCCCTTCGTGGGTTCGGCACACGGCTGGCATCTCGGTATGGGAGCGGAACGTGCGCCTACTGCGCCGGGAGGGCGTGGGCGCCATCTATCATCTCGGCAGAGCGGCGCCCCTGGGAACGCGGGCGTGCTGCGCGCCTGTCCCGGGACGGGGCGCCGAATATCATGTCGGCAGAGCGGCGGGTTCCACTGAGATGTCCCGTGCCGGAGCGGAGCCGGGCGAGTGGATCGCGGATGCGGAAGAGGCCCGCCGTCTCGCCCCGGAAGTGGACCGGTGGCTGCTCCTCCCCGCCCATCAGGTCCTCAACCAGGCTGCTTTGCAGGGCATCCTACGTGTCGGATCGGAGCAGGTCACCCAGTGCGCCGGGCGACGGGAGGTCGCCGCACGAACCGAAGGTGATGGACGACAGGCGCCGGCCGGCTCACCCCCGGCCGGCGGTTTGCTTGAGGGTGCTGCTCCCCCACCGGACGGCGACGGTCGCCTCTCCGCGGTCGCCCTCGTGATTGACCCGGAGTTCGCATCCCCCACCCAGGCTCCGGCATCCGCGCCGGTTCCGATTGCGTGGTTCGTTGCCGCCGGCGCCCTCCCATCCGGCGCACATCTGCCTGCGTGCACTCCGGATCGGTCGTTCGGGTGTGTTCGCACGCTTCTTCTGCCGCCGCACGCGGTCTGCGTGCAACTGCGAACCGAGGCGGACCTGGAGGTTGCCGAGGAGTGCTTGCTGGCGGCGCAGCGCTCCAACACCGATGGGTGGGTGGATCGGGCGCTGCACCGGCCACTGTCGCGCGCCCTCTGCCGCCGCCTGGTGCGGACCGGGATCACTCCGAACCAGGTCACGGGGACCCACATTGCGCTCGGCGGACTCGGTGCGCTCTGCATCGCGTCCGGGAGTCACGCCTGGAGCATCGCCGGCGCGTTCCTCCTTCAGGTCTCGGTCCTGCTGGATTGCACCGACGGTGACATCGCTCGCCTTAAGCTCGACTACTCCCCTGTCGGGGGCTGGCTCGACACCATCGGGGACAACCTCGTGAACGCAGCGCTGTTCGTCGCGCTTGGAGTCGCGGCACAGGACCGGTTGGGTCCGCAGGCCGCGTTGGGATTGGGTGTACTGGCCGGGGTCGGGGTGGCGCTGGCGGCAGGAACAGTGGGAATGCTCACCTTCTGGCAGCGGGCCCGGCGCAGGGCCGGGCTGCCGGCCGGGTTCTCTCTCTCCCCTGTGGCGGCAAACCTCACCCTGATGAACGAGCGGGCCCTCTCCCTTCCGCCACAGCAGCAGCGTTTCGATGCGTGGCTGGCGCAGTTGACGTCGCGCGACTTCACGGTGCTGGTGCTGGCGGCGGCGCTGTTCGATCGCCCGGATGCGCTCCTCTGGCTGGCGGCAGTCGGGGTCCACGTCTTCTGGGTCGGGTTTCTGGCAGTGCAGCTCCGGATGATGTTTTGGACGCCCGAGGCCGCCGCCGGGCATGGGAAGCCGGGTGCCGGCGCCCGGCCCACATATGGGCCGCAGACCGAGAGCCCCGCCGTCGGGAACGTCCCGGAGTCACCCGGGTGACTCCCGAGTGTCCAGCCCGATCGGAGGTCCGCCTGATCCTCAACGCGGATGACTTCGGGGGGTCCACCGGCGTGAATGAAGCCGTGTGCGCCCTCGCCGAAGCAGGGATCGTCACCAGCACGAGTCTGATGGTGGCGGCAAAGGCAGCCCCGGAGGCAGTGCAGATGGCGCGGGATCACCCCGCACTGGCAGTCGGCCTCCATCTGGCAGTGGTGTACGGACCGCCGCTGCTGCCCCCCGAAGAGACGCCGCGGCTCCGGTGCGCCGACGGCGAACTGGACCGCAACTGCGTGCGCGCCGCCCTCCGTTACACCTTCCAGACCGCCTGCCGCAGAGAGTTGCTGCGCGAAGTCGAGGCCCAGTTTCAAGCGTTCGATCGGCTGCAACTGGGATGGTCGCACGTGGACAGCCACGTGCACTTCTCACTGACTCCGGTGGTGTTCCGTGCCATGCTGATGCAGTGCGCGCGCTACCCCGTGATCGGTCTGCGCATCCCGGAGGATGACTACATTCACGCGGTGCATGAGGATCCCGGAAGCGCCCTCCCGCAGCTTCCGCTCGCACTCTGGTTCGGTCCGCTCTGCGCCTGGCAGCGCCGCGTGCTCCGGCACTATCCCTACGTGACCACCCGGCGGTGTTTCGGGCTCTACCGCACCGGGCGCCTGGCGGCAGGTCACCTGGCGCGCCTGGTCCGCGCCCTGGCGCCCGGCGACTACGAACTGCACTGCCACCCGGACTTCTCGACTCCCGCCGGCCGCGCCGAGTACGAAGCCCTGCGCTCCCCGGAGTTCCGCGATGCGCTCGCCGCCCGTCCGGTGCGCCTGGTCACCTATGCCGACCTGCGAGGCGGCTCCCGCGTCTGGGACACGAGGAAAGAGTGAAGAGGAGTGAGGAAAGAGTGAACGCCCGGGCACACCATATATTGACCCTGGGAAGGGCGGTCGGGACGCCCGGTGCGCCTCGCGTCCTCGCAGCCGCCGACGAATCGTGCGAGTGGTATCTGCGCCGACACCACTGAGGCGACCGCGACGGTGACGATCGGGTTAGCAACGATTGTGCGATTCGCGAAAGAAGTCGCACGCTGCGTGCGTACGTGCTCCCCACGGGAATCACGCTATGGATCATCACCGAGTGGGACTGCTCGAAACGACTCCACTACGTGCGGATGAGTATTGAGTAGTCGCGAGGGTCGCTTGATCTCAATGAAGTCCGTTTGATCACCCTGGCGGTGCAAGATCAGGCGCGGGTGTGCACGCAACGCATTCGCATCAAGAGCCAGGTCGAATGGGAATGATGCGGGGTGCTTCCGCAGTTGATCCAGCGGGAGACCATTGCCTTCGGACAGCAGCAGTCCCTCTGCCAGTACCTCACCTAAGGATCCGGCCGCGAGGATACGAGTCTTCGGTGGCCCATAGACCCCGCGTCCTGCCCGATCAGTTAGTGAGCCCCACTGGACCATCGAGCGGAGAATCCTCTGGATCGCTCGTGGCAGCGTGGAACGATCTCCCCAATCTTCTTTGATCCTTCGGACGACCTGGCCGAGAGTAAGTTCGCCGTTCAATGTAAGCAGTCTGCCGGCACATCCGGCGACGTCGACGAAAAACGGATAGGCTGCCGAAAGCATTGCCCAGTGGAGCGCCAGCCGCTGCTCGCGCGGGGCGTCCGAGAATAGTCGGGCCGCGACTTCACGCAGCGGCTCTGCGTGCGCAGGCACCAGGAGCCAAACTCGACTCAGCACGGTGATCGTCTTGCCCCGAGCTCCGTGAGAGGTATCGCCAGCCAGAACGCCGTCGAGCAGGTTCCAGACATATTGGCGAGCTTCTGCAGACGACGCCCCCGCAACCAACCGACTGGCCATCGCATCAAGCCATGCCAGTTCCAGCTTCCTATCGAAGCCAATGATCGATCGCGGCGGTTGGCTCATACTCTCTTGGAAAACTGAATGAAAGGCACGATGAGCTCTTCCAGGCACGCGCCACCGTGGGTGACTGTTCGTTCTCCCTTGGCGATGAATGCTCCGTCCGGCGGCGCGATGAGCGGGAGATAGTCCGCGGGAAGGCCGATCGCCGGCCAGGGTGTAGTACCGAGATAGTCTGTACCGACTGCCTGCCGGGTCGGTTCGTCCCGGAAGATGTGGACGCGCGCTCCTCGCTGCTCAGCAGTGAGCCCGACATTCGGGTGACCGATTCCCCTCGCCTCAACGTTGCCGTGATCCGCTGTGAGGAAGACCTCAAAACCTCCGTCGGTAAGTACCCGGAGCAGACGCCACAGCGAGCCGTTTTTCGCCCAATGACGGATACTCGCGTGAAGCCCGCCGGTTCCGGTAACTGTTCCGTGAAGCATCTGGTCGACAGTGCCGATGACGGCGGCGAGCACCCGACACTTTGGATTCTCCACCGCCTCGCGAACGCGGTGGACCAGGGCTTCATCGTCATCCTGCTTCTTCCAGCAGAGGTAGACAACCTCGCTCCTGCGGACGCCCTCGTCCAGCCAGAAGCGGGTCCAGTGCGCCGCTTCCTTCTGCGTATGCCCGATGCTACTGGCGAAGTAGAAAGGGGGCTCACCGGCGAAGATCGACTGCCGCGCGACAGAGGTTAGGGTCGGAACCCAGGCGAAGAGTGCGCTTTCGTCGATCAACCAGCCGGACGCGGGCATCTCGTGCCTCAGCACCGCCCATTGATCCAGCGCGAGGCCGTCCACCACCACCAACGCTCGTTTTCTTGCGGAAGCCTGCCCGCCAAATCCGTGCGCCATATCCCGAGGGATCTGGTGAAGCATCACCGGGCGTGGCAAGAACGAGAGGTTGGCCAGTGCTGGATAGTGTCCCGGCAGCCAAGCAGCGAATGCCCCGGCCAGTTGCCCGCGCACGGACTCGATACGGGCGATTCTGCTCACATCGAGCATAGCTGTCGAAGCCCACCGAAGCATGGTAAGCTCCGCCCAGCGCTGCGCCGCCAGCAGCCAATCCTGATGAGACGAATCTTCCGCTGGCAGGTCCCTCTCGACGATATCGAGAATTCCCTCCATCCTTTGGGAATGATCCGCCTCCTCATTTCCGGCTACGCCGGCCTCCATCCACGTGCCGATGACCGCGCTTCGGGGAACCGCAGCAGATGGAGTGAGGTGTCCGTCAAGGAAGAGGGTGTCGATGTACACCCGTACGGTGTCAGCGCCGAACGGCAGATGATCGGGTCCAGGCACGTCGAACAGGGGCACGCGGGGTGCTTCACCAACCTTCGCCGAGACGGTGATGAGAGTCCTTTTGAGGAAAAGTGGCCATCGTTCCTGGATGAACTTCAGGAACCGAGCCCGGCTGCGAACGAGTTGATCGAGTGGCCAAATGGTGCCGAATCGCTCGCCCAAGATCTCAACGATTCGGTCTTCGAGAGATGGGGGTACAGTGCGGCGCGTGGAATGCCTGCGAAGGAGTAGGTGGAGAAGGCCCTCGTCATCCGGTGCGGATGAAGGGTCTAGTTCAAAGACGTGACGCAGCAGGAAGTCGCGGGTGGCGGTTTCCCCCAATGGACCTGGGTGTAGCTCTTGCTGGGCGATGAACAGACGGTCCAGAACGCTTCGGTCGAGTTCGCCGACCACCCGAGGCGCCAGATGAGGGAAGAGTTCGCCCAGGCTAAACGACAGCAGCCTTTTCGCCTTCCGGGCCCCTTCGAGCAGATCATACGGCAGGCTGGAAACATCTGCAACGGGGAGACGCAACACGATGATGGGCGATGTCTCGACCCCGTCGTCCCAGAAGCGGCGGCAGGACCGTTCGTAGGCGTATCGGAAGGCGACATGGTCTATGAATGCCAGGATCTCGAATCCTCGCTCCCGTAGCCCTTCGACTACGCCGCTTTCCGCAAGCAGTCCATCTGGGTCGGCGACAATCGTCAGGCACGCGACATCGGCGACCGCGGAGGAGAACTCATTGAAGATCGGTTCCCGCCATCCGGGGGTTCGCGGCGGCTTCATATGCAGTCCCGCAGTCCATTGGGGCCATCTGATCGCTCGACCCTCACCGCGGCGACCGCCGTCAAATCCGGTACTGCAGATTCCCGCGCCGCCAATGCCGCTACCCAGGCGCCTTCTTCTCTCTCCAGTTGAGCGAGCCGACTCGCCCGCACCTGCGGCGTTCCCAATCGCTGGACCAGACGCCGGCGTGACGTGAATCCGGTAATGCCTTTGCGCCGTTCACGCGCGATCGCCTCTTGATGCCCCCTGACCAACTCTTCGCAGAGGTATGCCCCGAGAGATTCGGCTGCCGACCGTGCAGCCTCATAGGCTTCCCATGCAGCGTGGTCTGAAACGAGTGTTTCTCCCCGGCGCACACCTTCAGGGAGTTCCGTAAGCCGGTCCCACACCAACCTGGCGGTTGGTTGGAGCATCCGCCCATCGTCGCCGATGAAAACCGGCAGGAAACGCTCGTGGCGTACTCCGGGAGTTTGCAGCCGCACCCTCCAGAGCGACCAGGTCCCGGCGACCTTGTCAGACACGTCAGGGATTACAACCGATCCGAAC
>SYMT01000150.1 GCA_005805375.1 Actinomycetota bacterium
CCGGACGTGATCCTGATCGGGGAGATGCGCGACGTCGAGACCTTCAGCATCTGCCTCCAGGCGTCCGAAACCGGTCACCTCGTTTTCTCCACGGTCCACACGGCCTCTGCCTATGAGACAATGGACCGCATCATCAACATGTTCCCCCCGCACGACAAGCAGCAGATCTGCATGCGGCTGTCGAGCTCCCTCCGCGGAATCGTGTCCCAGAAACTGGTGCCGCGCAGCGATGGGAATGGGCGGGTGGCGGGTGTCGAGGTGCTCATCAATACACCCACGGTCGCCAAGTTGGTGGAAGAGGGGCGTTTCGGCATGATCTACCAGCACATCGCCGAGGGCGACTACTGGGGGATGCAGACGATGAACCAGTGCCTCCTCCGCTACTGGCGAGCCGGGCTGATTTCCGAAGAGGACGCTCTGACCTTCGCCGGGAACTCCACCGAGTTGCGCCAGATGATGCGCCACCCGCGCTAGCATTCCGCCCCCACATCTGCCGGACAGCTTCCCCGTCCGGCAGGCGCCTCCCGTTTCCCATTGCGATGCCCAGCCATTACGACGACATCGAACGCCTCGTCCGTTCTACCTTCGATCTCTGGGACGTGGTCCGGGTCGGCTTCTCCTGGCGGAAGTACTACCTGAACCATACCTACCGCGTGCAGAATTTGGCGCTTTCCCTGGCCGCAGACCTGGATGGCGACCCGGATTCGCTCCGCCACGCTGCCATCCTCCACGACATTACCAAACGCTATGACGGAGCGATCGTAAAGTCGCCGGAGGGCAAGAATGTGGTTGACGAGGAGGGTTTCTGGCTCAACGAAACCATCGCCCCGGATCGGCATAACTGGGTGACGCAGCTATACGATCGAATGGGCCTGCACGGGCAGATTCATCATGTTTCGGGAGCCACCATGACCGAGCACGTGCTGCGTGAGTTCGGCTATCCCGAGAACTTCATCCGCCCGGTATCCAAGATCGTGCGCGGGCATCTCAAGGGGAACGTGCCCCCCGAGGTGCATGACGAACGCTACCGCGAGACCGAGGTGCGCATTCTCTACGACGCGGATACGATTGACCCCAACGTCGGGCTGACCGCCTTCTACCGGAACATCCAGATCAGCGCGGGGAATGCACTCCGCCGCGGCGAGGAGATTCACCTGCCCACGTATGTGCAGAACCTCCCCCGCTGGGTGGACATGAAGGACAGCTTCCGCGATCACATGCTGACCGAACGCGGGCGCGAGGTGTGCGACGTGCGCCAGGCGCGGAACCGTCGCGTGATGCAGCAGTTGCAGGCCGAGCTTGATCAGCCCGCCGTGAATGAAAAATACGGACTCCTGGGGGCGCTCGCGCACCTGTTCACCAATCCGGAAGACCCCAGCCTGCACGAGCACGCCGACGAGTTGCGCGACACCTGGCTCCCCGAACGGGAACGCCTGCTGACGCACGAAACGCGCCTGGATCGGGACCTCGCCGGTGAGGCGCTGGAGCGCAGCCGAGAGTTCGTACAGATGCTCCATGCCGAGATTTCGGGCCAGCCCTGAAATGCCGGAGCAGGGGGGACGAAGCCGGAGGGCGCTACTTCAGAAGGCTCTGACCGGCGTAGCGGGAGCTGCGGCACTGTGCGCAAGGGTCCCGGCCGCGGCTCGAGCGGCAGGTGAGCCTCTGCGCGTGGGCATCATCGGGTTTGACAATTACCAGGCGGTGGATTTCACCCGGCTGATGAACGACCCGCGGGCCGATGGGGATCTGGCCGGCCTGCGGGTGGTGGCGGCCTTTCCCGGCGGCAGTCCCCACATCGCCGAAAGTCGCGCGAACTTGCCCAAGTGGATTGAGCAAATCCAGCCTCTGGGGGTGCGCGTTGTCCCCACTCCGGCAGAGGTGGTGCGCCAGGTGGATGCCGTGATGGTGATGAGCGTGGATGGTCGCGCTCACCTGGCGCAGGTCCGCCCGGCCCTGACGGCCGGCAAACCCGCATACATCGGCCGGCCCCTGGCCGCATCGCTCAAGGACGCCGTGCAGATCTTCCGCCTGGCGGAGTCCACCGGCGCGCCCGTGTTCTCCTGCTCACAGCATCGGTTCAGCCCCGGCTTCTACGACATGCGCCAGCACGAAGAGGTCGGAGAAGTGCTGGGCTGTGAGGTGTACGGAGGTTGCCCGCTGGATCCGACGCACCCAGACCTGTTCTGGCACGGGGTGCACGGGGTGGAAACCCTGTTCACGATCATGGGCCCCGGGTGCCGGAGCGTGACCCGGGTGAAAACGGCCGTGACCGACTATGTCACGGGCACCTGGGGCGATGGACGCGTGGGGACCTATCGGGGGATCCATCGGGGCGCCGTGCAGTACCAGGCTCTGGTGTTCGGAAGCAAGGGAATCGTGCCGTCCGGCAAATACGGCGGCTATGCCCCGGTGAAGGGCGTGTATCCGCAGGGCAAGTATGCCGCGTACGAGCCCCTTGCCCGGCAGATTGCCCGCTTCTGGAAGACAAGAGTGCCCCCGGTGCCGCCCCGCGAGACGCTGGAGATTTTTGCCTTCATGGATGCCGCCCATGAGAGCACCCGCCGGGACGGGAAGCCCGTGGAATTGGCGGCAGTGCTCCGGCGCGCCGAGGCAGCCTAGCCCCGTTTCGGTTCGCACCGCTGTTTCCGGGTATTCTTTCTGCGGGTTTCGGGAACCCAACCCCAGAGTATCGGGTCTGTGGGAAGTCGGGAAGCGATCCTCCCCAACTCGGGCCGGGGCACGTACGGGGCTGCCGCCTGATGCGCAGTTCCTCGCCCCCGATCCGCCCTACAACACTACAAACACACTACAAACAGATGCCGGGAGTGCCTGCGGGTGTTCCGGCGGAGGGAGCATGCAATGAGCCACAGGTTGGCGGTTCGTCGGACGGCGCTGCCGTTGCTGGCGGGGGTGCTGGTGGCCTCCGGGCTTCGGCCCGGATTGGCGCAGCGGGGCGGTTCCGTGCCCCAGGACACGGTTGTGGTGGCGCGCCTGGCGGAAAAGCTGAGCACGCGGGACGCCAGAAGCGGACAGCGCTTCGAGGCAACGCTCTCGCCGAAAGATCGAAGCGGCCTGCCGGAGGGCACTCGCTTTGAGGGGGTGCTGACCGAGGTGCGCAGGCCCACCAGCAGCGAGCCGGGCGTTCTCGACATGGAGTTCCGCCGCGTTCTCCTACCGGACCAGAAGGCCGTGGCTGTGCGGGGCGTCCTCGCGAGCCTTGGAGAGGAAGACACGCGTCGCACTTCTGAGGGACGGTACGTTTCCCGAAAGGCGGGCAGCAAGGTCTCCACGAAATGGATCGGATATGGCGCCGCCGGCGGTGCTGTGCTGGGTACCTTGCTGGGGGGCGGCGTGCTCAAAGGCGCCCTTCTGGGTGGCCTGGGCGGAGCCGTCTTCGGGTACCTGAATAAGGAAAAAGCCGGTGGGTACAAGGACGTGGACCTGGCGCAGAACACCGAGTTCGGCATCCGCCTGGACCAGCGCCTGCTCTTCGACGATAGCCCGCGCTACCGTTACGCCTCGAATGCCGACGGCGCCGGGCGCGATGCGCGTGCCCCTCGTGACGCCCGCGAGGCGCGCGACCGGGGTAGCGTTCGTGCCGGAGATGAACCGGGCCGCGTGGGAGACCGGCGCGGCGTCGGCGCGGAGGTGCGCCTGGACGATCGCGTGGTGCCCTTCCGGGACGCACAGCCGATGACCATCAACGGTGAACTGTTCGTGCCGTTGGCCCCGATCGCCCGTGCGGCCAATCTGCGCTTCGACCAGCGCGAGGGGGACGACACCTTCACGCTGACCACGCCCCGTGGGGCGCTGCGCTGCACCGCGGGGGACACGCAGGTCACGAGTCGCGGAGGGAGTCCGATTTCGCTTTCGACCGCGCCGCTCTCGATTGACGACGAAATCTACGTTTCGACCGAGTTCCTGAGCCGTGTCACCGACTTCCGCGTGAACTGGAACCGCACGACGCGCCGCCTCACGCTGGAAACATACCAGTAGAGACCCGGCCCACTCGCGGGCCGGATTGATGCCCCATCCGGCGCCGCGTCATCGCAAGTTGACGCGGCGCCGTCTGCCGTACTCGCGGGACCGCTTGCTCCGCCCGCGCCCACGGGGCACCCGGCACCCGGTGCGGCCCGACTACTCAAGCAGCCCTGCTTGTGTTGACAACGTGCCTCAGTCAGGGACGGCATCCGATACGGGGTGCCGGCGCAGCGGGCGCATCAGTTCTACGGCGCCGCCCCACACCAGGCCCAGGGGGCGCCCGGGCGCCCGCTCCGATGCTCTCCGGGGGATGCTGACCGGTAGAGTGCGCTGACACCCGCAATCGGAGTTGCGGGGCCCTCCATGAGGGTACATCCGGGCGAAAGGCGAGCGTGGCGGGTCACGACTCCATGAGCCGCCGTACCCGTTCCAGGTCCTCGACCGTATCCACTCCGATCGAGTCGTGCTCGGTCAGTGCCACAAAGATGCGGTACCCGTGTTCCAGGGCGCGCAGTTGTTCGAGGGCTTCCGCCTGTTCGAGCGGAGTAGGCTCAAGTTCGGGATACCGGAGGAGAAACTCCTTCCGGTAGGCGTACAGCCCGATGTGCTTCCAGTGGGGCCCGCCGGAGCCGGAGCGGTAGTACGGGATGGGCAGACGGGAGAAGTAGAGCGCAAAGCCCTCACGGTCCCGCACCACTTTCACCGCCGACGGCGCTTCCATGTCGAGCGGATCCTTGATCGGCGTAGCGATGGTGGTCATCACCAGTTCCGGCCGGCCGGCAAACGGCGCCACGACGGCATCAATCTCCATCGGGTCAAGCATCGGCTCGTCACCCTGCACGTTGACCACTACATCCGCCTCCAGGTCGCGGGCGGCTTCGGCGATGCGATCGGTGCCCGACGGGTGTTCTGGGCGCGTCAGCACCACGTTGCCGCCGAACCCCAGCACTGCGTCCCGGATGCGCGTGTCGTCGGTTGCGACCCATACGCCGGAGAGAGAGGTTGCCCGCGTCGCCTGCCGGTAGACGTGCTCGATCATCGGCCGGCCGGCAATTTCGGCCAGGGCCTTTCCCGGCAGCCGGGACGACGCATAGCGTGCGGGGATGATGCCGATGGCCTTCATAGAAATCACTCCGCCGAGGCGGAGAGTGCCTCGGCCAGTCGGGTCGTGGAACGGTCAGGAGTCAACGGCAAAATGCGCACTTCGCCGCCATAGCTGCGCACCACCGGAGTTTCGGGAAGCGTGTCGGCGGTATAGTCCCCGCCCTTGACATGCACGTGGGGCCGGAGGGCAAGGATCGTGTCGTTGGGCAGCGGCTCATCGAACAGAGTCACGTAGTCCACACAGGTGAGTTCCGCCAGCAGTTCCGCGCGCTCGGTTTCGGGGATCAGAGGGCGCGCCGGACCCTTCAGACGGCTCACCCCGCGGTCGGTATTGAGCGCAACTACAAGCACATCGCCCAGCGCACGGGCCTGGCGCAGGTAGCGTGTGTGCCCCACGTGGAGCAGGTCGAAGCAGCCGTTGGTGAAGACCACGCGGCGGCCGGCGGCGCGGAGTCGCTCGCCCAGGGCAGGGAGCGTGTCGCGCGTCACGAGTTTCCCGGCAGGCGCATCCGGCGTGTGGGGGGGTTCCAACTCGGCCAGAATCAGGCCGGCGAGTAAGGGCACCATGATCTCGTGGTGTCCGGTGAGGGCAATGCCGCGCCCCCCCAGCAAACGGACCCGGTCTACGAGTTGGGTGGTTGTGCGGTAGCTGCGGATCATGTCCAGGTCCACGCTGAGACAACCTGCCAGATCCTGTCCCCGGTTGCGGAGGATAGCAAACGCTTTCAGCAGCACCTCCGGCAAGATCACCGCCGAACCCAGATTCAGCAGCGCGCCGCCGGTCAACTCCCCAACGAGCGCGACGAGACGACGAAAATCTCGCAGGCTCGTCTCTCCGATGGCGGCGCCGTCCGCGGACGGATGCATATGGATGACATCGGTGCCTACCGCCACATGCACGGTGAGCGGGATACCGAGTGCCGCGCAGCCCGCCGACAGGCTGCAATCCGCATGGGGCGCCCGGGCAGCCAGCAGTGCGCGACCCACCGCTTCCCCCAGCCCAAGATTCTGCTTCGCCCCCGCCGCGATCGCCTCATTCAGAAACGCGGCCGTTTCCTCCGCCATGCCGAAGGTGCCGTCCCGCAGTCCCTGTTCGACGTCCTCAGAGGTGTGCCCGAACAGGGCGAGTTCGCTGTCGTGGATCAGCGTGGCGCCGTTGGTGGCAAACGCCGTCACCACGCCCCGGCGCGCCAGATCCACGAGGGTCGGCGCCAGGCCGCACTTGATCGGATGCGCTCCCATCGAGACCAGCACCGGCCGGCCGTTCCGGTGGGCGGCAACGACTCCGTCCACAATCTCCCGCAGTCCGCTTGCAGCCAGTACGGGAGGGAGTTGTGCCAGGAACCCCGGGAGTGCGGTCGGCGGGGGGACGCACTGCGCAACTCGCACCTTGCTGGCACGCGCGTGGATCGAGATGGATCGGATGTTCGGGGGGTGGGGTTGGCTCACGAGCGTGGAACCCGGATCAGCGAGTAGTCGCGGTTCTTGGAGATGGAGAAGATCCGAAAGCCCGCCCCGCGCAGCAAGTCCACCGCTTCCCGCGTCTTTGCCTCGCCGAACTCCGGCCACCGGTGATGGAACTCAATGAGAATCTGGCCGACAGGCAGACGGGTGTTCACCAGGTCCGCAATCACCGGATACTCTGCGCCCTCAATGTCGAGCTTCAGGAGATCCAGGTGCGAATGTCCCAGTTCCTGCATGAGGGTTCCCAGGCGCCGGACCTGTGCATCCACGGCGGGACCCACGCCGCGTTCCTCGCGCTCGATCACGGTGAAATCCGGCGCACCTTCCCGGATCGGGGGGTGAAACTGTGCCGTTCCGTCATAGTCCGCAACCCCGTAGGGGTGGAATCGGAACTCCGCGGGCAATGCTTGCTGCTGTACCCACTCCAGGCAACGCGGAGTCGGATCGAAGGCATGAATGGTCATACCGAATCGCCGGATCAGTGCGAGGTCGAAGTCCACGTTCTTGCCGACGCCACAGGAATAGACGACGGTATCGCGGGAGAATCCCTCCGGACAGAGGAGATATCCGATTTCGTCTCCAAAGAACTCGCTGGCCACCTGGACTTCGACGGTGTGCCCCAGGCGACGATGTTCCCGAGTATTGCGGATATAGAGACGAAGGGGCTTCAGAGGGTCCATGATTCAGACTCACACGCAGCCGCCGCGGGGTTTCGAGGGCAACCACGGGGGAGAAAAGAGTGGAGAGGAGTGAGGAGAGAGCACGGCGACTACTCGTTTCTCACTCCTCTTTCCTCACTCCTCCTTCGGCCGTTCCGGGTACCGAATACCCTGGAAGCGCTACGGGCGAACGAAGCTTCACCGGGTCTACGCGAGATAGTAGAATGGACACGGTTGATCCGGCGCCACGCCAAGCCCGGGGGACAACCGACTCCCGGCGAGCGGAGTCTATCACGAGTCCGTGACCGCACAGCGCGTTTCCCACCGCAGCCCCGCCGTTCCCAGACGTGGCACTTCCCAGGACCTCTATGCTCTCACTCATCGCTCGGGCCGGCACGTCTGCCCCGCGCATCGCGATCCGCGATCAGCAAGGCGCACACTCGTATCGTCGGTTGTTGGAGAGTTCGGCGGGAATCGCGTCGCGCCTGCTCTTCGACGCGCCGGATTTGCACGAAGCACGGGTGGCGTTCCTGGTGCCGCCTGGGTACTGGTACGCGGCGGTCCAGTGGGGCATCTGGCGGGCGGGTGGGATCGCGGTTCCGCTCTGTCTCCAGCACCCCCGCCCCGAACTGGAATATGTCGTGGACGATGCGCGGGTTTCCGTCCTCGTAGCGCATCAGGACACAGCGGACCGAGTCGCGGACATCGCGGCGGCCCGCGGTCTTCGACTGCTGATCGTCCCGGAAGGGGAAGAACACCCGCACCCCACACCCGACACCCCACACCCCACGCCCGCTTCTCCCGTCGTGCAGCGGCTGCCGGAGGTAGAGGAGACGCGCCGGGCGCTGATCCTCTACACCAGCGGCACCACCGGCCGCCCGAAGGGGGTCGTCACCACCCACGCGAACATTGCCGCGCAGGTCCAGTCCCTCGTCGAGGCCTGGGAGTGGTCGAGTGACGATCACATTCTCCACGTGCTGCCGCTGCACCACATTCACGGGGTGGTGAACGTGCTTACCTGCGCGCTCTGGAGCGGCGCCTGCTGCGAATTCATGCCGCGCTTCGATGCGGAGGCGGTCTGGGAACGCTTTCTTGATGCGCCGCTCACGCTGTTCATGGCGGTGCCGACCATCTATGTGCGACTGATCGCCGCCTGGGAAGCTGCGGAGCAGCCGCGGCAGGACGCCCTCTCTGCCGCGTGTCGCAAGTTTCGCCTGATGGTCTCCGGATCGGCGGCACTGCCCGTGAGCACTCTGGATGCCTGGCGGGATGTCAGCGGACACACACTGCTGGAGCGCTACGGCATGACGGAGATCGGGATGGCGCTCTCCAACCCGCTGCATGACCCGCGGCACCCCGGCTGCGTCGGCTCTCCCCTGCCGGGCGTGGAGGTGACACTGCGGGACGATGACGGAGGTATGCCCCCGGACGGTGTGCCGGGGGAGATTCTGGTGCGGGGCCCCGGAGTGTTCCGTGAGTACTGGAGGCGTCCGGAAGCAACTGCGGCAGCATTCACCGGCGGGTGGTTTCGCACCGGCGACGTGGCGGTGCGGGAGAAGGGGATCTACCGGATTCTGGGGCGCGACTCGGTGGACATTTTGAAGACCGGAGGCTACAAGGTATCCGCGCTGGAGATCGAAGAGACCCTGCGCGAGCATCCGGCGGTGCGGGAATGCTGCGTGGTCGGCGTGCCGGATCCGGAGTGGGGCGAGCGAGTCGGAGCCGCCGTGGTGCTGCAACCCGGTTCCAGCCTCGATCTGCCGGCACTCCGTGCCTGGGCCAGGGAGCGGCTCGCCGTCTACAAGATCCCCACCCGCCTGCTCTGCCTGCCGGAACTCCCCCGCAGCGTCATCGGCAAGGTCACCAAGCCCCCGGTCACCCTTCTCTTTCAATCTACTTTGGAAGAAGGGAAACGAATCGCCTGAGGACAAACTCAAATGGTCATCAGGTTCTGCCCTCTGTCGAGCAACCCCATCGTGAACGGCACCCTCATTCCCAGCGTCGCCCTGGTCATCACTACCGGCATTGTCTCCGCAGCCCGCGCCGAATTTGAGATCCGGCTCCTGCCTCCCCGCGGTACGGTTGCCGGAGCCCAGTCCGCGCCCTTCCGTGCTCGTGGTGCAGTCACACCGGCGCCACCCCGGCGTGCTTCGCCCATGGTCCAGGGGGGATTCCGGGCGCTTCCGATGGCCGGGGCTCCCGTCTCGCCCTTCCAACGGAAACCGACCCAGATTGGCGTGCAGCGACGCGGCGGGCCGCCCGTGCTGCCGCCGGTGGGGCGCAATGCGGGACCCTCGTCGTTCGGCGAGGGAGAGGGACCGCTCGAGGCGGCATCGCTCCCGAAATCCGGGGCACAGGTACCGGTTCAGGCTCGACTCGGTGCAATCATCAGTGGATCGGTGGATGTCTATCGGCTGCCCGACGCACGTTCCCAACGCATCGGGATGCTCAAGCAGGGGCAGCAGGTAGCGGTGGTCAATGGCGGGCTGGGCTGGTACTGCCTGTTGATGGGTGACGGCAGCCAGGGCTACGTGCCTCAAACCCACCTGGAACTGCTCCCCTATCAAGTCACGGCGGTGACCCCGACCGCACCGCTGCCGGCTGCCTCCGCGCCGGGGCAGTCTGCGCCCAACCCGCCCGCGCCGGGGGTGACTCCGCAGTCGCGAGCAGTGCTGGGCGAGGCGTATCGGTATCAAGAAACCCCCTATGTGTATGGCGGCAACACCGAGCGGGGCATAGACTGTAGCGGGCTGGTGAAGAACTGCTTCGCTCTTGCCGGCGTTTCGTTACCGCGCCGGGCAAGCGAGCAGGCCCTCGTGGGGGCCGAAGTGCCCTTCGATCAGTTGCAGCCGGGCGATCGGCTCTACTTCTCGGTACGACGCCATCACGACCACACCGGCATTTACGTGGGGAATGGCTACTTTATCCACGCTTCGAGCGCCCGCGGCAAGGTCGCGGTGGACCACCTGGGCACGGCGCTCTATGCCCGATCCCTGGACGGTGCGCGGCGCTGACGGGTGGGACACAACGAATGGTAAGAATCGGTATCATCGGTGCACGCGGCTTTGCCGGCGGGGAACTGCTCCGGCTGGGACTGAGTCATCCCGACTTCCGGATCACCTACGTCACCTCCGAGAGCCAGGCGGGGGCGCTGGTCAGCGACGGATTCCCCGGACTGCGAGGAGTGACCGACCTCCGTTTCCAGGCATTTGACGGCGATGAGGCGAACGCAGCGGCGGACGCATTCTTTTTTGCTCTTCCGGACGGGGAAGCCATGCAAAAAGCCGGGGCGTTGCTCGCAGCCGGCAAGAAGGTGGTGGACCTGTCGGGTGACTTCCGGGTACGGGACCCGGAGAACTACCAGCGCTGGTATGGGCGCGAACACGTCAGCCCGGACTTGCTGGCGCAGGCCACCTATGGAATGCCGGAACTGGATCGCTCGCGCTTCGCGGCAGCCACTCTCGTGGGAAATCCGGGGTGCTACCCGACCGCCACTCTCCTGGCAGTGGCGCCGCTCTTTGCAGATCGCCTCGCCGAGCCGGGAACGCTCGTGGTGGATGCCAAGAGCGGCGTGTCGGGGGCCGGCGGGCGAGCGGGAATGGACCCTGCCTTCTCCTTTCCCGCCATTGCCGACAATTTCCGGGCGTACGGCGTGACCGGACATCGCCACATCGCGGAGATGGAGCAGGAACTGGCCCGCCTGTCGGGAACGTCCGCGCCCCTGACGTTCACGCCACACTTGCTGCCCGTGAATCGCGGCATTCTGGCGACCTGCTACGTGCGTCTGGCTGCTTCCCACACCGCAGCAGACCTCACGGCTCGCTATCGGGAGTACTACCGCGAGGCCCCGTTCGTGCAGGTGCTCGAATCCGCGCTGCCGGAACTGCGCTTTGTGAACGGTTCCAATATGTGCCACATCGCGATTCGGGTGGATGACCGCACCAGACGCGCCATCTGCCTGAGCGCCATTGACAACCTGGTGAAGGGCGCGGCCGGATCGGCCATCCAGAATATGAACCTTCTGTGTGGTCTCCCGGAGACCGCAGGGCTGCTGCACGGTGCGACCGGGCCGTAGTGACGCGGGTGTGGGGTGTGGCGTGTGGGGTAGATTGCCCGAAGGCAGGGTGCGCTCGAACGTGGCGAAGTGGTGCGATGCCGGCCTGATGCCGGCGTTCCCGGGGCGGCGGTGAAGTGGTGCGATGCTGGCCCGACGCCGGCGTTCCCGGGGCGGCGATGAAGTGGTGCGATGCGGGCATGATGCCGGCGTTCCCGGGGTGAGGCTTGGAACCTGAAGTCGCCGGGGCACTCCAGTCGGCCATCATGCGCCTCGCAGCGGCGGGGGTGGATTCGCCTCGGCTGGACGCGGAGTTGCTCCTGGCTCATGTCCTGGGCCGGACCCGCACGTACTTGTTCGCCCATCCGGAGCGACGGCTGCAGCCGGGCGAGACGGAGCAATTTGCTGCGCTGGTGGAGCGGCGAGTGCGCCGGGAGCCACTCCCCTACCTATTGGGGCGCTGGGAGTTCCTCGGGCTGTCGTTCCGGGTCGGCCCGGGTGTGCTGATTCCTCGGCCGGAGACGGAGTGCCTGGTTGAAGCGGTGGCAGCCCGCGCTCGGCCGGCGGCACGCGCCCTGGAAGTCGGAGCAGGCAGCGGCTGCATCGCCATCGGACTGGCGCACCTCAGGCCGGACCTGCACATTGTGACGCTGGAGCCGGACCGTCAGGCAGCCGAGATCGCCGAGAGCAATGTCGGGTTGCTCGGGGTAGCCGCACGGGTGCAGGTGATTCAGGCCCGCTTTCCCGATGCCCTGGACAATCCACCAGTGCCGGCTACAACAGGTGAGATCGCACGGAATGCGTCTGAAGCCCCCTCCTGCCTCCCCGGTCTCTGGGATGTACTGGTGAGCAACCCTCCGTACATCCCTACACCCGATCTCGCCGCATTGCAGCCGGAGGTGCGGGGCTATGAACCACGGGCGGCACTCGACGGCGGTGCGGATGGCCTGCTGCTGGTCCGCGCGCTGATCCATCGGGGACCGCAGTGCCTGGCTCCGGGGGGATTGCTTGCCCTGGAGATCGGCCTCGGACAGGAGGCGCCGGTGGACGCGATGTTGTCCGTCGACGTCCGGTGGGGAGAGGTGATGATCCTGCCCGACCTGGCAGGGATCCCGCGCGTGGTGCTTGCGGTCCTGCGGCAGGCATAAGAGAGAAATAAGTGGAGAGAAGTGAGGAGTGAGTGCGGACACTACTCGTTTCTCACTTCTCTCCACTCTTGCCTCAGGATGGCCTCACAACCGGTTGCGGCGTGGGGTGAACGCCCGGGCGCTGCGAATCGCTTTCCGGCTTTCGTGCTGCTTGCCGGAAGCCGCGACCCGCCGCTCAAGGTGGCGAACGGCCCGCCGTCGGCGCAGTTCCACACTCGTGTAGGATTTGAAACCCGCCCCGGCCAGGCGCCGTGCGTGTCGCCCGCGTCTCCGCAGTTGGGGCGGGTTTGAAACCGTCCCCGCCAATCGTTGGGCGTAGAGGCGATTTGCAGAGCCCCGTGACAGGCGTCGGACGTGCAATCGGCGCTGTTGCGCCAGTTGCCGGCTACGCCGCTGCTGTTCGGCACGCCGCTGTTGCGCCAGTTGCCGGCTACGCCGCTGCTGTTCGACACGCCCCTGTTGCGCCAACTGCTGGGTGCGACGCGGCTGTTCGATGCGCCGTTGCTGCGCCAGTTGCTGGGTGCGACGCCGCCGCTGTGCCAGTCGCTGGGTGCGACGGCGCTGTTCGATGCGTTGCCGCCGCGCCCGATCCGCGAGGCGGAGACCAGCTCGCCCTGTGGCCGCACGCACTTGCGAACGGCCCGGCCTGCCAGAATGGGACGACGCCCAGGTGATCCGGGGCCGCGCCCCGGCGATCCGGACCCGCTGCCTGCGCGCCGTCACTCGGGCGAGGCGCACCAGCCGAGCCCGGCGAGCCGCGCGATGACCGGCAAAAGCCGGCGCCGACCCCCGCCGACCGGCGCGCCCACGCATTGCCATTTGGCGAATGCGAGACACCTGGGCCTGCTGTACCCCGTTCGCACCCAGGCGCGTGAAGAACAGCGGGTTCAGACTGGTTCCCTGTGCGTAGACGGACCAGTGCAGGTGTGGACCGGTCGCGGCGCCCGTGGCCCCGACGCGCCCGATCGTCTGTCCACGCGACACCCGGCTTCCCGACGACACGTGAATGCGGCTGAGGTGGAGATACATGCTGGTCACGCCCTGTCCGTGATCCAGCACGACCGTGCCGCCGTACTTGCGGAACTTGCGCGTCAGTTGCACCCGACCGGCCGCCGGCGCCCACACCGCCGTTCCCGTCGGCGCCGCGATATCGAGGCCGGAGTGGCGCCCCACCCGTTTGCCGTTCCGATAGCGTACTACCCCAAACGGGGTAGTCTGGCGTCCCCGCACAGGCAGCATCCAATCGCCGCGCCAGAAGCGGTCACCGCTCGTGGCCCGCACCGCAGCGCCCACCGTCGCGTCCTCTTGCTGTACTCCCGGGAAGGAATAGAGGTGCGCCGTGTTCCGCGCCATGCGCAGATGTTGCGTGCGGTATCGTGTCGCGCGTACCTCGACACTTCGCCGCACGCTGCGAGACTCACCGTCGCGCCGGTAGCCGACGAGGAGCATGTGTCCCCCCGGCGGTACGTCCGGCGCCACCGGCAGCACCGCCGACCACGCAGGTTCTCCGTCTGCGTGATAGAGCGGAAAGGTGGCCTGCTGCCAGGTGGCTTCCGGGGATTCGGCCGCCGGATCATTGAGGCGCAAAAACAGGGCGTATCCCTGCTGCACCCTGGACGGCTCTAACTCAAGAGGCTGCTCCTGGGAATACCCCGGAGCTCGGACTGCTGCTGCTATCGTCAGTAGAAGCAGGAGCCCGCTGCATCCCCACCACCTCCTCACTCTCGGCAGGAAGGGGAACCCGCCACGCCTCCAGAACTGTTCTAGGGCGTCTTCGGGCCGGGAACTGCCCGACCTCGCCCCGGGTGTGCCGCTCTTGCCAGTGCGGCAACTATGGAAGGATCGCTCGCCGATGGTCGGCCGAACACTCTTCACCGCTTCGCTCTCCACTCTCCTATTGCTTGTCCTCCTGGTCCCAGCCCGGAGTGAGCCCGCCCCAGCCCCAACCCGGGTGCTGGAGGACTACGAGGCTCTGGGGGTGATCCAGGTAGACATCCCGACGACACCGGGAGAGAAGGATGACCCTGGCCTGGCACTCTGGATTCCCTTCCATCAGGCGTACCTGCGGCCGGGAACCCTGTGGCAGAGCATGCAGGTGTTGGGTCAAACTCAGTTCTCGGTTGTCACTGGGGAGATTGAGCGGACGTGGAGTCCGCCCTCGGAGTACATCGTCGTACGGCGTTTCCAGAATCTCGATACAACTTCGCCGAACCCCAGCAGCACGCTGCGGATGGCGGCCGTCAGTCTGGGCCGCGTGGTGCGCGATCTGCCGAACGGCAAGCTGCTCCCCGACCCGGACTTGGACGAACTGGAGAAGCGGCTTACGGGACGGCATGCAGCGTTGACGGAGGAACGGGCCAAACTAAAAGCAAGCACCCAGCCAACCGAGGATATCCTGCGGAAGAATGCGCTGGCGTCGGAGCATGCCCGCATCACGGACGAGTTGAAACAGATCCCCTTGCTGCGCAAAAACCCGTGCTTCCTGATCCAGTATGAAAACAAGGACCTCACGAATCATCTCGCGCTCCGGCGCCTGGCGGGCCCGGGAGCCGCAGCCTTCCTCGACCGGGGGAAAACGACGTATTGGATCACGCGGGCGGAGGGGCTGCCGCTGAAGATCGAGACCACGAGCAACGATGGCCGGGTGGCGCTCTTCTATTGCCTCTCCGCCGTCCGGATGAACGGGGGCCTGAAGACCCAGCAGTTTCGCCTGGATGTTCCGGAGGGCACCTGGACAATTGTCGTCGCAGGAGACGTGCGCCAGCCGGGCTGGGAAGAACGTATGGACGCCGACATCCAGGAGCGCCAGAAGCAGTTTGTCGCCATGAAGGAATCCAATCAGCGCCAGGATTACAACGCCCGCCTCCGCGCCCGCACGGTGTCGCCCCCGGCGCTGCAGCCGCAGCCGAAACGAAAGCGCCGCTGAAATGAGCTCACTCCCGTTTTCTACCCCCCGTTCTCGCCGCCCGGTCCCCCTGATACACCGGCCTTTCTCTCCGACGAGAACCGGTCAGTCCCCTGTGCGGCTGGGTGCCCTGCTGCTCGGAGCCATCGTACTGCCCGCAGCGGGGAGTGTGGCCGCGGCGCTGCAGCCCCGGCCGGCCGCGTACGAACAGGTGGTGCTCCCCCTCTTCCGCGCACGATGCCTCGGCTGTCACGGTCCGCGACAACCGCACGCCGGCTTCTCTGTTGCAACGTGGGGAGATTTGCGCCAGGGAGGCCATTCCGGGGCGGCTGTCGTGCCGGGGAATCCGGAACGTTCACTCCTGTATCAGATGCTCAAGGACGGGCGCATGCCCCGTGGGGGCGCGCCGCTGCGCCCTGCGGAACTGGCCGCGGTTGCCGACTGGATTCGGGCCGGGGCGCCTGGGAACTCCGGCGCCGCCGGGCACTGGGCGTTCCGCGCGCCCCGGGCTACCGCCCTTCCGGTCGTGCGGGCGCAGGCGCAGGTACGGAACCCGATAGACGCGTTCCTGCTCGCCGATCTGGAACGCCGCGGCCTCAGTTTTTCTCCCGAGGCGGATCGGATCACCCTGCTCCGGCGCGTCACGTTCGACCTGGTCGGCGTGCCGCCCACCCCCGAGGAGTGCGATGCATTTCTGCGCGACGCGCAGCCGCTGGCATACGAGCGGGTGGTGGACCGTCTGCTGGCGGACCCCCGGTACGGCGAGCGGTGGGCCCGCCACTGGCTTGATGCCGCCGGCTATGCAGAGAGTGAGGGCGTGCTCCAGGAAGATCGCGTGCGCCCCAACGCCTGGCGTTACCGGGACTACGTGATTCGCAGCCTCAACGCGGACAAGCCGTACGATCAGTTCTTGCGCGAGCAGATTGCCGGAGACGAAATCGCGGACTACAAGAACCTCCGTGAATGGACGCCGGAGCAGGTGGACCAGGTGGCGGCGACCGGATTCCTGCGAAACGCAGTGGACGCCACCCGCGACGACTTCAATCCCCACCAGTACGGCGAGTACCAGTACCGGATGCTCCACGACACCGAGACGATCCTGGCAACCTCGGTGATGGGCCTGCAGTTGCAATGCGCCCGGTGCCACAACCACAAGTACGAACCGCTGTCCCAGAAGGACTACTATCGCGTACAGGCACTGCTGTTCGCCGGCGTGCGTCCGCGCGGCACGCTGCTGCCGACCGCTCGCAGGCAGATTGTCGCCGCGAGTGCCGCGGAGCAGGAACGGGTGAAGCAGATCAATGCCGCGGTGGATGCCGCTGTGAGTCCCCTGAACGCCCGGCAGGCTTCACTGGTACAGGAGTTCCGCGTGCGGCGTCTGGAAGCCCGGCTCCCTGAAGTCCCCGAGGCAGATCGGGAAGCGCTGCTCACCGCGGCGCGTCTCGAGGAAGCGAAACGGTCGGCGGAACAAAGGGCGCTCGTTGCCCGGTTCCGCGTACAGGCGCAGGCCACAGATGACGAACTCATCGCGCAGTTTCCCGAGTTCCGGGAACAACGGGCGACCGTCCTGAAAGCAAAGGAAGAGCAGGAACGAAAGCGGATCAATCTGCCTACCCTGCGTGCCTTCTATGACCAGGACGCCACTCCACCGCCCACCCCACTCCTGATTCGGGGCGACTGGCTCCGACCCGGTGAGCCGGTGGAGCCCGGGATTCCCGCCGCCCTGGACGACCCAACCCGGCCCTTCCGTATACCGCCGCCTCCGCCGGGAGCGTACACCACCGGCCGCCGCCGTGCCCTCGCCGACTGGCTCACTCGCCCTGAGCATCCGCTTACGGCGCGGGTCCTGGTGAACCGGGTCTGGTACCACCACTTCGGCGTGGGCATCGTGCCGACTCTGGATAACTTCGGCCGCTCCGGCGCCCCACCCACAAACCAGCCGCTCCTGGACTGGCTCGCGGTGGCGCTTGCCGCGTCGTCGCACCGACACCCGACACCCGATACTCCACACCCCACATCCGAATACAGTTCGGCGCGTCCGCGGACAAAGACCGGCAGCGTCACGCTGAACCGTTCCCTCAAGGCCCTCCACCGCCTGATCGTCACTTCCACTACCTACCGGCAGGCATCCCATTGGCGATCGGACGCGGGAGCAGTGGATCCGGACAACCAACTGCTCTGGCGGCAGCGCGCCCGGCGGCTGGAGGCGGAAGCGGTGCGCGATGCGGTACTTTCCGTATCGGGAATGCTTGACTCCAGGATGTTCGGCGAGCCGACCGAGTTGGAGACCCGGCCGACCGGCGAGATCGCGGCGGCGGGGGAGGCGGGAAGTGGACGACGTTCGATCTACGTCCGCGTGCGGCGCACCACCCCGGTGACTTTTCTGAACGCATTCGATCAGCCCGTGATCGAGACGAACTGCACCCGGCGGACTCCGGCCGCTACGGCGACGCAGGCTCTGGCGCAGATGAACAGCGCCTTCCTGACCACGCAGGCGCGGCACTTCGCACGGCGGTTGCTCCACGACGTGCCCGATGCGATGGCCGGAACGGATCCCGCCGCGGTGCGCCTGGGGCGTGCCTACCGGCTGGCGTTCGGGCGCACTCCCTCTCCGGCGGAGCGGACTGCCGCAGCCGGCTTCTTGCGGGAGCAGATGACCCGCTACGCCGGCCTGGGAAAGACGGAAACGGCCGCGGAAGACGCGTGGGCCGACCTTTGCCAGGCACTCTTGAGCGCCAACGAATTTCTTTACCTGGACTGAGAGGACACACGGGATGCAGTTCCATCAACTCCACCGCGACCGCCTCCTCGGGAACCTTTCCCGGCGCGAGTTGTTCTCCCGCGTCGGCGCCGGCGCCGGGGCACTCGCGCTCAGCGTGCTCCTGGCGGATGAGGAGCGAGCCGAGGCGGCAGGCAACGGCCCGCGCGATCTCCTGCTGCGCAGCCCGCACTACGCCGGGCGCGCGAAACGGGTCATCTACCTGTTCCAGAACGGGGGTCCGAGCCACGTGGACCTGTTCGATCCGAAGCCCGCTCTGAAGCAGCACAATGGGGAGAAACCCGGCAAAGACTTCGTCAACGATGTGGATGCGAAGAAAACGGGCGCCTGGCTCGCCAGCCCGTTCGAGTTTCGACGGCATGGAGAGTCGGGGATGGAACTCTCCGAGTTACTCCCGGGGCTGGCGGAACATGCGGACGAGATAGCCGTCATCCGCTCGATGGTGTCCGAACACGAGAACCACGAGCAGGCATGTGGCCACATGCACACCGGCTCCCCCGTCGCCGGGCGCCCCACGATGGGGGCGTGGATCACGTATGGGCTCGGCACAGAGAACCAGAATCTCCCTGCGTACGTTGCCATTCTGAACCCTGCCGGACTCCCCGTAGATGGGGCGCGGAACTGGTCGAGCGGTTGGATGCCGCCGGTCTATCAGGGCATGCCGGTACGGGCTACCGAAACCTCTCCTGTGTTGAACCTGGAGCCCCGCACTCCGTTGGCTGCCGCTGACGCCCGCCTCCGATTCCTCCAGACTCTGAACCGGGAGCATGCGCGACTGCGTCCGGACAACCTGGAACTGGAGGCCCGCATCAGCAACTTTGAACTGGCGGCCCGCATGCAGCTTGCGGCCACCGACGCCCTGGATTGCAGCAAGGAACCGGAGTCGGCCCGGCGTCTCTACGGCCTGGATCGCCCCGAAACGGCGGTATACGGCCGGGAACTCCTGCTCGCCCGGCGTCTGGTGGAGCGCGGGGTGCGGTTCGTCCAGGTAATGATGACGGGACAGCCGTGGGATACTCACTCCAACAACACGGGAGGTCTGCGGACGGTCTGTGGGGCGACCGACCGGCCGGTGGCGGCCCTGCTCAAGGATCTGGCGGCCCGCGGGCTGCTGGAAGAAACACTGGTCGTGTGGACGGGCGAGTTCGGGCGCACCCCGTTCGCCGAGGGGAAGGACGGACGCGATCACCACAAGCGGGCGTTCAGCACGTGGATTGCCGGCGGCGGCGTGCGCGGCGGCGTGACGGTCGGCGCCACCGACGACTTCGGGTACGCCTCAGTCACGGACATCGTACAGGTTGCCGATCTGCATGCCACCTTGCTGCATCTGCTCGGCCTCGACTTCCGCCGCCTCACGTTCCATCACGAGACGCGCGATCAACGCCTTACCGACGTACACGAAGCGCGGCTGGTGAAGCAGGTGCTTGCCTGACGAGCGGCGGAAGCGGTAATGTCCATCGCACCGGAAGTCATACCCGCGAGTGAGGCGCTGTTGCGGCAGATCGCCCGGCTCCGTCCGGGGGAGAGCTTCGCCCTGGATCGGCAGATCACCACAGCGGAGTTTTGCGCGTGTGCGGCCGATGAAGGCGGATCGGAACTGATTGACGGAGTGGTGTATCGCATGCCCCCGCCTACCGATGCTCACGAGGCGCTCGCTGCCTGGCTGCTCGCACTACTCCAGGTCTACGTCCAGGAGAAGGATCTGGGTCAGGTGCGCGGGGGGCGATCCGGTGTACAAACCGGTGGCGCGTCCGTGCGGGAACCGGATCTGGTCTTCTTCGGCCGGGAGCGGCTGAGCCGAATGACGGCTCGCGGCATCCACGGCGCACCGGATCTGGCCGTTGAGATCGTGGACTCGGCGGATGCACGGCGCATTGCCCTCGCCAAGCTGGCGGAGTACGCAGGCATCGCCGTCGCCGAGTGCTGGGTGATTGACCTGCAGCGGCGCGAGGTTCTGGTCTGGCCGGCGCCGGGCGGTGGGCCACCGGCGGAGTCCGCAGGGCGGCTGGCGCCCGGCGATGTCTTGCACAGCTTCGCGATCGCCGGGTTCCGGCTGGAGGTGGATTGGCTGTTCCAGGGTCCGAATTTCCCCCGCAGTCTGGCGGTCGCCCTGGATCTGCTCGCGTAGCGCGAGGATCCTCTGCCCGCCCTTCCAAGAATCTTATGATTCCACACCGGGCAGGGAATCGCGACCCGGACGGCGTACGTTTCCCCGGTTCCGAAATCTCCCCGGGACACACTTTGCGCGAGGGTGTCGCCCTTCCGGTCCCTCGCGCCCCTCACACTAATCCGGAAAGGGAGTAGTCATGCGATCTGGTCTCTGGCTCGGCGCGGCCGGCCTGGCCCTAGTGGTCACTGCCGCGGCGGGCGTGGTCGCCCAACGGGCGGCGGTCCGGCGCCCGAACGATGATCTGCGCAGCCTGGGACTGCGCAGCATGCCGGGGCTCTTGCCGGATGAGAATCTGCTGTTCAACGGGTGGGGCATCACGCCCGCCGGGGAACACATCCCGCTGCAGGGGGATTTGCCCCTGCGCATGCTCATTGCTCCGGACGGCCGCACGCTGGCGGTCGTCACCGGCGGTTTCAACAACACCGGCCTGTCACTCGTGGACGTACTGGGCCGGCGAGTGACCCAGTTTCTGCCACTGCCGCGTGCGTTCAACGGGCTGGCCTTCAGCAAGGAAGGCAACCGGGTCTTCGTGTCCGGCGGCAACTCGGGACAGATTTTTCCGTTCAAGTTTGCCGAGGGCCAGGCCACGGTAGAAGAGCCCGTGTCCCCGGCGCCGGAGGCGGATCAGCCGTTCCTGGCCGGGATGGCGGTCCACGCCCCGACCGGGAAGCTGTACGTCTGTAATCAGGCCAACCAGGAAGTCTGGGTAGTGGATCCCGCCACGCTGAAGCTGGAGCGGGCCATCGGCGTGGGCATGCACCCGCACTCGTGCGTCTTCGGGGCCGACCAGCGCCACCTCTATGTCTCCAACTGGGGCAGCCGGACGGTGAGCGTCGTGGACACACAGACCAACCGGCGGGTGCGGGACATCGCCGTCGGGGTCCGGCCCAACGACATGGCGGTGGGGAAAGATGGGCGCCTCTTCGTCGCGTGCGCCGGTGACAACACCGTCCACGTGATTCAGACCCGCGCTCTGGAGGCGGCAGAGGCGCCCGCCGATCCGACCCGGCGCATTCCGGAAGGAGTGCGGGAGATTATCGCCACCTCGCTGTACCCTGCATCCCCGGAAGGCAGCACGCCGGACGGAGTCGCCGTCTCGGGTGACGGCAAAACCCTCTACGTGGTGAATGCCGACAACAACGACTTGATGGCGGTGGACCTGTCCGAACCGGAGACCTCCAAGGTAATCGGCTTCATTCCCACCGGATGGTATCCCTCAGCCGTGGCGGTAAGCAGCGACGGCAACACCGTGTTCTGTGGTAACGGGAAAGGGCTGCGCTACCGCCCGAACTACCCGACACGAACACCCGACCCGCGCCGCCTGCACAAGGCGCCGCCGTTCGACTACGTGGGCCGCATGCTGCAGGGCTCCGTGTCGGTCATCACGAAGCCGGACCAGCCGACACTGGTGACCTATACCGAGCAGGTGCGACGAAACTCCCCCTACTCGCCCGAATCGCTCTACCGCGTCCCCACGCCGCAGACGAGCTGCATCCCGGATCGGGTGGGCGAAGAGTGTCCCATCAAGTACGTGCTCTACATCATCAAGGAGAACCGGACCTACGATCAGGTCCTGGGTGACTTCCGCGATGCGAAGGGCCGCCGCGCCGGGAACGGGGATCCCAACCTGGTTCACTACGGCGAAGACGTGGCTCCGAACCATCACCAGCTTGCCCGCGAGTACGTGCTCCTGGACAATCTGTACTGCAACGGCGAAGTGAGTGTGGACGGGCATAGCTGGTGCGATGCCGCCATCGCGACGGATTTCACCCAGCGCTCCTGGCTGATGTCCTACTCGCAGCACGGCCGGATCCCGGGCAACCCGGAACTGGAAACCCCGGTGAACGGCTACCTGTGGGATCTTTGCAAACGGCACGGAATTCCCTTCAAATGCTACGGCGAAGGCGCCAACCGCGTGCCGGCCGAGAATCGCGGTACCTGGCCGGGTGGGCGTGACAAGGACCGGGTAAGTGGGTTCATCCAGGATCTGAAGCAGGCGGAGACGTCCGGAGACCTGCCGCGCTTCATGATCATGGGGCTGGGCGAGGACCACACCCGCGGCACCACACCGGGGGCCAATACTCCCGATGCCTGTGTGGCCAGCAACGACATCGGACTGGGACGGATCATTGAGGCGTGCAGTCTCAGCCGGTTCTGGAAAGAGATGGCGATCTTTGTGATCGAAGACGATGCCCAGAACGGCCCGGATCACATAGACGCACACCGTACTGTCGGCTTTGTCATCAGCCCGTGGGTGAAGCAGGGCTCCGTGGACAGCACGCTCTACACCACTGCCAGCATGATCCGCACGATGGAACTGATCCTCGGCGTGCCGCCGTTGACGCAGTACGACGCGGGCGCGACGCCGATGTTCAACTGTTTCGGCAAGAAAGCAGAGGCAAAGCGGTATGTTCAGCGGGCGCCGAAGGTGGATATCAATGCCATCAACGGGCAGAACGCGCCGGGAGCGCGCCTGTCGGCCGCGATGAACTGGGAAGAATACGACAAGGGGATTGACGAAGACCAGTTGAACCGCATCCTCTGGCGGGCAGCCAAGGGACCGAACGTCCCCTATCCGGCGCCGATCCACCGGGCCGTCTTCCCGCGGCCCCTGGCGAAAAAGAAGTAACAACGCCCTTCGCCGGTCGTTCCTGGAAAGCCGGGGGCCCGACAAATCGGGTCCCCGGCTTTGTTTTTCGACACGCATTGCGGCAGCGCTGAAGTACGGGAACCAGGCAGAATGAACTTTCCCGACAGTGCCGGCCAAAGGACGGATACTGCGGGCGCAGTCATCTGTGGCGCTCCCACAGATGGGATCGTTGTTTCTGCGAACTTCCCTTCGGCGAAACTCGCGACGGGGTGCGCCACCTCCTTCGGAGGCGCCGGCGAAACTCGCGACGGAGTGCTCCCACTCGGGGTGGCGTCGGCAAGGCCTGCGACGCGGTGCTCCCAATCCTGGGGCGGCGCGGTGCTTCCCGTTCCCGCACCCCGCCGGATCAAGCGCCCCACTGCTGCGCGCTTGCGGGAGCCCCTCCGGAGTGAGCGCCACATCTGGTGACGCTCGTCCAGAGGAAGCCCGGGCTGGGGCCCTTACTGCCGTATCCGGTTCACCTCGGACACCCGAACTACCCTGGCTGCTTCGGCTCCATCGAGCTCCTGTCAGGAGTGGCGCTGGCGTAGTTTCGGCAGGAAAATTGCAAAAAAACGCACAGTTGGGTCGCCGTTCCCAGTGCGCAGGAGGCGCCTGGGGTTACCGTAGAAGGGCTCAATCGTGACCCGATGGGGGATGGCCCGCTGTATTACCCGGTCGACCAGGTCATCCTGTGCGGCATCCAACCGGGAGGAGCTACCGACCTCGACACCTGTGTTGCCGAGGGCTGCCCGAATCCGGAGTCCGTGAGCTCCCCCAACGTCGTGCGATGGACCGATGGGGGCGTCGCCGGACAGTTCGGCACGATGGTGAACGGCATTTTCCAAGCGTTCCCCAACGGGGAGGACGACACCGTAGACCATGCCGGTGTCTACTACCAGTGTCCGCCCACTCCGGGAACGGTCACTCTGAGCGTAACGCTGGATGACGCTGCTTCGGTCGTGGCCGACGCGGGTCAGGTGGTCGGCTACGGACTGGTCTATGTGTGGGACGTGCTGAAACCTAACTTGCCGTCCGCAGGGCAGGCGCGGGACAAGGCAATCTACGGCGCCTCCTCCGGTGTGCGCTATCTCACGTATAGCGGGGCACGGCTCAAGCTCGAGGCATCTCATCCGGTGGGGTGGCAAATCGGAAACGGGGGTGACCTGGGGGGCGGGGTCACGGCGACTATCGTCAATGAACAGGGCCAGCCCCTCGTGGGGGAAGCTGCGGTGGCATATGTCAAGGTCAACCAGTTGCCGACTTCCAACGCAGGCTTTGGCGCCAAAGCGGTCGTGGCCACCAAGAACGGCTTACCCCGAGGGCGACAGGTGCTGCTGTTCTACCTCCCCGATTCTACTCCGGGATCGCTCCCGCTCACTGCCCATCCTCCGATCGAAGGGGCCACCACCGCGTACAACAACACGGTGCCTCACTGGTTTTACTACCTGCTGCAGATCGACGGAGTCCCGGCAGGACATGCGTTTCTGTACGACGAGAACCTTGACGTAGGCGAGTCGGGGGTTACCAGGTACGAGTATCGTGGTGCGGACGACCCCAAAATGGCCGAACCTCAGCGGGTGGAAGTGCTTCCTCGGACCGTACGCCTACCCACCAGAGGTGCTGGTTGGCGCCTGGAGCGCAGGGTGAACGCATCTAAATCGACAGAATTTGGGCGAGATAGTCAACATCCCAGGCGGCGCGGAGGCGCCGATTCTTCACGCCGAGACGGCGGGAGCGGTCCTGACGCAGCAGATTCACCGACAGACGCCGCAGCGTCGC
>SYMT01000151.1 GCA_005805375.1 Actinomycetota bacterium
CCTACAGCATGGAGTAGCCCGCGCGAGGATCGGCGGAACCCTGGGCCCTGTCTGCACCAGGGACCTCTCGATCCCTGGTGCAGACAGGGCCCCGCTTCTCTCCGGCCCGGAGCCGGAGAGGAGTGTGCTGAGCGCGCGGCGGACTCCTCTTGCTGGATGATTTTCTCGCGCTCTGAGCCAGGCCCGCTTTCGTCCGGGAGGACGCCCTCATCAGCGAGGTGATTTCAGTCCGTCGCGCGCCGGCATTGCAGGCCCGCGGTCGCACGAGATTGTTAGGCGAACCACTTACTGACGCGCGTGGCTCGGGTACGGGGGTGGGCCTTCTGGGGCCGAAGGAGCCCACTTACGGTCGTGCGCGACTGTTAGGGGGAACACTGAGGGAACCCGGCAGAATCAATCATCCCAACGGGACGGGATTACCCGGGGATCGTCCCCCCATCACACCCCCGCCCCGTACCCGAGCCACGCCGGGTGCCCCCTGGGCGTAGCAAGTGGACCCACCTCCCGCCCACGCACCCCGTACCCGAGCCACGCCGGGGACTTGCCGCGAGCGACGCGCGCAAACGGAGTTGCGCGACTCCACATCGGCCAGTGGTCGCCTGAGGTGCGTGCCAGATGCCGTACCCGAGCCACGCCGGGTGCCCCCTGGGCGTAGCAAGTGGACCCACCTCCCGCCCACGCACCCCGTACCCGAGCCACGCGCAGGCGGGACGACTAATTCTGTCTGGTTCCCTTACTGACGTGCGTGGCTCGGGCACGGGGGTGGCTGCTTCTGGGGCCGTGGGAGCCCATCTGGGATCCAGCGCGGAGTGGGCCCCCGTCCCGTGTTGTACAGCCCGGCCGTGAGGAACAAAGCGCTGCGCCGGCGCCTTCGGGGCAGCATCCTGTGTCAGAACAGCGACATCTGTCCGGACAGCCGGGCTTCGAGCTGTTTCTTCACCGGGCGGGGGAAAATGCGCTCAAAGTCGTCCCCGAGCACGTCCTGGAAGCGACCGGCGAACTTGTGCAGCTTCTCCAGGTAGTGCCACCGGTCCTCATCGTGTGCGTACTCGTCGGCCAGGCCGACCGTCCCGTCGGCGCGCTGGTACACCGTGAGGGTATCGCCGACCTGGAAGCGCCGGGCGACGGCCCGTGAGCGGCGATTCTGGCCCCCGTTCAGGGTCTTCTCCGTGATTCGTTCGCGGCGGGCGAGTTGGGAGATCGGCATCTCCCCGGTGGCAATCTGTTCGCAGAGGGTCGCATATTCCGCGGCCAGTGCCTGCAAGTCTCCGGACATCAGGTGGTCCACCCCGTGCACGATGAACTCCCGGCCATAGACTTCGTCGGCGCGCGAACGCAGCGAGGCGCCCTTGAACACCTTCCGGCCGCGGTAGTCCAGCAGCACATAGTTTTTGACCTTGAGGCTGAGCATCGCGGCGTAGCGGCCGTCGTGGGCCAGGCGGATGCCGTGCGGCAGGGTCTCGCCGATCCGGGCCACATAGGCGTGCTCCTCCGCCTCGGATTGCACCTCGTCAGGGGGAATGAAATAGACGCCGTCCGTGTCAATCTCGATGACGCGGCTCCCGGACCGTTCGAGGGCGTCGGCAACCTGTTTCACCAGTGCCTGCCCGGTGGTGGTTACCTGCGTGGCGGCCCGGTAGTCGTTGAACTGGAAGTGTGCCCCGAGATATCCGTAGAACGAGTTGATGAGAATCTTGAAAGATCCCTGGAGCCCGTCCCAGTAGGCGCCGTCCGCTTCTCCGGCTCGATCCCGGGCTCGCTTCTTGGCCTCCATTCGCCGGCCCGTGAGTTCGCGCAGCATCGGCAGGAAGACACCGAGAGTATCGGTTTCCGGATGGATGCCGTAATGGAGCATGATGCTCGGATACAGGCTCTCCACGTCCGCTTTGACGACCCGCCGCAGCAATCCGGTGGCGCGGATGTCGGTATGCCCGCCCGGACACGCGATCGGCGGCTGGCCGTGGGGGATGGCCTGCCCCTGACGGAGATACTCGCGGATGAGGAGAGAGTTGATTTTCTCCCCGGAGCCGCCGGTCGCCACTCCCTGGTAGCTTTCGGGCACCATCTGCGTCTGATAGAACTCGGTGGGCAGCACCAGTTCGGCGAGGCGACGGGTCTCTTCGACGTCCTGAAGGGCGTATTGGCGGACCCGGTCGGGATCGCTCTCCCAGAGCTCCGCCAGCCGGCTCCGATCCACATAGACCCGCTCGGCGCTGGCGATGCCGTAGTGCCGCGCAACTTCTTTCAGTCCGTGCGACTCGAGTTCGCCCCGCCCCACGTCGAACCGGTGGACGCCGAAGAGCGTATCGAGTAGATGTCGCCCCCAGATGTAGGCCGGAGTGAAAGGGCGGGTCAGGCCTCCGATCGGTACGTTGCGTGTCCGTCCAAAAGTGGGCGATGCACCATTGCGCCCGAGGCTCACCGGGAGCCCCAGCGCCTCGCAGCGTGCCACGAGGTACGGGATGTCGAAGGCGAAGAGATTGTGTCCCTCAATCACATCGGGATCCACTTCCCGGATCAGGTCGAGGAACTCTCCCAGGAACTGCCGTTCGTCGGCGCCGGAGAACACCCATTCGCCGCCGCGGTTGTCCGACCCGACCGCGAGCAGGATGCGGCTGTCCGGCGCGTTCCACGCCAGGCCGGAAGTCTCCAGATCGAACTGCAGCCGCCGAATGGCCTGGAAGTCGAGGCTGCGGAACAGGGTGATGCCACTGCGCACCAGAAACTGCTTGACTGGCCCGGAATACGCATAGTAGCGAATGCCCTGCGAGCGCAAGGCGTCGCGCAGTGCCTGAAATGCTCCCCAGGTGACGGGTTCAATCAGCCACGCCAGGCCGGGCCCGTGCAGGCGGGTCCACTGCGCGCCGCGGAGCCCGGGCGCCTCGAAGCCCGGATCCAGGCTCTCATCAGCCAGCAACCAGGGCCGGAACGGGCGTGTCTCCCGCACGCGGATCTGCTTCCCGGCGGGGTCCGGCGGTCCCACCCGGATCAGGGTAGCCTGTCCATCGTCGACCTCGACAGCGACCACCCCGGGAACGGGGTCGAACCCGAACAGTACGGATTCGGCTGCCGGCGCCGCCGGCTCCTCGACCACCATCAGCATCTCCTCCGCGGACGGTCAGCGGGATTGGCCGCCGCACCAAGGCTATTGTAGCGGAGCAGGATTGCAGGTTTCCAGGTTTCCGGGGACGCAGGATTGCAGGTTTCCAGATGCCGGCACCCCGGAACCCTAGAACTCGAGCACCCAGGAACCAGGATCGTTCCAGGGGAGGAAATGCTCGTGGTCCCGGTACAATATGAACTGGTTCGGGTCCCGGCGCATTGGGATGAGTGCCCGTTCCACCCGGCCGGGCTGCTCCCGCGTTCCGGGGATCTAGCGACCGTCGGAGGAGAAGCAAGGTGTCCACACCCGCTAGCGGACTGAGGGGCGTGATCGCCGGGCAGTCCCGGATCTGCACCGTTGATGGGATCGAAGGGAAGCTCGTCTACCAGGGCTATTCCATCTCCGACCTGGCGGAGAACAGCAATTTCGAGGAGACGACGTTTCTGCTCTGGAACGGACGGCTCCCGACGCAGTCCGAGCTCGACTCGCTGCGTGCGGATCTGCGGGCCAACGCCGCTCTGCCCGCGCCGGTGTTGAACCTCATCCGGGGCTTCCCGCGTGAGGCCAAGCCGATGGACGCACTCCGTACCGCGGTCTCCGCCCTCGGGATGTGGGATCCGGAAGGGGACGATGACTCCCTGGACGCATCCCGGCGCAAAGCGCTGCGGCTCACAGCGCAGATGCCGACTCTGGTAGCGGCCATAGATCGGATGCGTCAGGGGCGAGACGTCATCGCGCCGTGTGCCGATCTGGACACCGCCGGGAACTTTCTGTACATGCTGAGCGGCGAGACGCCGAGTGCCACCGCCACCCGCAGCCTGGATGTGGCGCTCATCCTGCACGCCGACCACGAACTGAATGCCAGCACGTTCTCTGCGCGGGTCACCATCGCGACCCTGGCGGACCTGTACTCGGCGATCACCAGTGCCGTGGGCACTCTCTCCGGTCCGCTGCACGGCGGCGCCAACGAAGGCGTCCTCCGGATGCTGGATGCCATCGGCTCTCCGGAGCAGGTCGAAACCTGGGTCGAGGAGAAGCTGAGCACTAAGGGCGCGCGCATCATGGGCATCGGACACGCCGTCTACAAGACGACCGACCCCCGGGCGCATCACCTGAAGGGTATGGCACAGGCGCTCGCCGAAGAGAGCGGAAACCGCCGCCTGTACGAGATGTCCATCCGGATTGAGGAGATGGTCCACGCGGCCAAGGGCCTGCACCCCAACGTGGACTTCTACTCTGCCACGGTTTACCACGTGCTGGGAATCCCTACCGATCTCTTCACACCGGTCTTCGCGGTGAGCCGGATTTCCGGCTGGACCGCTCACTGCCTGGAACAGCTCGCAGACAACAAGCTGATCCGTCCCCGCGCTGAGTACGTCGGTCCTGTGGATCTGCGCTACGTTCCGATCGGCCAGCGCTGATGCGAAGCATGAACCATCCGAAATTCGATCAGTATTCACTCCCGACCTCGGGAGAAACCATCACACTGGGTCCGGACGGCAAACTGCACGTCCCGGACCAGCCGATCATCCCGTTCATTGAAGGGGACGGCACTGGCCCGGACATCTGGCGCTCGGCCTCGGCTGCGATGGATGCAGCCGTCGCGAAGGCGTACGGCGGCAAACGGAAAATTGCCTGGTACGAAGTCTTTGCCGGGGAGAAGTCCTTCAACCAGTTCAATAACTGGCTTCCGGATGACACCGTCACTGCGTTCCGGCACTACCTGGTAGGGATTAAGGGCCCGCTCACCACGCCGATCGGCGGCGGCATGCGCAGCCTCAACGTGGCCCTGCGGCAGATGCTCGACCTCTATGTCTGCCTCCGTCCGGTGCGCTATTTCAAAGGCGTGCCCTCTCCGGTGAAGCATCCGGAGTTGGTGGACATGGTGATCTTCCG
>SYMT01000152.1 GCA_005805375.1 Actinomycetota bacterium
CCACCGTCGCGTGAGCGGCCGCTCACGCGGGCGTCCTGAAGCCGAGTCAGGTAGAGGCAGTGGAGGCCGGCGAGGATGACCGCCCAAGTACTACCCCCGCACTCTCCGGACATCGTCGTTGAGGCGGATGACTTCCCTCTCCAGGTGGTGCCTGACTGGGACGCCTGGGTGGAGCGGGACGGTGAGGTTTGCCATCTGAGCGACCGCCATCTGGCCTACGAAGCCTGAGGCCGGCTGCTAGTATTGTATCGACGACTTCAGGGAGGTGCAGCGGCAGCCCCTGCTGCAGTCGGGGGTGTGCGGCGCGGCGGCGGGCGCGTGCTTGTCTGGCCCGTTCATTGTGGTCTTGCGTCCAAAAGACTGGGGCAAACTCGGCGTGGAATTGCGGAGACGATGCTTTCGGCGGACCGAAGGCTTCTCCGTCCACCCATCTCGTCCCGCAGCGAAACCTGCCGCAGCAGTGCAGCCAAAAAACTCTCGCTGCAATACGATGCACCAGAGGGAGAATTCCGGCCGGTGGATCCGGACGGCTACCGCGTGATGGTCAGTCATACGTGATTCGACAGAGGGGCAACCCGACCGGTGAGGTGTCCCGCAGGGTGCGATGAGGATCAGCAGGTGACCCGGAGAAGGAATGCTGGACCCGCAGCGCCAACGAACTCACACCCCGCACTCCGCTCCAATCCCATGAAGCTACTCGCGCTGCTCTTCGTCATCCTCTGCTGCGGCTCCCTGGCCGGGGCGGCCCAAAAGCCCCCGCTCAACGTGCTGTTCCTCTTCGCCGACGATATGCGGGCCGACACCATCGCGGCACACGGAAATCCGCACATCCAGACGCCTCATCTGGATCGCCTGGCTGCCTCGGGGTTCAGTTTCCGCAACCACTACGTTTTCGGCGGGAACAGCGGCGCTGTCTGCGTGCCGAGCCGGGCAATGCTGATGAGCGGGAAAACCTGGTTCCACGTCAACACGGCGACGCTGGAGGGTGCCCGGCTGCTGCCCGAAGTGCTGGGGGAACACGGCTACGCCACCTTCGGGACCGGCAAATGGCACAACGGTCAACCGTCCTGGCGGCGCGCCTTCCGCCAGGGGAAGACCGTGATGTTCGGGGGGATGTCCGACCACACCAAAGTGCCGGTGCGGGATCTGGGGCCGGATGGACGCCTGACCCCGGAGCGGACCGGAGAGAAGTTCTCCAGCGAGCTCTTTGCGGACTCGGCCATTGAGTTTCTCCGCAAGCAGGACGGTCGGAAGCCGTTCTTTGCGTACGTCGCCTTCACCGCGCCGCATGATCCCCGCCAGCCACCCGAGGAGTACCGCGCACCGTACTACCGCAGCCTGCCGCCGCTGCCCCCCAACTTCCTGCCGCAACTCCCCTTCGACAATGGCATGATGCAGGGTGGACGAGACGAGAACCTGGCCGCCTGGCCGCGCACCGAGGCGGTGATCCGGGATCAGTTGGCGGAGTACTACGGGCTGATCACCCACATGGACGAGCAGATCGGACGCATCCTGGCGGCACTGCGGGAGTCCGGGCAGGCCGACAACACACTCATCGTCTTTGCCGCCGACAACGGCCTGGCTCTGGGCAGCCACGGCCTGCTCGGAAAGCAAAGCGTCTTCGAGCACAGCATGCAGGTGCCGTGCATCCTGGCCGGCCCTGGGGTTCCCCGGGGGAAATCCACCCGTGCCCTTACGTACTTGCTGGACCTATTCCCGACTCTTTGCGATGTACTCCGGCTGCCGCCGCCGCCCGGCCTGGAAGGAGAGAGCCTGAAACCGCTCTGGGAAGGAACACGGGCAAAGGTGCGGGATACCGTCTTCCTGCCGTTCCTGGACATTCAGCGAGCCGTACGGGACGAACGCTGGAAACTGATTGCCTACCCGAAGATCGGGCATCTCCAGTTGTTCGACCTCCGAGAAGATCCCTACGAAACCGTGAACCTGATCGGAAGGCCGGAACACGCGGTACACATCGTCCGCCTTCGCCGGCAGATGCAAGAATGGCAAACACGCGTCGGCGACACGGCTCCAATCCCGGCCACACCGCAGCCCCCCTCCCTGCTGAACCTCACCGGCCGGCCCCGGGTTCCCGATCAGTGGCAGCCCACCTGGATCGTCCGCAAGTACTTCCAGGGGCGGCCTCGTCCCTGAACCCAGGCGATGTCGGCACGATTTGAGCTCCTACTCCAGCAAGGCTGGGTGCTGAACCAGGACGGCAGCACCGCGACCGCGCACCGCCTCTGGGAAGACCCCGACGACCCCGACAACGGGTGGGAGATCATCGTCCAGTTCACCACCGGCCACGGCGCCCGCGCCACGCTGGTCCCACTGGGCGACGGTTTGAGCGAACGGGGCGACACCGACTTCGCCCGCCTCCAGGACGCACTCGCCGAAGCCCGCCTCCTCCTCACCACCTGGGATGGAACGGTGAGTGAGGAATGCACGAGATAGGAAACAGGAAAATGCAGATTGCCAGTGGGGAAACCCTGGTGTGCAACGGCCAACTGGTAGATGGGACGGGTTCGCCCGCCGTACCGGATGGGGCGGTGCTGGTCCGGGAGGGGCGGATCGCGTACGCGGGGCCGGCAGTGGGCTGCCCGGCGGTGGCGCCCGGCACCCCCGTGGTGAATGCCCACGGGGGCACAATCCTGCCCGGCCTGGTGGAGGCGCACTTCCATCCTACATACTTCAACGTCGCGGCACTGGAAGACCTGGACATCAAGTATCCGGTGGAATACGTCGCGCTGCTGGCGGCCGCCAACGCGAAACTGGCGCTGGAGTGCGGGTACACTGCGGCCCGGAGCGGCGGCTCACTCTTCAACTGCGACGTCTGGCTGAAGCGGGCGATTGAAGAGGACCTCGTCCCCGGGCCCCGGCTGGCCGCCAGTGGGCGGGAAATCTGCGGTGTCGGCGGTCTGATGGACTGGAACCCGGACTTTCGCAGGATCGGGATGGAGGGCCTCGTGCTGCTGGTGAACGGCCCGGTGGAGGCCCGTGCCGCCGTGCGCAAGCTTGTGAAGGACGGTGTCGAGTGGGTCAAGACGTACCCGACCGGTGACGCCGCCGCGCCGGACACCAACGATCACCACACTCTCTGCATGACCTTCGAAGAAATGCATGCTGTGGTGCAGACCGCACACAACCACCGCTTGAAGGTCACCGGGCATTGCCGCGCCACGGAGGGGATCAAGAACGCCCTGCGCGCCGGGTACGATACCCTCGAGCACGGCACGTTTGTGGACGACGAGGCGCTGGAACTGCTGCTCGAGGGGAACACACCGGTGGTGCCCGCCCTCCAGTTCGAGCTGGCGAGTATCGAGCACGGCCCGGCGTTCGGAATGCCGCAGGCCGTGATTGACGGCCACCAGGAAACGCTGGAGGGCGGCGCCGCCAGCGCCCGGCGCATCCTCAAGGCCGGGGGACGGCTCGGCATGGGAGGCGACTACGGTTTCGCCTGGAACCCGCACGGAACCTACGCAAAAGAACTCACTTTCTTTGTGCGCTACGTCGGGTTCAGCCCGCTCGAAACGCTGGTCTGCGCCACCCGGACCGGCGCCGAGATCCTCGGCCGGGGCCACGAAATCGGCACCCTGGAACCGGGGAAACTGGCGGACCTGCTGGTGGTGGACGGAGACGTCCTCGCCGACATCGCACTGCTGGAGGACCGAACTCGCTTCCTGGCCGTGATGCAGGGGGGAATCGTGAAAGCAGGACACCTGGCCCGGCCCGCGCCCCTGGGAGTCGTCTGACATGGCACGTCCACCGCAGATTGTCGCCTTCGGAGGGATGCGCCCTGTCCCGCACCGGACCCACCCGCTCGTCGAATACCTGGCCGATCTTACCGGTCAGGACCGGCCGCGAGGGGTGTAATTCTGTGGTACGGTAGGGAAAGCGTGGACGCCGAGGCACGGGGTGCGATTCACTACAGGTAACCCCGCGTGCCGCCCACCCAGCGCCGCCCTTCTCGGAGCCCTCACATGACCCCCGAAGACATTCAGCACC
>SYMT01000153.1 GCA_005805375.1 Actinomycetota bacterium
GCAGCGGCTCTCGCACGCGCCGGCCGGCGCGCGCATTTTTCCGGGTTCACCAGCGGGACCCGGAACCGCGGAAAACGCCCCCGCACTGCCCCAGGCAGCCTGATTTCACCCCGGCTGCCCCCGAAAACCGCTAAACTACAGTCAGGTTGATAAACGTGGTGATGCCAAGATCCGCGAACGCGCCGTACTTGCGTTCCTGCTCGACAGGATCGAGGGAACCCGGGAAGCAGCCGGCCAGGAAGCGACCGGTCACCACCCAGTAGGACCCGGCCGGGGGTGAAACGGCGGGGACAGGGGTGGGGGAGGGCCCCTCCTGACGGCGATCTGCGCGAGCGGACGGGTCGGAAGGCAGAGCGCCAGCGGCCATCGCTCCACTGCGGAGTGTGCCCCCCAACGCGGCCTCGAGCAGGTCGGTCCGGGCCAGGCCGGTCCGCCAGTCTGCGGGAATCCCGCTCTCGCCCCAGCAGGCTCCGGCGAGTTGCCCGCACACAGCGCCGGTCGTATCGGCGTCGTCCCCAAGATTCACCGCGCGCAGCACCGCCTCCCGGAAGTCCTGCGCGCCCGCAAACGCCCAGAGTGCGGCTTCCAGGCTCTCCACCACGTACCCGCCTCCCCGAATCGCCGGGGGCTGCTTCGCGCGAAAACTCCCCCGCGCGACCGCATCCACGGTCGGGTGCAGAGGGCCAAGATCGTCGAGGACGGGCCAGGTGGGCGAAAGGACCTCCTCACGCGGCTCACCCGCGGCCAGCGCGGCAAGCACCACGCCGAAGTAGCGACACGCTGAACGGCAGGGCGCCGACGGGTGGGTGGGAACACTCGACTGTTCCGCAAAGTCGGCCAGCAGTTTCACCTGGTCGGGGTAGAGGCCGGCCAGGGCGACCGGAACCGGGGCGAGGCGCATGATCGAGCCGTTCCCGCTGGACCGTTCGGCACTGCTCCCACTGCTGTAAGCGTCCCCCGTGCGCTTGAACTGCGCGAGTGCCGCCCGTGTCTGGTTGCCGATGTCGAAACACTTCCCGGTCACCGAATAGCGCCCGTTCTCGTACCAGTCCAGATAGCGCTTCGCCTGGTCGTTTAGATCCCAGCCGACCGATACGATACTGTCCCCGAGCGCCACCGCCAGTGACGTGTCGTCGGTCCACTCCCCCGGATCGAGGCGGTGCGGCCCTCCAGCCCGAAAGCCGGTGACAGGAGCGAACGTACCGGGTGCTTTGAACTCGACCGCCGCACCCAGCGCATCCCCCACCGCCAACCCAAACAGACATCCCCGCAGACGATCCCGCATTGCCGCTGTCATCCCAATCCCCCAGGTTTCCGGAGGGCGCCTGACCTACTGCACTGGTCCCCGGGAACGCCGCCGTCCCGGCAGCCGCAGCAGGAGTGAGAAGTAAGAAACGAGTAGTCTCCGTCCTCGCTCCTCTCTACATCTTTCCTGCCCCGGGAACACCGCCGTCCGGGCGGCCCCTCCGCACTGGCGTTCCTCTCTCGCAGAGACAACTCCTTCTCGTTCTGACAGGCTGGGGGGCAACCACGGGAGGTTGCCCCTACCGCGCCGGCACCGGGTTCAGGCGGTGGGTCCGGCCCGCCCCACCGCCCACGACTCCCCTACGGACGCCGGGAGGAGAGCAGCACCTCCCCGGTCTCTGCCCGCGAGACATGGATCTCATTGATCTCGGTAACGGGTGAGAGCCCGGCAGGCAGCGCCGCGTTTTCGCTCTGCAGCTCCAGTTCCGCGCGCACCTGCCCGGGGCGTCCCGGCGCGGGGGCCAGGGTGAGTTCCCCCGCCGTGAACTCCACCGTTCCGGCCGCCGGGTTCAGCACGGTCACGCGAACCACGGTCCCGGCGGCGAGCCCGCGGCTCTCGACCTCCACCGCAAGCTTCTCGCGGTCCCGGTCGGGACGGGATTCGATCCGTGCCTTCCCGCTGGTCACCGCAGCCCGCCCGGCGGCGGTAGCGAACAGCCGGAAGTCCCGGCGCACCCGTTGTGCCCGGCCGCGGCCCCCTCCGTTCCCGCCGCTCCCACTGCCGCCGCCGCCGTGAAATGCCGTTGCGCCCACTGCCAGCGTCACCGGGCCCAACAGGGCCGCGGTCCAGATCCAGCCGTTCACACGGCGCGTAGAACTGTGCATCGCTTCTTCCTTCATCACGACTTCCGGGCCGGTTCATACCGGCCCGCATGAGAAGAAAGCTCGCCGCCCCACGCTTGATACATCCCCGACACACGGTTTTTCGTCCTTCATTTCTGCTTCATGCCCGCAGCCTATTCTTTCTACGGTGGGGTGCGGTGCAGAGCAGAGGAGCACAGAGAGATGAAGTCCTACTTTGATGAACAGATCGCGGTGCGCGGGCGAGCAGCGGGACTGGCGGACGACCTCAGTCTCATGCGGGACGCAGCCGCAGGCGATGCGGAAGCCTTCGCTACCCTCTTTCATCGTCACCGCGACGGCCTGCAGGGCTTCCTGTTCCGTCGCCTGCGCCAGCGTGAGGAAGCGGAGGACGCGCTGACCCTCACCTTCTACAAGGCCTGGCGCGCACGCGCCTCGTTTCGCGGAGGGTGTCCCGTGACGTCAGGGGGCCGGCAGGATGCCGGCGTTCCCGGGGGGGAGGCCGGCACGTTAGGGGGCCGGCAGGATGCCGGCGTTCCCGGGGGAGGGCCCGGCAAGTCCTGGCTTTACCAGATTGCCGCACGGGTGGCCCTCGACAGCCTCCGGCAACGACGCCCCGAGTCGCTGGATCTGCTCGGATCCGAGGAGGACTGGACGGGCATCGCCGATGATGTCGTCCTGGACCCCGAGGACTGCGTCGTGGACGCAGAACATCGCCGAGAGACATGCGGGGCTGTCAGAGACGCGATGGGCCGCCTGGCGCCCGACGACCAGGAACTGGTTCGACTGCACTACTTCGATGGGTGTGACTACAACGAAATCGGACGACGGATCGGTATCACGCGAAGTCAGGTGCGCGGCCGCCTGCACCGGATCCGCGAGAGAATGCGCCGGGATCTCGTGGCCCACCAGGCATGGGGGTCCGCCTGATCCCGTCACCTGCACAGCAGGAAAGACTGGGGAATCTCGAGCCGTTCGCCCATAACTTCTGGTGGCTCCGCACAGGGGCCGAATGGAGGTGAGGGATGAACGTCACTGTCATCGGGACAGGGTATGTCGGACTCGTGACCAGCGCCTGCCTGGCACACCTGGGGCATCGGGTGTGTGGGCTGGACGCGGACGAAAGCAAGGTGCGCAGCCTGTCGGCGGGCAGCACTCCTTTCTTCGAGGAGGGGCTGCCGGAACTGCTGGCGGCTCACGCCGGCTCCGAACGCCTGCGGTTCACCTCGGACTACGCCGCGGCGATCCCGGAAGCGGATGTGGTCCTCATCTGCGTCGGCACGCCTTCCGGGCCTGACGGCAGGGCCGACATGCGCTTTGTGGAGGCCGCAGCGCGCAGTGTGGGAGAACACCTGGGACCGCGGTATACCCTCATCATTAACAAGAGCACGGTCCCGATCGGCAGTGGCGACTGGGTGGGCATGCTGGTCCGCCAGGGAGCGGAGCGGAAGTCCCGCAGTGCGCACAGCGAAGCGCGCGGTACGCCCGGGGCGGAACGGGAACACCGGGAGCGCCTCGCGACAGCTTCGCTGCACACCGGCCGCACGGAATATGCCGGAGGGGGAGGATGGCGGGACGCCGGCGTTCCCGGGGGCACACCCATCTCTCTGCTGGAACACCGCCGGCCGACCGCAGAATGCGATGCCCACACCGCTGCTCTGGAAGTCCCGCCGTTTGACGTGGTTTCCAATCCCGAGTTCCTGCGCGAGGGAACCGCGGTGGCGGACGCCCTGAACCCGGACCGGATCGTTGTGGGTGCAGACAGCGAGCAAGCGGTGGCGGGAATGCGCCGGCTTTACGAGCCGCTGCTCGAGCGATGCGCGTCGGCCGGGCACACAGTCCCATTTGTGGTGATGGATCGTGCCAGCGCGGAAATGGTGAAATACGCGGCAAACGCGTTTCTCGCCACGAAAATCTCGTTCATCAATGAGATGGCCAATCTGTGCGAGCGGGTGGGGGCCGACGTGGTGGAGGTGGCCCAGGGCATCGGGCTGGATTCCCGGATCGGGAGCGCCTTTCTGCGGGCCGGGATCGGCTGGGGAGGCTCCTGCTTTCCCAAGGATCTGGCTTCGCTTGCACACACCGCGCGTGAATACGGGCAAGAAACCCGCCTCCTGAACGCCGTGCAGGAGGTGAATGTGGCCCAGCGCAGCCTGGTGGTGCGCAAACTCCAGGAGCAGTTGAAACGGATCCAGGGTCAGACCATCGCGCTCTGGGGGCTGGCCTTCAAACCGGGCACCGACGATCTGCGCGACGCCCCGGCGCTCGAGATCGCCGCCCGATTGCTGGAACTGGGCGCCGAAGTCCGTGCGTACGACCCCAAGGCGATGGATGCCGTGCGCCGGTTGGGCGTGAACGTGGAACTCTGCAGTAGCCCGCTGGAGGCGGCTCAGGGCGCGGATGCCGTGGTGCTCCTCACCGAGTGGCCGGCGTTTGCGGCCGTTCCCTGGGGTGCACTGCGGGACGGGATGCGCCGCCCGCTCATCGTGGACGGCCGCAACGCGCTCGACCGCGCCACGCTGCTGTGGCACGGATTCGAGTATTGCGGTGTCGGCCGATAGTTCGGAGCTGAGCCGCCAAGGGGTAGCGCTGATGGTGAGCGGAGCGCTGTTCCGCCTCGAACCGGGAGCCGGTCCGGCGGCGGCGGTTCCGGAGGACACACGGGCCCAACTGCTGACCGGAGCCCGCGGCGCCGGGGAAGGATTGACGGCCGCCGCCCACCTGGCGGCGCTCGCAACAGCCGTACGCGAAGGTTGCGCCGGCCCAGAGCATGTGGTCCGCGTGCTGACTCACGTGTGGGAAACCCGCGGGACTGCGGCGGACTTCCTGCTCCAGCAGGGCGAAGACGAATTCAGCGAGGCGGGTGAAGCGTACCTGCGCAGCGCTGAATGGGCGAGGAGGGCATTGGCGGTTGCCCCGTGGGACACCCCCGCGCGCCGAGGCGCCGCCGCCGACCTCCTGGACCACATGGCCCACCTGGAGGAAGACGCTGCGCGCGACCTGCTGCGCTGGGCACAAAACCAGTAGGGGGCCCGGGCGGAACAGACGGATCCGCGGAAACGCGTCAGTCCCGGGCGCCTTTCCTCAGTCCGCGCTGCTGCTCCGCCGGGTCGTCCCGGCAGCGTCGAGGATGCTGTAGAGGTACAGCAACCCACCGATCAGCCCAAAGAAGGCCATGCCGCCGTTGACCTCCTCACCGCGCGGCAATCCTCCAAGGCCACCGACCACCAGCTTGAAGGCCTCCAACGCCCCTGTGAGGGAAACAAGCCAGACGGCCAACAACAAGCCTCCCTTCAGGTGCTGCCCTTTGAAAAGCTGCCCCCCACCGGCGCAGAGCACGGAAAGGAGAATCGCCACTGTTTGCTGGCGGCGATCCTCCTTCGCGTTTCGCGGTGACGTGAAGAGCAACTCGGCCGAAATGCGATTCCGTTCGTCCTCGGCGCGCCGCAGCACGATCCGGGCGATCTTGGTCTCGAGCGACGCCTTACCCGGTGCTTCCACCAGCGCCGCATTGAAGCTCGCTTCTGCTTCGTCCACTTCGCCGCGCTCCAACAGTGCATCGCCGAGCAGTTCAAGGCCCATCGCGTCGCGCGGCGTCAGCGCGAGGGCCTGCCGCACCAGCGCCTCCGCCTCCCCCCACCGCCCGCGCATCCGTTGAATGTGGGCCTCGCGCAGGAACTGTTCCGCCCGCGCATCCTTCTCGCCGCCGATCGGGTCCATCCCGCTCCCTCGCAGTGCTGCTACTGGGGCAGCAGTGGTCTCTCTCGCTCCCAGAATTCTTCCAGCGCGTAGAACTTCCGGTCGTCCGGATCAAAGACATGTGCTACCACATCTCCGAAGTCCATGAGAATCCACCGAGCTTCCTGGTATCCTTCGCGCCGGATGCCGTTCACTCCGTGCTCCTTCATCCGCTCCAAAATCCGATCCGCGATGGCGCGGATGTGAATGCTGGACGTACCGGAGCAAAGAATGAAGTAGTCGGTCAGGTGCGTCTTCTCACTCACCGAGAGTTCCACGATGTCGAGAGCCTTCAGGTCCTCCATCGCGTCCCGCACCACAGCTAACGTTGTGTCTGCCTCCAAGCCTGGGGCCCTCCTCAACAGGAGGAATTCGGCAGGCGCACCCCAAACCCCTTGCTAAAGACTCCGCTGGGAGGCGAAAGACACCCACCACTGCTTGCCATGCGCCCTGACGAACACGGAATCCGGCCCAACTTGAAACTCCACATACGATACATACGATGGGAAGGGGCACTGCGCCTTCCGCACTGCAGGCCTGACTCTCTTCCCGCGCAAAACTCAAAACGATGAACAAAGTGCGTTTCGGCATCATCGGCATGGGAATTGGCCGTTCCCACGCAAGAGCGGTGGCCAGGGAGCCGCGCGCCGAACTGACGGCCCTGTGTGACCTGGATCCGGCGCGCATGGCAGCGGTCGCGGCAGAGTTGGGCGGATCTCCCCGGTGCTATACCGGCACCGACGAACTCTTCGCCGATGCGGATGTAGACGCGGTCTTTGTGGGAACGCCGAACCAGCTTCACGTTCCGGTCGCACTCGCTGCTTTGCGCGCCGGCAAGCACGTGCTCTGCACCAAGCCCCTGTCCGACAGTGAGACCGCCGCGCGCGAACTCGTGGCCGCAGCGGAGAGTTCGGGATGCGTCAACATGATGTCGCTGACGATGCGCTACAGCCCCGCGGTGCAGTACCTCGGCGGTCAGACTCGGGGCGGCGAGTTGGGGGAGATCTACTACGCCCGCGCCCGCAGTGTGCGGCGGAGCGGCATCCCCAACTGGGGCGCGCACTTCATCCGCGCGGGCGGCGGGGCGTTCCGGGACATGGGCGTACACGTGCTGGATTGCGCCTGGTGGCTGGCCGGTTGCCCGGAGCCGGTCTCCGCATTGGGGATCGCCGGAGCCCGGTTCGGGCCCCGAGGCGAGGGTTACTCCGGTTTCAACCCGGTGCCGGAGAGCTATTCGTCCCAGTACGCGGCGGACGACGACGGCTGCGGGCTGGTGCGCTTTGCGAATGGCTCGGCGATCCAGGTAGAGAGCCACTGGGCCTCGCACCAGCCGGAAGAGGTGCAGTTGGAATTGTTCGGGACAGCGGGCGGCGCCCGCCTCAAACCGCTGACCCTGTACCGGACCCTGGCGGGGCGACCGGCCGACATTACCGTCGCGGAGCCGAAGGGAGATGGCTGCGAAATCGTGATCGCGCACTTCGTCGCCTGCATCCTGGATGGCATCGCCTGTCAGTCGCCGCTGCACCACGGGCTGTCCGTGCAGCGGATGCTCGAAGCTGTGTTGGAGAGCGCGTCCAGAGGAGAGGAGATCCGGTTGTAGCGCGTGCATCGCCCCTGGGAGGAGACCTCGCACGCCGCAACCAACCGGTTCGCCTTCCCGTTTCAACGAGGAGATGGGAGAGGAGCAACATCATGCGTCGGTTCTGCATTTTCTGTGCGGGCAGCCTGCTGCTGTCCGTGTCCGGGTGTGCCGAGAAGAAGGTCGTGCTGGGAGATCCCGCTGTCTACGCCCGCATAGAGGCCACCAGGAACTGCGACGAACTCAAGCGGTTGCGGGATCAGTCGGAGGGCCTGTTTCGTCGCGCTCAGGCACTGGGCGCCGGTCACGAACTTGAGCAGCGAATCCAGCTCGGCTACCTGACTGCGTGTGAGTCCCGCTATGAGAGGCTCGGATGCCTCGGCCGCCTGCTGTTCAGATAACGGCCGGTCACGAGAGGGGGATCGCAGATGGCAAGAATTGTCGGGCAGATTCGTGATGGCGCCACGGGGGCGGTGGTCCCGGCACGCGTGCAGGTTCTCACATCGGCGGGCCGGTTTGTGCATCCGCCCGGCGCGGTGCTCAAGGTCGGGCCGGGACACCCCTTTTTCTACTGCGACGGAACCTTTGACGTCGCCGTGCCGGTGGGGGGAGTCCTGGTCCGCGTCGAGCGGGGCACCGAGTACGTGCCGCTCGAACGCACCGTGTCCGTGGGCAAGCTCGACTCGGTGGAGTTGGACCTTTCCCTCGAGCGTTGGACCCACCTGCCGGACCGAGGGTGGTACCCGGGCAATACGCACATCCACTACGACGAGAAGGAAACCGAGCGAGACCGGCGGCTGCAGTTGGAGGGGCCGGTGCATGACTTCTCGGTCACTGTGGTCAGTGTGCTCCGCCGTTGGGAGCTAGATTATGCCAGCAACCATTTCCCGATCGGGGTGCTGAACGAGTTTTCCACAGCTCACCACGTAGTAGATATCGGCGAGGAGAATCGTCACAACCAGCACTCCGGGGCGTTCGGCTACGGTCACGTGATGTTCCTGCGCATCCGGAATCTCATCGAGCCGGTGTCGCGCGGCATGCTTGTCAACAACCTGGACCCGGACTACCCACCCCTCTGCTTCGCCTGCGATGCCGCGCGAGATCAGGGCGGCATCGTGCTCTGGTGCCACAACGGGCAGGGGATGGAGGCGCCGGTGGCGGCGGCGCTCGGCAAACTCGACGGGTTCAACCTCTTCGATCCCTTCTGGATGGACCCGGAGTACGAGATCTGGTACCGGCTCCTCAACTGCGACATACCGCTCCCGGCCAGCACGGGTTCCGACTGGTTCGTCTGCTCCAACAACCGGGTCTATGTGCAAACCGAGAACGGGTTTTCCTATGACGCCTGGATTGATGGACTGAAGGCGGGCCGCACGTTCATCACGAACGGCCCCTCACTGCTCCTGCGCGTCAACGGAGAGCCGTCCGGCGCTACCCTGCACCCGCGCGGCGGTGAAGAGGCGGAAGTCGAGGTTCACCTGGACGGATGCGCGCCCATCCATCGGCTCCAACTGGTGTGCAACGGAGACGTGGCTCGGACATGGGAGTTTCCGGACGGACGAGTGAGAGGTACGTTCCGCAGTCATCTCCCCATTGAGACGGACGGGTGGCTCGCCGCCCGCTGTTACAGCCGCACCCGGGACAGCTACCTCCAGGAACTGTTCGCCCATACCAGCCCCACCTATGTCCGCACGGGCATCCCCAACCCGTACCGCAGCCGCGATGCGGCGTTCTTCGTTGCACGCATTGACGACACGCTGGACCAGTGGGTCGGCCACCGGTTCCGCTATGCCACCGACACGCAACGCGAGTCGGTCCGGGAATTGTTCCGCGCCGGCCGCGAGGTCTATCAGCGCCTGTGAACTCGACGACACGTTCCGCGTGCACCGCGACCACCCCGCCAGTGACAGCACCCACAAGCCGGATGCCGCCCCGTCCACACCGTCACTGTCACCGAGTTCATTTTCGGCGAAAGCTTCCTGTGCGAAGATAGAGCGGCGGCCGGCAGGGCCGCGGGACCACTCTTGGGAGCCGACCGATGGAACGTGCAGCACTGAATGAACTCGCCGCGGGATTGCCTGTAGTCACTGCATGGCAGCAGCCGAGTCCCGCGTGGCAATTCTGGCGCGCACGAAACGCCGAAACGGTCTCATTCGGTTGCCCGCACTGCCGGCGTTGGTCCGAAGCGCCCGAAGCTGCGCTCGGGCACGTTCATCTCTGCGCCACGTGCGGCGGCAAGGTGCGCCTCAACGGCTTCGTGAGGGTGTGACTCGGAATTGTGGGTAAGGAATCATGCTGTTCTTAGAAGTGAATTAGGCCGCCCGAGCCGCCCAAGCCAACTGTGCCTCCTCGTGGCCCAGCACCGCCGTCCGCACCGCGAGGATGGCGTCTGCCCCGTCC
>SYMT01000154.1 GCA_005805375.1 Actinomycetota bacterium
TCGTCCGGCTCCCAGGCGAACCAGACGCGACACTCGGCGCTCCACACCCGTCCGCCGGTGTCCGGGCGCACCGGCTGGTACCGGTGGCGCCGCAGGCGATACAGCACCAGCGTGTTCCGCTGCGGGTCCAGCAGCAGGTACTCCGGCACCTTCAGGATCTTGCGGTAGACCTCGAACTTGTGGTCGAGCTGCGGCCCGGTGTTGCCGGGGGACACCACCTCCATCACAAAGAGGATCGGCGGATCCATGAAGGCGACGTCGCTGGTGCAGAACTTCCGGTCCGGGTGCCGCTCGGTGACCATCACATCCGGGCTGATGGTTAAGTCGCGATTCCCGCGCTTCCAATACACCGCAAGCCGTGCGAACACCGCCCGGCCCGGGCAGGTGTCCACCAGCACGGTGCGGCTGTGGTCAATGATGAGTTCGTGGATTTCACCTTCCACAACGGCAAGCTCCGGGCGGCAGGGGTAGTACTCCGGGTTGTCGGGACTCAGCGTGTCGTCAAATACCGCCACGTAGTCGGGATAGAGACGTGCCCCGAGCGCCCACTCCGGGTTGAGTTCGACGACTGGCGGCGGTGTATTGGCCGGGATGCGGCCTCGTGCCCGCGTGGTTCGGGGCGCACGCGCGGACGAAGCAGTAGTGGAACCTACGGGGGGGGCAGTCAGATCCATCACAAACTCCGGGGACGGGAGATGTCGCGGTGATCCTCTCCTGAGCCAGGCACGAGGTGAGCACGCAGACTCCCCTGCCGGGACAATCTTACCGCACCAACGGAGCGTGCGTCCTCGGGATCGGCGAGACCCCGGAGGGGCAATCCGGCCGCCGGCGAGGGGCAGGCCCGTGGCGGGAGAGGAGGGATCGCACGGCGTCCGTCCTCCACCCGCCGTCATGTGGGACGCCTACTTCTTGGGAATACCGAGTTCCTGGAGGCGGGCCGCGAGGTCCTTGCCGTGCGATCCGGGCTTGACCGCCTGGTCAATGTGTCGAATGACGCCCTGGTCGTCAATGATGTAGGTCCACCGGCGAGCGAAACCATTGGCTTCGTTCAACACCCCCCACGCCTTGGCGAAACCCTTCTCGGGGTCGCTGAGGAGCGGGAAGGGGTACTTGCCTTTCTCTGCGAACTGCCGATTCAGCTCGACGGGATCGGTGCTGGCGCCGAAGACCTGGACTTTGAACTGCGAGAGAACACTCATCTCATCCCGGAGAGAGTTGCACTCGGCCGTTCAGCCGCCGGTCAGTGCTTTCGGATACCACGCGATGGCGATGGCGGACTTGCCCTTGAATTGGGCCAGCGTGTATTCCTTGCCGTCGGACGCCGTAAGCCGGAAATCCGGAACCCGATCTCCCACCTTCAAGGCAGTGGTCTCCTGCCCACGTACGGGGCTTAGTGCCAGCGCGGCGAGCAGCGCCGCGAGGCCGAACAGTGACTTTCTCATGCAGTGCCTCCGCGAGAACACCCACATCGGCGACACACGCCGCCGATCCGGGACTAGAATTCCCCTTCAGGGAGACAGTTCCCTTTGGGAACTTCCCCGAACTTCCGAATGGACCCGCTGTGACGTGCTCGGGTTCCCTGGGGGATTCCGGTCATTCCGGCCCGGGAGCCCGCTCGGAACCCGCACGACACGGCAAGCACGCGGAAGCGGGGAGCGACCATATCGGGTGGCCGTGCGTCTAATGGGTGGTCGCCTGCCGGGCGCAGGGCCGGGGGCGAGTTTCCAAACGCGGCAGGGTGGAGCAAAGGACGAAGATCTTGAGGGGAGCAGGTAGGGCCGATCTATTGGCGCCGTCCCAGGGCAAGCGGGCAGCGGAAGTGGGCCTGTCGGAGCCGCAAGTCTGCCGGTGGCTGCTGGTCGGGTTGGGGCTGGGGCTCCTGGGGGCCGTGTGGGCGCTCGGGGGGGCGGCCGTCTGTCCGTCTTGCGGCGACACACCGCGTCTGGCGGGCGGCCTGCCGCTGGGTTGGATCGGTACAGTCTTCTACGCAACGGCGCTGGCCGGCGTGGCGCGTTGGGGGCCCGCGGCCCCTGTACGCCTCGCAGTGTTCGGCGCCGCCGGCGTCCATCTCTCGTTGATCGTCACGCTGTGGACGAGCCGGGCATTCTGCCCGTCCTGCCTGGTCTCCGCTGCCGGCGCCTTCCTGGCGATGGCGGTGGCATGGCTCCGCGGGGAACGCCTCATTGTTGCGGGCGCGGTCGTCTTCCTGCTGGCAGCGGGCGGAACAACTTTCGCTGTGGGGCGGGCGGCGGCCGAGGCGCAGTTCATTGCACTGCGCGAGGCGCGACGGGCAATGGATCAGGTGCTGGCCGAACCGGAACCGGCGCCGGGGACAGCGCGGGTTGTACTGTTCACCCGGGCAGGGTGTCCCGCGTGCCGGCACCTCAAAGAACAAGTGCTTGCGCCCCTGGTTCGGGAAGCGGCGGGGAAGATCCAGGTAGAGGAGAGACCGGCGTGGGACGGCGTCTGGTCCCCAACAATGGCGGTGCGTGGCTGGGAACGGTTTCTGTTTCTCGGCGTGCCGCCCGTCGAAGACCTGCGACGGGCACTCCAACTCGGCCGGGGCAAGCAAGGACCGATGCCGCAGCGGGGTCTGCATTACCCGCGTCCGAAACCACGTTCGCAGCGCCGCCCCCTTGCGTCCCCGGCGCGCAACCCTGCTGCGGGTCCCTGAGGGCGCAACCCGTGAGCGCACCGCCCGGCTCGCGGGTTGTCAGCCCCTGCGGTGATGCCTACTCGGAGGCAGCCTCAGCGGCACGTTTCCCTTGCGCGATCAACTCGCGGACCCGCGCACCGCCTTTGCGGCCGATTTCCGCGAAGAACTCCGGGCCCCGCTCATTGAAGACAGCCATGCCGCCCCGCCGGCCGATCTCACTGTAGAAAGCGGCGCCGTAGCGTTCCTTTGTGGCGCGCCCGCCCTTCTTGCCGAGTTCGCTATAGCCCGCCGACCCCAGCAACTGCCTTCGCTGGTCACCACCGCGCCGACCGGCCTCGCGCACCGTCATCTCGCCGCCCTCCGCCACCGCCGCCGTGCCGGCCTGCCGGAGCGTCGGCTCCTCGGCCTCCAGGAGGGGCGTCTCGGTCGGCCCGAACTCAGCCATCTCGCCTGTCTCTCGCTGCATCGTGTTCTCTTCCCCGGGAATTCGGCCCCACGAACTCCGGGGCTCGTGTCCCCGGTCTGGGTCCTGCCTGCTGAAGCGCGAACGAGAAGAACAGCGTGTGGTTCACAATTCTTCCTACCAGCATTAGACGGGGGACTACGGAGAGGAGTTCCGGCACTGCCGGAGAAATGAGTCGGAACGTTGCCTGGGCTACATAGTGAATCGGCTTCAGGAAGACGCTCGACGCGGCCGAATAGTGACATCAGGCCGAATTGTGGGCGGGGAGGCACTTCCCTCCTCGCGTCAGGTTGGGAATCGCAATCAACCTGCTGCCGGATTGCTGGAGGAAACCGGGCAACTCTTCGGTCTCAGTGAGTCTGGAACCTCAAATGAAACTGCGCCCGACTCGATGGCAATCTGTCCTTTGCGTCGTCGGCGTCCTGCTGGTCGGCTTGCTTCGCGGTGACGCGGCGCGGGCGCAGGGGGCGGCGACGCCTCCCTCCCCGCCGCTCCAACCCGGCGCGGTCGTGCGGCGCATAGTCATGAGAGACGCCATGATGGCTGAGTTGTTCAGGGCAAAATTGGAGCAGATGAAGGCCAGCGGGCTATTCCGCGATTCCATTCCCGGCATTGATCCTAAGAAACCGGTCCAGATCGATATTTCGTTCTTGACCAGCGGCAACTATCTGTTGATGATCGGCAGTGCCGCGTGGGTGGATGCTAACCTGGAGAGCGTTCGCCTGATGGGCTACTTGTTCGAACGGCCGCGCGCTCACCTCCAGCTCAGCCTGCGGGTGGTGCAGCTCACCGGGCCGGCGAACAACGCGGTCATCCAGCTTACCGATACGGTTCGCGCGTTGGTGGACACCCAGAAGGACGAAATCGTCCGGACCTTCGCCGAACTCGAAGCCTATCTTCTCGAACGGCTTGAGCGCCGCCAGGGTGAGGACCGGAAGGTCTTCACTGCGGCTCAGCAACTGATGCCGGCCCTCGGCAGCGGGCTTCGCCCCTCGACGGTCCCCGAGATCCTCGTTCTGTTGATGCTGGATCGTGCGTCGCCTGCCCTGAGCGTCCCTGCGGCAGGAGCCGCCGATGCGGCGGGCGGGGCGGCAGGTGAGAAGCCCGCCGCCGACATGAACGAGGAGGAAGCCACCCGCGCGCTCCTCGACCTGCCGCGGCGACTCCAACAGGCGGCCCAGGATCCCAGCACGGATGAAGCCCGGCTGCTCGAGAGCCTGAAGCCCGAACTCGCTGCGTGGAAACGTGCGGTCACCGCCGCGCGTGATTGGTGTCTGCACTACGCGGATCAACTGGACAAGGCCAAAGACAACGGGGCGGTCTCAGTATTGAGCGGTGCGCTCGAACAGCCGCAGTCGCCCCTGCCGGGGTGGCTTTCGCGCCGCCTGCGTCGCTCCATGGAGCTCACCGGGCGTCTGTACCCAAACCTTCTGCGCCGCTATACCGAAGATTCGCTGCGGGAAATGAGCCGGCGCTTCGCCCAGGCACTCGAGCGGGAGGCGAAGCTGGAACAGGCCCTCGCCCAACCGGAAGACCCCGCCCGTCCCGCGAAGACCGACCCGAAGAAGCCGGATGCCAAGGCAGTTCCGGTTCCCGCGGCTTCCCCATTTCGCCTGAGTCAAAATCTGCTGGCGCTAAAGTCCCTCGCTGAGGAACTCGTTCCTGCTCCGCTCGCCCTCTTCGAAGCGGTCGCCGCCGCGGCGGACAATGCCGCTCCGACTGCCGCGCAACTCGTGGACATGATGGGGCAATATGCACGAGAGCGCCGTGTTCTGGAAGCGCGACTGACAGCGGATCAGCCGATGGGGAAGGACCAGATCAACTTCGCGCGCCTCCAAACCCTGGAGGTCAGCCTCAATCTCTGGCTCCGGCGCGTGAGTGAAGCGATGGCGCGTGCCCTGGACACGCAGTTTTACCGTCGCTACGCCAACGAACTCCGGATCCTGGCCAACAAGGAATTGGGGAAAGGCTCGAGTCGAGATCTGCTGTCGCGCACCACCCTGGATGACGTGCCGGACGTCACCCGAGATGTGCTGCTGGCGGACAGCGGCGTGAACCTGTTCGTATCGAACAGCGTGTCCCTCCAGTTCTCGCCGGAGACCTCGAACACTGTTTCCGCCCAGGTGCAGGCCGCACTCCCTTCCAAGACCCCCCTTCTCGAACGCATCCAGCAAGCGCAGACCGCGATGAACGCGATGAACGCGCTGACCAAGCAATTCGGGATTGACGGCGAGTCCATCGTGAAGGCGATTCTCTCGGGCGGACAGGCGGTACCGGTACAGGCCGGTGTCACACTCACGGCCAATCCCACCATCGGCGTAGACGCCAGCACGATCACCCTCACCCTGAGCGCCAACCAGACGCTGCAACCCGGCAGCGATCGCGTCGCCGACCGCGTGACCAACCACTCCATCAACAATGCCACGATCACCGCGCTCTCCTACGAGCCGATGGTTCTCTCCACACTCGCCAGCAACGTCAGCTACTACGAGCGCACCGGGGGCATCCCGATCTTGCGGCGTACCCCGATCCTGAAGGAGTTGTTCAAGGATCTGCCCCTCGGGCCGCTGCAGGAGAAAAAGCGAGAGCGTGGGCTGTATCAGAGCAGTGTGCTCATCCTGGAGCCGGTCGTCATTCCGACGATTGAAGACATGGTGCGCTTCCATCAGGGATGGCAAGAATCCGGCGTGGGCCCCGGCGTAAAGGTACTGGGCGTAAAAGAATGAGCGCAGGCCCGAACTGCCCGTCGCTTTGCCCGTCATAAGAGACAGAGACGAGCGATCCCCCGGAACCGGCAACGAAGCCGGCCCCGGGCCCTGTGAAGAAGGAACATCCGATGAATTTCCGGCGAGTACCCCAGTGGGCAGGCCTCAGTGTCGGCGCCGCCGCCCTCGCGGGCGCCACCCTGGCGTTGAGCGTGCAGACGATGGCCCAGTCCGGCAGCGCGGCCGATCGCACCGGCAGTAGCGGTGTGCAGATTGCGCAGGGCGGCCAGCCGCGGCAGCCCGGCGCCCCGGGGCGACCCTTCGGGCAGGGCGGACAGGGCGGCTTCCCCGGCCAACCCGGCGGCTTTCAGGGCGGTTTCCCGGGGGGTCCCGGCGGTCCGGGTTTCGGTGGTCCCGGCGGCCCGATGGGTGGCGGCGCCCAGTTGACGGCAACTGGTGATTCCGTCTATGTGCTGCGCGGCAACACGCTCTTCGCTTTCGACGCGAAGTCACTCAACATGCGCGCCAAAGCCGACCTTCCTCGCCCCGAGTTCGGTCCCGGCGGCGGCCCTGGCCCCGGCCCCCGCCCGCAGGGCGAGAACGAGTAGCACGGCCCGAGGGAGCGCGCCCATCGCGGCGCAAACTCGTTCCGTTGGAGCGGACCGGTACCGGTCCGCTCCAACGGAACGAGTTTGCGCCGCGATGGGCGCGCTCCCTCGGGCCGTGCTACTCGTTCTCGCCCTGCGGGCGGGGGCCGGGGCCAGGGCCGCCGCCGGGACCGAACTCGGGGCGAGGAAGGTCGGCTTTGGCGCGCATGTTGAGTGACTTCGCGTCGAAAGCGAAGAGCGTGTTGCCGCGCAGCACATAGACGGAATCACCAGTTGCCGTCAACTGGGCGCCGCCACCCATCGGGCCGCCGGGACCACCGAAACCCGGACCGCCGGGACCCCCCGGGAAACCGCCCTGAAAGCCGCCGGGTTGGCCGGGGAAGCCGCCCTGTCCGCCCTGCCCGAAGGGTCGCCCCGGGGCGCCGGGCTGCCGCGGCTGGCCGCCCTGCGCAATCTGCACACCGCTACTGCCGGTGCGATCGGCCGCGCTGCCGGACTGGGCCATCGTCTGCACGCTCAACGCCAGGGTGGCGCCCGCGAGGGCGGCGGCGCCGACACTGAGGCCTGCCCACTGGGGTACTCGCCGGAAATTCATCGGATGTTCCTTCTTCACAGGGCCCGGGGCCGGCTTCGTTGCCGGTTCCGGGGGATCGCTCGTCTCTGTCTCTTATGACGGGCAAAGCGACGGGCAGTTCGGGCCTGCGCTCATTCTTTTACGCCCAGTACCTTTACGCCGGGGCCCACGCCGGATTCTTGCCATCCCTGATGGAAGCGCACCATGTCTTCAATCGTCGGAATGACGACCGGCTCCAGGATGAGCACACTGCTCTGATACAGCCCACGCTCTCGCTTTTTCTCCTGCAGCGGCCCGAGGGGCAGATCCTTGAACAACTCCTTCAGGATCGGGGTACGCCGCAAGATCGGGATGCCCCCGGTGCGCTCGTAGTAGCTGACGTTGCTGGCGAGTGTGGAGAGAACCATCGGCTCGTAGGAGAGCGCGGTGATCGTGGCATTGTTGATGGAGTGGTTGGTCACGCGGTCGGCGACGCGATCGCTGCCGGGTTGCAGCGTCTGGTTGGCGCTCAGGGTGAGGGTGATCGTGCTGGCGTCTACGCCGATGGTGGGATTGGCCGTGAGTGTGACACCGGCCTGTACCGGTACCGCCTGTCCGCCCGAGAGAATCGCCTTCACGATGGACTCGCCGTCAATCCCGAATTGCTTGGTCAGCGCGTTCATCGCGTTCATCGCGGTCTGCGCTTGCTGGATGCGTTCGAGAAGGGGGGTCTTGGAAGGGAGTGCGGCCTGCACCTGGGCGGAAACAGTGTTCGAGGTCTCCGGCGAGAACTGGAGGGACACGCTGTTCGATACGAACAGGTTCACGCCGCTGTCCGCCAGCAGCACATCTCGGGTGACGTCCGGCACGTCATCCAGGGTGGTGCGCGACAGCAGATCTCGACTCGAGCCTTTCCCCAATTCCTTGTTGGCCAGGATCCGGAGTTCGTTGGCGTAGCGACGGTAAAACTGCGTGTCCAGGGCACGCGCCATCGCTTCACTCACGCGCCGGAGCCAGAGATTGAGGCTGACCTCCAGGGTTTGGAGGCGCGCGAAGTTGATCTGGTCCTTCCCCATCGGCTGATCCGCTGTCAGTCGCGCTTCCAGAACACGGCGCTCTCGTGCATATTGCCCCATCATGTCCACGAGTTGCGCGGCAGTCGGAGCGGCATTGTCCGCCGCGGCGGCGACCGCTTCGAAGAGGGCGAGCGGAGCAGGAACGAGTTCCTCAGCGAGGGACTTTAGCGCCAGCAGATTTTGACTCAGGCGAAATGGGGAAGCCGCGGGAACCGGAACTGCCTTGGCATCCGGCTTCTTCGGGTCGGTCTTCGCGGGACGGGCGGGGTCTTCCGGTTGGGCGAGGGCCTGTTCCAGCTTCGCCTCCCGCTCGAGTGCCTGGGCGAAGCGCCGGCTCATTTCCCGCAGCGAATCTTCGGTATAGCGGCGCAGAAGGTTTGGGTACAGACGCCCGGTGAGCTCCATGGAGCGACGCAGGCGGCGCGAAAGCCACCCCGGCAGGGGCGACTGCGGCTGTTCGAGCGCACCGCTCAATACTGAGACCGCCCCGTTGTCTTTGGCCTTGTCCAGTTGATCCGCGTAGTGCAGACACCAATCACGCGCGGCGGTGACCGCACGTTTCCACGCAGCGAGTTCGGGCTTCAGGCTCTCGAGCAGCCGGGCTTCATCCGTGCTGGGATCCTGGGCCGCCTGTTGGAGTCGCCGCGGCAGGTCGAGGAGCGCGCGGGTGGCTTCCTCCTCGTTCATGTCGGCGGCGGGCTTCTCACCTGCCGCCCCGCCCGCCGCATCGGCGGCTCCTGCCGCAGGGACGCTCAGGGCAGGCGACGCACGATCCAGCATCAACAGAACGAGGATCTCGGGGACCGTCGAGGGGCGAAGCCCGCTGCCGAGGGCCGGCATCAGTTGCTGAGCCGCAGTGAAGACCTTCCGGTCCTCACCCTGGCGGCGCTCAAGCCGTTCGAGAAGATAGGCTTCGAGTTCGGCGAAGGTCCGGACGATTTCGTCCTTCTGGGTGTCCACCAACGCGCGAACCGTATCGGTAAGCTGGATGACCGCGTTGTTCGCCGGCCCGGTGAGCTGCACCACCCGCAGGCTGAGCTGGAGGTGAGCGCGCGGCCGTTCGAACAAGTAGCCCATCAGGCGAACGCTCTCCAGGTTAGCATCCACCCACGCGGCACTGCCGATCATCAACAGATAGTTGCCGCTGGTCAAGAACGAAATATCGATCTGGACCGGTTTCTTAGGATCAATGCCGGGAATGGAATCGCGGAATAGCCCGCTGGCCTTCATCTGCTCCAATTTTGCCCTGAACAACTCAGCCATCATGGCGTCTCTCATGACTATGCGCCGCACGACCGCGCCGGGTTGGAGCGGCGGGGAGGGAGGCGTCGCCGCCCCCTGCGCCCGCGCCGCGTCACCGCGAAGCAAGCCGACCAGCAGGACGCCGACGACGCAAAGGACAGATTGCCATCGAGTCGGGCGCAGTTTCATTTGAGGTTCCAGACTCACTGAGACCGAAGAGTTGCCCGGTTTCCTCCAGCAATCCGGCAGCAGGTTGATTGCGATTCCCAACCTGACGCGAGGAGGGAAGTGCCTCCCCGCCCACAATTCGGCCTGATGTCACTATTCGGCCGCGTCGAGCGTCTTCCTGAAGCCGATTCACTATGTAGCCCAGGCAACGTTCCGACTCATTTCTCCGGCAGTGCCGGAACTCCTCTCCGTAGTCCCCCGTCTAATGCTGGTAGGAAGAATTGTGAACCACACGCTGTTCTTCTCGTTCGCGCTTCAGCAGGCAGGACCCAGACCGGGGACACGAGCCCCGGAGTTCGTGGGGCCGAATTCCCGGGGAAGAGAACACGATGCAGCGAGAGACAGGCGAGATGGCTGAGTTCGGGCCGACCGAGACGCCCCTCCTGGAGGCCGAGGAGCCGACGCTCCGGCAGGCCGGCACGGCGGCGGTGGCGGAGGGCGGCGAGATGACGGTGCGCGAGGCCGGTCGGCGCGGTGGTGACCAGCGAAGGCAGTTGCTGGGGTCGGCGGGCTATAGCGAACTCGGCAAGAAGGGCGGGCGCGCCACAAAGGAACGCTACGGCGCCGCTTTCTACAGTGAGATCGGCCGGCGGGGCGGCATGGCTGTCTTCAATGAGCGGGGCCCGGAGTTCTTCGCGGAAATCGGCCGCAAAGGCGGTGCGCGGGTCCGCGAGTTGATCGCGCAAGGGAAACGTGCCGCTGAGGCTGCCTCCGAGTAGGCATCACCGCAGGGGCTGACAACCCGCGAGCCGGGCGGTGCGCTCACGGGTTGCGCCCTCAGGGACCCGCAGCAGGGTTGCGCGCCGGGGACGCAAGGGGGCGGCGCTGCGAACGTGGTTTCGGACGCGGGTAATGCAGACCCCGCTGCGGCATCGGTCCTTGCTTGCCCCGGCCGAGTTGGAGTGCCCGTCGCAGGTCTTCGACGGGCGGCACGCCGAGAAACAGAAACCGTTCCCAGCCACGCACCGCCATTGTTGGGGACCAGACGCCGTCCCACGCCGGTCTCTCCTCTACCTGGATCTTCCCCGCCGCTTCCCGAACCAGGGGCGCAAGCACTTGTTCTTTGAGGTGCCGGCACGCGGGACACCCTGCCCGGGTGAACAGTACAACCCGCGCTGTCCCCGGCGCCGGTTCCGGTTCGGCCAGCACCTGATCCATTGCCCGTCGCGCCTCGCGCAGTGCAATGAACTGCGCCTCGGCCGCCGCCCGCCCCACAGCGAAAGTTGTTCCGCCCGCTGCCAGCAGGAAGACGACCGCGCCCGCAACAATGAGGCGTTCCCCGCGGAGCCATGCCACCGCCATCGCCAGGAAGGCGCCGGCAGCGGAGACCAGGCAGGACGGGCAGAATGCCCGGCTCGTCCACAGCGTGACGATCAACGAGAGATGGACGCCGGCGGCGCCGAACACTGCGAGGCGTACAGGGGCCGCGGGCCCCCAACGCGCCACGCCGGCCAGCGCCGTTGCGTAGAAGACTGTACCGATCCAACCCAGCGGCAGGCCGCCCGCCAGACGCGGTGTGTCGCCGCAAGACGGACAGACGGCCGCCCCCCCGAGCGCCCACACGGCCCCCAGGAGCCCCAGCCCCAACCCGACCAGCAGCCACCGGCAGACTTGCGGCTCCGACAGGCCCACTTCCGCTGCCCGCTTGCCCTGGGACGGCGCCAATAGATCGGCCCTACCTGCTCCCCTCAAGATCTTCGTCCTTTGCTCCACCCTGCCGCGTTTGGAAACTCGCCCCCGGCCCTGCGCCCGGCAGGCGACCACCCATTAGACGCACGGCCACCCGATATGGTCGCTCCCCGCTTCCGCGTGCTTGCCGTGTCGTGCGGGTTCCGAGCGGGCTCCCGGGCCGGAATGACCGGAATCCCCCAGGGAACCCGAGCACGTCACAGCGGGTCCATTCGGAAGTTCGGGGAAGTTCCCAAAGGGAACTGTCTCCCTGAAGGGGAATTCTAGTCCCGGATCGGCGGCGTGTGTCGCCGATGTGGGTGTTCTCGCGGAGGCACTGCATGAGAAAGTCACTGTTCGGCCTCGCGGCGCTGCTCGCCGCGCTGGCACTAAGCCCCGTACGTGGGCAGGAGACCACTGCCTTGAAGGTGGGAGATCGGGTTCCGGATTTCCGGCTTACGGCGTCCGACGGCAAGGAATACACGCTGGCCCAATTCAAGGGCAAGTCCGCCATCGCCATCGCGTGGTATCCGAAAGCACTGACCGGCGGCTGAACGGCCGAGTGCAACTCTCTCCGGGATGAGATGAGTGTTCTCTCGCAGTTCAAAGTCCAGGTCTTCGGCGCCAGCACCGATCCCGTCGAGCTGAATCGGCAGTTCGCAGAGAAAGGCAAGTACCCCTTCCCGCTCCTCAGCGACCCCGAGAAGGGTTTCGCCAAGGCGTGGGGGGTGTTGAACGAAGCCAATGGTTTCGCTCGCCGGTGGACCTACATCATTGACGACCAGGGCGTCATTCGACACATTGACCAGGCGGTCAAGCCCGGATCGCACGGCAAGGACCTCGCGGCCCGCCTCCAGGAACTCGGTATTCCCAAGAAGTAGGCGTCCCACATGACGGCGGGTGGAGGACGGACGCCGTGCGATCCCTCCTCTCCCGCCACGGGCCTGCCCCTCGCCGGCGGCCGGATTGCCCCTCCGGGGTCTCGCCGATCCCGAGGACGCACGCTCCGTTGGTGCGGTAAGATTGTCCCGGCAGGGGAGTCTGCGTGCTCACCTCGTGCCTGGCTCAGGAGAGGATCACCGCGACATCTCCCGTCCCCGGAGTTTGTGATGGATCTGACTGCCCCCCCCGTAGGTTCCACTACTGCTTCGTCCGCGCGTGCGCCCCGAACCACGCGGGCACGAGGCCGCATCCCGGCCAATACACCGCCGCCAGTCGTCGAACTCAACCCGGAGTGGGCGCTCGGGGCACGTCTCTATCCCGACTACGTGGCGGTATTTGACGACACGCTGAGTCCCGACAACCCGGAGTACTACCCCTGCCGCCCGGAGCTTGCCGTTGTGGAAGGTGAAATCCACGAACTCATCATTGACCACAGCCGCACCGTGCTGGTGGACACCTGCCCGGGCCGGGCGGTGTTCGCACGGCTTGCGGTGTATTGGAAGCGCGGGAATCGCGACTTAACCATCAGCCCGGATGTGATGGTCACCGAGCGGCACCCGGACCGGAAGTTCTGCACCAGCGACGTCGCCTTCATGGATCCGCCGATCCTCTTTGTGATGGAGGTGGTGTCCCCCGGCAACACCGGGCCGCAGCTCGACCACAAGTTCGAGGTCTACCGCAAGATCCTGAAGGTGCCGGAGTACCTGCTGCTGGACCCGCAGCGGAACACGCTGGTGCTGTATCGCCTGCGGCGCCACCGGTACCAGCCGGTGCGCCCGGACACCGGCGGACGGGTGTGGAGCGCCGAGTGTCGCGTCTGGTTCGCCTGGGAGCCGGACGA
>SYMT01000155.1 GCA_005805375.1 Actinomycetota bacterium
CGGGAGGAAGGCGAGTCGGAGACACCAGACGCCCCGGGTCGGGAATGGCAACGAAATGAAGAGCACACGCTGCTGCTACAGCGATTCCTTCCGGTGGCGCGCCGCGCGTATCAGGATCGCGGGCTGGAGTATCCCTTTCGGGCGTCCCCACTGCAGGATGCCCTCGTCGTGGACCCGGCGCAGCGCGACCTCGCCCGGCGCTGCGCCGATCTCTCCGCCCTGGTCGGTCGCGGCGACCCAGGGGTCGGTAGCTCTGCCCGCCATCCTGCGGGGGGTAGCGCCGCCCAACAGTTTGAGATCCGCGCCGTGCGCGCCCTGCACACCCTGCTGGGCGGCTGGGGGGCAGCCGTCGGCGCACCCCGCCAGCGGGGCACGGGGCCACGGCGGGCGGTGGAAGCGTTTCGGCGGCAGGTAGGGAGGGATGCGGGCGACCTCTCCGATCAGGTCTACCCACGGAGTGGGGACTTCGGCGCGGACGGGATCCTGATCCTGGGTCGATCGTGGGCCGGACCACTCGTCCTGGTGCAGTGCAAGAACGCCGAGTTTTCGATGCGGGAGATCCCGGAAGAGTTTTCCCGCTGTACCGACATCCTGACCGAGTGGTTCGGCCGCGACATCGGACGGCGGCGAACAGTCCTCACCGTGCTGGCCGCCAACACCATCCTTCCTCTGGAATACAAGGAGGCAGCGTTCCTGGCCGCCAGACCCGGGGCGGGGCACCACATCCTGGATGCGGTGGACATCCTCCACGCGGAACTGGTGCGCGAGGGGCGCCACCGGCTGACGGACACTCGGATTGAGTTCTGACGAGAGGCGACAAGCGCCCTGCTTCCGCCCCGGAAGGCACGGTGGGAGGAGGGCTACTCCTCCCACCGTGTCTCGCGTCGCGCTTACCGTCGGCGGCCGGAGAGGGCTACCGTGGTGGTGGCGTGCGCCGGGTCCGTGCAGGTGATGGCGAGCGCCCCGGCGTGCGTACCTGCCGTACCCGGGGCGTACTCCACCCGCACCGACACGCTGGCGCGTGGCGCCAGCGTGAACGGCCCGCCGCCCGAGAGAATTCGGAACGGCGGGTCGCCCGCGCCGACCCGACCGGCCAGCGGACCTCGACCTCGGTTGGAGATGCGCAGCGTCAGCACCTTGTTTCGTCCCGCGGCCAGCGTCCCGAACTTCAGCGTGGTCGGGGACACACTGACGACCCCCCCGACCGGGATGGTCGCCCCCGCTTCACTCGACGGCCCGGACATCCCGCCCGCATTGCGGGAACGCACCCGGTAACGGTACTCGGTGCCCGGCGTGACGCTCGTGTCGTTCCACAGGGTGACATCCGGACCGGCCTGGTGGGCCATACCCCACTTGGCTCCCCCGGCTTTCCGCTCGATCACATAGCCGGTCTCATTCCCCCCGGCATCGGCCCACGTGAGTTCGATCAGGCTCGCAGTGAGGACGGTGGCGGTCACCCCGGCCGGGATGGGCGGGGGCGACACCAGCGTCGTGACCGGAAGCGTGGCCGTGTAGGGGGAGACGCCCGTGGCGTTGCGGGCCCGCGTGCGGTAGTGGTACATCCGTCCGGGCAGCAACCCCGTATTCGTGAAGCGTACCACGCCCCCCGGGTCGCTGGTGGGACCCGGGGCCCCCACTTGCGCGAACGTCGTCCCGCCGTCGTCCGAACGTTCCACTTCCGTGGAAACCGTAGGCGAGTTCGTATCCCGCCACTCCAGTTCGGCCGTGGTCTGGGTCGCATTCACCGCCTGCAGATCGGTCGGCGTACCGGGGAGCAACGTGACGTTGACCGTCGCGCTGTTCGCAGAGACCCCTGTCGCGTTGCGGCCCCGCACCCGGTACTGGTAGGTCCTTCCCACCATCAGTCCGGTGTGCGTGTGGTGGACGAGGCCCCCCGGGTCGGTGGAGGGGCTTGCCGTACCCACGACGGTGAAGGTGGACCCGCCATCCGTGGAACCCTCCAGTTCTGTGGTGACGGTGGGCGTATTCGGATCGCGCCAGCGGAGATCCACGCTGGTCTGGCTCACCCCCAGCACCTGCAGATCCGCCGGCGCGGCCGCGAACGTGAGCGCCTCGACGGGGTCGGTGAAGGCGGACTGCAACGTACCGGCGAAGGCTCGGATGCGATACCGGTAGCGCGTGTTGGGGGTGCCGGTAGAGTCGGTGTGGGTGGCACTGTTGGCCGGCAGCGTGGCGAGCAACTGGAACGCACCGGTTCCCACGGACCGCTCCAGGTGGAAGCCCTGCTCATCGTTGCTGCGGTCCTGCCAGTCCACCCGGAGCCGATCGGTAGCCAGGGGAGTAACGGCCAGGTTGTCCGGCCTGGTGGGAGGAGTTCCTCCCCCGCCACTGCTGCCGGTGGTATTCAGGAAGACGCTGATGGTGCCGGACTGATACCCGGTCACGGCCGCATCGGGACGGCCATCCCGATTGAAGTCTCCGATGGCCAGGCTCTGGGTGTCCTGTCCGTCGATGTCCCAGACCCAGCGATCCGAGAAGCCGAGGTACTGGCCATCATTGAGCATCACCGAGAACTCACTGGAGCCCCGATTGGGAATCACCACGTCGGTCTTGCCGTCGGCGTTCATGTCTGCCGCCTGCAGATAATGGGGATGGGAACCCCCCAGAACGGCCGGAAGGACATCAAACGTCCCGGCCCCCTGGTTGATGAGGACCTGAAAGCGATCGTCGAACGTGTTCCCCGCGGCGATGTCCGGCTTCCGATCCCCATTGAAATCGCCGACCGTAATCCCGTGGGAGTGACTCCCGTTGCCTCCCACGCGGTAGTTATTCCCACTGGCAAAACTACCGGCGCCGTTCCCGAAGAAAAGGTAGACATGTCCCGGGAGGAAGCTGACCGCGGCGACATCCGGATTCGAGTCTCCGTTGAAGTCGGCGCTGCAGATCTTGCCGCCGTACCCCGGAATCCCCTGGCTCACCGGGTTGGTGAACGTGCCGTCCCGGCGATTCTGTAAGTACGTGAACAGACTACTGTCGTGATTGCTGATGGCGAGATCCGGCCAGCCATCCTTGTTGAAGTCGCGAATGACCAAACCGTGGGGATAGTCGTTGGCCCGATAACGAATGGCCCGCGCGAACGTTCGACCGCCTTCGCTCAGGCAGACCAGCACGACGTCGGCGCTGGGGTGGGTGGCGACAATGTCGTTGCGGCCGTCGCGATTCACGTCGGCGATACCGGCCTCGGCCCATTCCCAGATGCTCCCGGCATCCCCCACTGAGATGTACACTGCCTGCTCGAAGGAGCCATCCCCCTTCCCGTAAAGGATCCCGAGTGAGGCGCGGGTTGGGCTGACCAGATCGAGGAAGCCATCTCCATCCAGATCCCCCGTGGTGATGTCGAAGGCGGCCGGTGCTTCATACACCAGGGCCCGTTGAAAGGCAATGGGAGCCGGCCCCGTCGGAGTGCCCTCAAACTCCACCAGATAGCCCGGCTGGGAGTTGTCTTCGCGTACATCGTTCCACCGGACGCTGCCCACCACGTTGATGGCGTTTTCATTGCCCCCCGAGTTGTTCGGCTCCCTTGCCTCCCAGTTCGTGTACGTCATGGGTTCCCCGGTGATCCACTCCCACCCGCCGGCGGGTTCGGTGCTCCCCGGACGCTGGCGGCCGCCGAGCCAGTAGGAGCCCACACGGCCGGGGTGGAACTTGGTGAGGGCGAACTGGGTCTCTTCCCACGAGGTCAACGTGGCGAGGTGCCCCTGCTGGCCTGCGTGGGCCCTCAGCTGGGCACCGGCGTTGGCATTGGGCCAGTTGATACTGGAGCCTGAGCGCACCAACTCGTAGTAGTGCCCATTCGCGGCGTTGTAAATCGGTCCCGACCCGCTCTGGGTGGCCCCCGGGCGGGCGGTGAAGGCGAAGAGGAACAGGGCCAGCCCAAGGCTGGCCAGGTGGAGTAAACGACGCCGCAGGGGAGCCAGGGCACCCATCGGAAACACCCTCCTTTAGATTCTCATGGGAGAATACCACACCCCCCTGCCTGGAGTCAGCGGAGGCGGCGCTACTCCACCTCAAAAAGGCGTACCGTGTAGGGAGCCGGTCGCTGTTGAGCTTCCACCCAGAGGCGATAGCGCCCCGTGCTCGGCAGGCGGACTGCGCCGACCACCACCCCCTCTTCCGTGCCTCGGGCGTTCCCAAAATTGGGGAGGAGGATCTCCCCTTTCGGGCCGACGAGACGGGCCCGTACCGTGCGTTCCTCCGTTCGGAGGTACACGAGCAATTCCTGGCCCGCCCGCCCATTCACCGTCCAGATGTCTGCGCCGGAACTGTCCACCCGACCGGGCGTGCTCCTCCCTACAACCAGCACCTTCTCAGGCACGGCGAGCCGGCGCAGGCGATAGGCGCCGCTCCCTCCATCCCCCACGGCGTGGACGCGCACCAGGTACCGACCTGTAACGCCGAGCAAGGCGACCAGCACGGATCCCCGGTTGGTATGATCGGCGTCATCTGAGTCCGTGACGACAGCCCCGCCTGGGTTGTAGAGTTCCAGTTCGGGATCAAACTGCGCCGACTCCGCTTCGAGCCGCACCGGGTCGCCGCCGGTACCCGTGAGCGCATAGTATTGCGAAGTACCGAGCGCCAGCGTTCCCGGGATGTCGGCGCCTACCGGAAGTTCGGGCACCTGTGTGGAGGTGCGCAGAGTGTAATTCACCGCCCGGCCCGCCAGTTGATAGACCTCCACCTCGCAGGTACCGGTTCGCTGAATGAGGGCGGCGAAGTCTCCCGGCCGTTTCGGGTCCGTAGGGAGTTCCACCAACCCGGACCAGCGCCGAGGGGCTTCCGCATCCAGCGTGCGGTTCGCACCCGCTACTCCCGGAACGGACGGGAAGCCGAGCCGTACCATCAGGGGCGCGTCCCCACAGTGGGCACGCAGGTGGAGAAACATGCCTCGCGTGGCCGGGATACGCCAGAGGTCCAATCCATGTGCCGCCAGCGCCTGCGACGCAGTCTCACCATCCGGTCGGGTCAAACGCACAGTCGCAGGAACCGCCCGGACGGTCGGCGATCCCCCGAACCACCGGAGGCGGAAGTAGTAGTCGCCGGCAGCCCGATCCGCCAGCACGCACCGAAACGGGGACTGCCCTGTCTCTGGTAGGTCATCCGCCTCACCGGTGGAAGTCCGCAAGAGGGTCCGGTGATTCCGGTCGGCAGAGAGCGTCAGGTTGCCAAACGGGATGGGCTCTCCGTTGGGGGCGTTGCACGTCACATGGGCAGGGCCGGCGACCGGGAACGTGAGGGCGAGGGTCTGACGGGCGGCGAGCGGGACCCGGAACCAGAGCACGTCGGAGTTGGACGGAGGAAGCGTAGTCGGCGTACCGAGGGTGACGTCGTGGGGGACGAACCGCCGCAGGCTCAGGGTATAGGCACCGCCGGCGGTCTCGCGGGCGCCGGTGACCAGGATCTTGTATTGCCCGGCTCGCGGCGCCCGGTACAGGAGCAGTGCATCCTGCGTACCGGGGCGGATGTCATCATTCTCCGCCACCTGCCGGCCTTCCGGGGCGAGTACGCGCGTCAGCGGATCAAAAGCCTGGGATTTGATGCTGACGATCACCACCTCCCCGGCCTTCAACTGGACGGGCCACTCGTCCTTCGCCCCCGGACTGAGCAATTGGCGGCGCTCCTGGGTATCGCGATCGGGGAGGTTCATTCCCCCACCACCGAATCCGCCGCCCGCCCCGAAGCCCAATCCTCCACCGCCCACCTGCGCGGCAGCCACCCCGCCGGTCAGAAGCCATACCCCCAGGCTGGTGATGAGCCCTGTGGACTTGCGGATGCCCATCTCTGTCTCCTTCCTACTCCCGCGGGGGGACGGCCATCGCCCCGGAGATTAGACGTGCGGGCGCCAGCGGATGATGCGTCCCGGAGTCAGGCGTCCGGGACGAGGGTGACGGGGCGCCGGCCGTTCACTGCGCCCCCGCTTCGAGCGACCACCGCAGGCAGACCGGAAGCTGGGGCAGGTTCTTCCACGGAACCAGGTGAGCTTCGACCAGGCTGCGCACGACTCCGGCGTGCGGCGCCTGGTCGGCCCCCGCGCGCTGCAACGCCTCGACTGCGTGTTCCAGAAGCGACCGACTCCGAACGCGCCAGGCCTGCGTTGCCAGATCAATCTGGCTCCAGGCATCTTGTGCCACGCGGAGACGCTGGTTCACCAGCCAGTCGCGAAACAGCCCGCAGGTGTCGATCGTCGCCTGCGCCCGCCGGGCGTCTCCGGGAGCGAGGTCCTGGCGCGGCTGCACGGCGCCCAGCGTGTCGAACATCAGAAACCGCACCGGATCATCGTCATACGGGTTCAGAAGTAACGGGACCGTCGTCCGGAGATCGGGCGGAGGGCTCCAGGACGCGCAGTCGAGCGGAAAGTAGTTCCGCTTGTACACGGTATTGCAAACGGCACAGGCGTAGAGCCAATTCTTCCAGTCGTAGGCTTTCCAGTGGTATCCCGGTACGACGACGCAGCCCCGGCGTCGGCCCGTCGCC
>SYMT01000156.1 GCA_005805375.1 Actinomycetota bacterium
CTCCGGCGTCTCCACCGGCGCGTGCATCGGCCACGTGGGACCGGAGGCGCTCGCCGGCGGACCGGTCGGCAAGGTGCGCGACGGCGACCGGATCCGCATTGTCATTGATCGGAACCGCCTGGAAGGGTCGGCGGACCTGGTCGGCGAAGGAGATCGGCGCTTTACCCCCGAGGAAGGCGCAGCGGTGCTGGCGGCCCGGGCTCCGCGCGAGGACCTGGCCCCCGACCCGGACCTCCCGGACGACACCCGCCTCTGGGCCGCTCTCCAGCGCCTCGGCGGCGGCACCTGGGGCGGCTGCGTCTTCGATGTGGACGCCATCGTGAAGGCGCTGGACACAGCCCACCCGTAGTCCGGGAATCCCTCTCGGGAGGAGTGAGTGGAGAGGAGTGAGAAAAGAGTGACGGATATCGGACACTCGCTCCTCACTCCCCTTCACTCACTCCTCGTTTTGCAAGAACCCACCCAACCATGACCATGCCCACTGACGAACTGTTTGCCGAGCTGCGTACGATTGACACTCCGACCATCACCAATGTGGTGGCAACCTACCCCAAGAATTCGCTCTGTATGGGCCTGTACAATCCCTGGACGGAGAACTGGTACACGGACACCTCCGTGCGGTGCATCTACCCGGAGCACCGGGCAGTGATCGGGTATGCCGTGACGTGCGTCTACGGGCTCCCCGATCCGAACTACAGCGGGCGCCTGACCTTCATGGACGTGGTGGATGCTCTGGACGCTTCACCGAAGCCGACGATTCTCGTGATCCAGCAGAAGTGGCCGCCGGAATTGATGCGGAAGGCAGGACTGGCGGGCGAGATCATGGTCAACTCGATGATGGCCGTGGGATGTGCCGGCTTGCTGTCGAACGGCCCGTCGCGCGATGTGGACGCCATCCGCCCGCTGAAGTTCCAGATGCTTCTCGGTGGGGTGACCGCCGGGCACGGGGAGATGGCGGTGCAGGCGGTGAACGTGCCGGTGTCGGTGGCCGGGATGGATGTGGCGCCGGGTGAACTGGTCCACATGGACGAGAACGGCGCCGTGAAATTCCCGGCGAACCGCGCCGACACCGTGCTCAGCAATGCCCGCGCGATGTTGGACCACGAAGCGGAACTCGTCGCGCGCCTGCGCACCGCCCGCACGGCCGCCGATGTGCGTGCGGCACAGGGCGGCGGCACGTACGGCGCGAAGAAGCCGTAGACTACGCGGACGGCGAACAGCCAGATTCCGAGGCGCCGGCGCGCTCAAGCCCCATCTTCTTCGAGCCACGCTCGGACCTGTCGTAGGGCGTAGGAGACTCGCCGGCGCACTGTCCCGGCCGGAACTCCGAGTTGTATTGCAGCATCCGCACGAGTCAGGCCCTGCACCTTGACGAGCATAAGGCCTTATCCTAAAACATTTATGGTGAAAATTGTGATCGCCCCCGAGTGGAATAGATTGAATCGCTGAAACAGGGGAGATAACTGATGGGCTTGGTAGGCAAAGGGAGTAACTGGGAAGAGATCCCCGACGCGTGATGGCAGGAAGTCGAGCCGTTGCTTCCGCCCCCTCCCGTGTACCCGCCGCACCACGAGGGTCGGCCCCGGGTGTGCCGGCGTCAAGTGCTGACCAAAATCTTGTATTTGCTGCGCACCGGGGCGCAGTGGAAGGCGCTGGACATGCTGCCGGGACCTTCCGGGAGTACGGCCCATCGTTACTACCAAGAGTGGCTTGCTGCGGGCGTGTTCCAGCGCTTGTGGACCCGGGTGCTGCAAACCTACGATACCGCTGCCGGGATCGTGTGGGAGTGGTTGGTGGTGGATGATTCGCTGGGAAAGCGCCGCTCAATGGGGAGAAAACCGGCCCCAACCCCACGGATCGGGGCAAAAGCGGGGTAAAACGGAGTGTCCTCACCGATGGACGGGGTGTGCCGGTGGGGTTGGCGCTCGCTGGCGCCAACCGCCTGCCCGTCCAGTTGCTGGCAGAGACGGTGGCCGCGATCCCCGTGCCCCGCCCCAAGCCCACGGAGGAGGCGCCGGTGCACCTGTGTGCCGACAAAGGCTACGATTATCCCCCGGTGGAAGCCCTCGTGGTGCAGGAGGGCTTCACCCCGCACCTGCCGCAACGCGGGACCACGCCGAAAGCACAACCCCGGGACCCGGAGAAGCGCCCGCGGCGCTGGGTGGTCGAACGCACCCACCATTGGCTCCATCAGTGGCGTCACGTCTTTCTCCGCTGGCATCGTAAAGCGGCTAACTATCTTGCGGCACTCCAGTTTGCCGCCGCGGTCATCGCCTTCCGCGCCGCCGGGATTTTGGTTTAGGCTCTAAGCGTTTCGTTTGGTAACTCTGACCGCATATCCCATCTGTGTATCAGTGGTCGCGACGCGCGTGCCCCACTCGCCGAGCGCGCAGGCTGGCAAGCGGACGAAAAGCTGTGCGCCGGTGGGAGCAGTGGCAATGACGGAGAGTGTAGCGCCGTCGTTGCTCACCACGATCCGATGCTCGCCTGCATCCTTGTGATCGGCGAGAACGCGGAAAGCAGGGTCGTCAAAAAGCTCTGGTTTCGTCGGGAGCGCCATGAACACGCAGTCGCCCTCCCACTGCCCAACGCTGGAAATGAAATCGGGGGGCAATCCAGCGGGGATGAGAAAGCCGATGTGCTGCTGGTGATTGTTTTGGAGTGGTATCATGGCGAGCTCGTGGAACCGCCTAACGACTCATTAGGCAGCCCACTTCTGCCCAGCCGTGCGTAGGACGACTGTACCATTATCGTCCAGGGCCGGAGGCGTGTCAAGCGGCCTGGCGGGCTCCACGGTGGACGGCGATGAGTAAACCCCAGTCTTGGGTTGGGGAAGGTGGGGCAACGGCGCGTGCCCAACACCAGTGATGCAGGTCCCTCTATCAGAATCCGGAACCCATCATGCCGAGCGTCGAAGAATGCGTCACGGGCGTCCATGTCTTCGTGGACGACTACTTGGAGGCCCACCCCGCGTGCCCCAGTGGCGCACGTCGAATCACTCCCGGCCGCAGTTCTCGGATGCCAAGGTCCTGACGCTCGGAGTCCTCCAGGGCTGCTTGGGCACGGTCACCCTCAAGCAAGCGTACGCCTTTGCCGTGGGGAACCTCAGCGGCGCCTTTCCCCACCTGCCCAACTATCCTTGATGGGTCGCCCGACTACACGCCCGATACGGCGTCGCCGGGCACTTGCTCCAGGTGGCTGGCGCGCGCGCCGCCCTGCGGGGAAGCCTACTTCCTGATCGATAGTAAGCCCATCCTCGTCTGCAAGTCTGCAAGTCTGCAAGTTGATCCGGCATGGTCGCGTCCGTCTACTCCGGGACGAGGGTGCCTCTTTCGGCAAGGGGAGTACGGGCTGGTTCGTTGGTTTCAAACTGCACGTCCGCATCCCCGCGAGTGGGGCCATTCTGGTCAGCGTGTCGACGCCGGGAAACTGGCCTGATCCCGCGGTCGCCCCCGCGCTTGCCGAGGCGCTCAACGGAGGCATCGCCTTTGCGGACGTCGCCTATCGGGGGGAAGCCCGGTTTGCCACCCTGGCCGAGGACGGTCTCCTCGTGGTGACGCCAGCGGCAGCGGCCAAGAACACCCGGGAGTGCGCCCTCATTAGCAGCGTGCACGAACGGATCGAGACCACCTTCAGTAGTCTCTGGTCACGATTCCTCGATTGGGTCCTGTCGCGTTCGTGGGAGGGGTTGTGGAGCACTATCAAACGTAAAACTCTACACTACAACCTCTGTCGCGCGGGCATCCTTCCGGCCAGTTGAACCCAAAACCGGAGTTAACACAGACAAGATCTGGGTCAGCACTGCCCGCCAGCACTCCCGAGGCCGTCCTCTGTGCTGCGGCGGGTGCACGGGCGCAGGCGGGAGCAACGGCTCCATCACGTCCCATAGCGCGTTCGGGAGCTGCTCCTAATTACTCCCTTCGCCTACCAGTCCCATCGTACATTACCCCTACTTTCGTGATTCAAGTTATTCCAGTCTGCAGTAATCACGACTTTTACCATGACTGTTTCGGGATAGGGCCTAATGCTCAGCATCAGCGCCGACGCGCAGCGCCGGCCGCTGCAGGCGGTTGTTAGCCGGGCGTTCGTGTGACTCGGCCATGGATACGCTTGAGCTCTGGCAAGACCGCTCGGAAGCACTCGACCAGATCAGAGACGCTGCGAACCGCTCGGGGAAACGCAACGCTGTACACTCCCCATCGGTCCGTGTCGGGAGCACAGATCTCGTGGGTCTCGAAGTTGCCAACCTCCCAGACGATCCCGGCGCGCGACCCGTCGGGCGCCACCACGAAACCGTCGCCGCTAGTGCAACCCGCTGGATCGTCGGTGAACGCACTGATCGCTCCGAAGCGCCACCTGTCGGTCGAACTCTCCTCAATGATTGGAAACCCGTAGTATACGGGAGCCTCCTTGGGCCTCGCAAGGAACGCGGGCAGATCCGACGAAGCTGACCTTGCAGTCGCATCGGTCAGGATCCGCTTGCCTTCGGGCCGCTCGTGCTTCCTTGCCATCGTTCAGTCCGGCTCACGCCTCGCCGCTCAGCCGCGAGCGGCCAGCCCCATCCTACCGCACTCGCCCGGCGCGTGCCCACCGTTCATCGAATGTATTGGAAAAAGTCTATCCGGAAACGAAGCGGCAGCGGTGCTGGGTCCACAAGTTGCGTATTGTGCTGGACAAGCGTCCGGATCGGTTGCAGGAGCGGGCCAAGTGTGTCCTACACACAGTGATGTACGCCGAGAGCGAGGCAGTGGCGGAAGCAACCCGGGATCACTTCGCGGCGGAGTCTGGCGACAAGCACGGGAGGGCGGTGCAGTGCCTGGCGCAAGAGTGGGATGAGTCTGGTCGCCTTCATAAAATTCAAGCGGAGTACTGGCTGTACCTGCGCACGAGCGCTGTGATCGAGAGCGTGTTTCGCCCGGCGAAGGTGCGGATGCGGAAGCCCAAGGGAGTGGGATCGCGGTTAGCTGTGCTGTCCAGGGCGTACATGCTGGTGAGCAGCGCCCGGTGCCGACAGAGGAGGGTCAACGCACCGCACCTGGTTCGGTTGGTACGAGAAGCAGTGAGATTCAGACACGGGAAGGTCGTACCCACGGCAGCGACGACGCTGCAATAGTCAGTGACGGAAGGACCCGCCGCTTGCCCGCACTGATCCACAACATCTGACAATAGCTCCTGCATAGACAGCAGCATCTTCGACCACTCTCAGGAAAACAGCGTGTGTTCGCCCACGCAACATCAGCCCGGGGAGTGCCTGCACAACTGATGTTGCAGGACTCCCGACCCGCGCGGCTTGAGCGCTGATGCTACACCAGGATCAGGTCGCGAGGGAACCGTGAGAGGCGCTCGCATCCGTCGGTCGTGACCAGCACGTTGTCAATCAGACGGGCGCCGAGGGGCTCGTCGTCCAGGAAGGCGGGGGGCTCGATCGTGAGCACCATCCCGGCTTTCAGGACGTAGTGACTGTCGCCGAACATGTGGATTGGTTCGCTCCAGGTCGGCGGGAAACCGGGGGCGAGGCCGTAGCCGGAGGTGTGGACGCGGGCCCGTTCGAGGCCCGCGTCGCCGATCACCCGGCAGGCGGCCTGATGCGGAACCACGGCGGGGACGCCATCCCGGATCTCGGCGATCATGGCGTCCGAGGCGTGCAGCACCAGGTCGTAGAGTTCCCGCATACGGGCGGTGGGTGGTCCGAGACAGAACTGGCGGCCGATGGTGGTGGTGTAACGCTTGTAGGTGGCGCCGTATTCGACGCTGCCGTAGTCACCGGAGCGCAGGATGCGCTCGGTTGGGGCGCCGTGGCTGTAGCAGGAGCGCTCGCCGGAGACCAGATTGATCGGGCTGGCGGCGAGACCACTTCCTCCACTCAGGAGGGCATCATACACCTTACCTGCCACCGCCAATTCCGTGCGCCCCTCCCCCAGTGCGGCGGTGAATGTCTCCATCGCATGGTCCCCGATTTCGGCGGCGCGCCGGATGTACGCCAGCTCGGCGGCGGACTTCACCATTTTCAGGTCGTGGATGAGCGCGGTGGGTTCCGCAACCAGGTCTGCGCCGAGCAGTTCTTTCAGGCGCACGAAGTGGTGCGGGTGGAGGTAGTACGCGGGCACCTCCATGCCGACGCGAGTACCGCGCAGACCGAGGCGGTCCGCGATGTCGCCGAAGATTGCCACCGGATCGTCCGGGTTGCCGCCGCCCCAGGGGAAAATCCGTTCGACCAGTGCGTCGTCCCGCAGTTCATTGCGCTCCCCGTCCCGCGCCATGATCGCGAGTGGGCCGGGCCGCGCGGGGATGAAGAGGCACTGGAATTCCTGATAGCTCTTCGCATCCGACCCGGTGAGCCAGTGGATGGACACCGGATGGAATGCTACCAGCCAGTCCAGGCCCGCTTCCGCGATGGCTCGGTGCGCGCGCGCCCGCCGGTCGGCGAATTCCTCGGGAGTAAAATCGTGTCGGGACATGGAAACCCCTGCTTCCTGGAAATAGGCGATAGAGAGCAGCAAATGCAGTAGCGTGGTACGGAGTGATCCCGATCACGCGCCGTCCTCGTCCTCCGGCGGCTCTGCGTACAGGTCCGCCAGCGCGCAGCGGAAACCCGGCAGGACGCCCTCCCCGTCCAGAGAATCCTCCGGACCGAGATGGGTGGCGGTCCGGTTTTGCCGATACACGGTTGCCGTCTTGTTCGTGGGATGCACGACCCATACCAGGCGCACTCCGGCAGTGAGATACTCCTGAATCGTGTCTTCGAGTTCGTTCACTCGATCGTGAGGGGACACGACTTCCACAGCCAGATCGGGAGGGATGCGCACGTGTCCCTCTCGATACTGGGCACGGGTCAAACGGCCGCGGGCGATGAATGACATGTCCGGCTTGCGTACCTGCTCCGGCTTGTGCGGAAAGCACTGATAGCCGCACTCTCACGGCGGCGTCCACCCGGACCGATTCTCGTTGACGAACGCGGACAGGCGGCGATACAGTTCGCCGGTCGTGAGGCTGGTCAGGAAACCCATGTCGTTTGCCTTGAGCACTCCGTCCACCAATTCGAAGCGCTCCCCTTCCGGGAGTTCGAGCAGATCCTCGGGCGTAGTGCGTGGGAGTCTGTCCCGGGAAGACGGCAGGTGCGTCACCGGCGGATCAGCAAGCATCGTCATCTCGCGGTTCCTCGTCTGCGCTTTCCTCACGCCAGGTTGGCACGTGCAACCCGGAGCAGGTTCCCGGCCAGGATCTTCTCGATCTGGGTATCCGAATAGCCTCGCTGCACCAGTCCCACGGTGAAGAGCGGCCAGTTGGTCCAGGCGAGCGACCCGGCCTTCGGATAGCGCCGGGCCTGCTCGGCAGCGGGCAGCAGGGCGCCTTCGGGCCAGAGCGCTTCGTAGCGGGTGCGGCGGCGGGCGCGTGCCGGAACCTTCTTCGTTTCTGCGGCATCATTCCGCGAGCGGTAGCCCACGTCAGTCCCGATGGCCACGTGGTCCACGCCGAATCTCTTTGCGACGTAGTCCACGTGGTCCAGCAGTGCCGCAAGATCGCCGGTGCGTCCCAGGAAATGGGAGATGGCGCAGATGCCCACCAGGCCTCCCCCGTCCACGATGGCCCGGATCACGTCGTCCGGCTTGGCGCGAATGTGGTGGTTCAGTCCCGCGCAGGTGGTGTGGCTGGCCACCATCGGCTTCGTAGAGGCCTTCGCCGACTCCAGGCTGGTGCGCCATCCGCTGTGCGCCACATCCACGATGACTCCCACCCGGTTCAACTCCGCCACCGCCGCACGTCCCAGGTCGCTGAGTCCTCCGTTCGCCGGTTCGGCGCAGCCATCCCCCAGCAGGTTGCGGCGGTTGTAGGTGACGTGCATCATCCGCACGCCGAGTTCGAAGAACACCCGGATGTAGCGTAGTTCCTCCGGTGCGGAGACGGCCGTTCCCGTCAACGGGACTCCGTTCCCGGTGAAGTAGAGGCAGCGCCGTCCCTGCTTTTTGGCGGCGACGATGTCGTCCGGGGTGACCGCCTTCGCCACGACCTCGCGGAGGAGGTCGGTGGAGTAGGTAAAGCGGGCCAGGCGCTTCAGGAGGCGCAGGGGCTCGGACCCTTCCTCGCCTGCGTTTTGAAAGACGCAGGTCACGCCGGACGCCTCCCACGCCTGGAGGTATTCTGCGCGCTCCGCGGGGTTCGTTGCGTACCGGGTCATGCGCATGTCCTCATCCAAATCCTGGAGTTCCAGGTCGGAGGCCCCCTCCTGCACTGCCTGCGCGAGGCGCTCCCCGTCCACGGCGGCACTCGGCGAGAAGCCGTAGCCGTCGAACACCACCGACTTCGCGTGGAGGGCCAACCCGTACTCCAGGTCTCGCGCGCTCGGTTTCAATACGTCGAGCCCCAGGGTACGCCCTCGGTCTATCACTTCGTTCGGAGCCGTCGCCGCCATCGCTGTCCTCTTTCCGCCACATAGGGTCGCGACGCCTTCCGCCGCCCCGGCGAGCAACCCACGACGATTCAGGGCGCCCCGAGCCGGTGACTGGGAGGGCACGCGGGCAACGTCGGAACTACCGGTACCCTCCGCGCACATCGTCCTCGTCCGGTCCATCGGAGCTCATCCCTCCCCGTTGTGTGCCTCGCAGAGTCAAGGTTCGCTCCCGGCACGGATTTTCCTCGCTGCCGGCGCGCCCACTGCTTGTGACGATGCTGTGACGGAGGCCTGGTATGCTCCGCCCGACTTCTGATCTACCGTTCTCGCTGTCAGGCGGACGGTGGGTCCGACCCGGGAGACCATGATGCGTATAGATTTCGAACTCGGCAGACTCGTTGATCTGCTGGGCCCCCGTCTGGACACAACCTTCGTCCGGCACACCATCACCGAGTTGCCGGTACCAGCTCCGCCGGAACCCGGACAGAGCCTGGACATCCGGCCGAGAGACATCAACGAACAGGGAGTCGTGGTGGGAAATCTCAACTTCCTGCGCTTCACCGATGGCCCGTTAGGAAGGCTGGGAGCGCGGAGTACGATCGCCGCCATCTGGAATCCGCAGGGCGGAGCGATGCGCGCGTCCCGCCTCGACCCTCCCGGGATTGGGAGTATCGCTTTCGCGATCAACGACCGGGGGACAATTGTGGGGGTCCACAATCGCGCCGCGTACTGGATCCGTGGTGGAGTGTTCGAGGACCTGCGCACTCTGTTGCCCGTACACAGCCGGGCGTTGGGGGTCAACAACCACGACCACGTAGTTGGCGCGCAGGCCAACGAAGCGGTGTCCTACAACGTGCCGGGGAGTTCGCCGGTCTTCCGCCTGCCGCACCCACCAAATGCCCACGCGCCGATAACCGTGGCCACCACCGTCAACGATGGTGCCCGGATCGCCGGAGAGTGCGATCATATGGATGCTGGGACCGGCGAGGGGTCGAAGGACGGATTCGCCTACCAGATGGACCTCACGGGCGACGACCGGATGTTCGACCTGGGCGAGGTCACCCGCGTGACGGACATGAATGAAGCGGGCGTGCTGGTCGGTGCAATACCGCTCCCGGAACAGCCTGGGGCTTTCGAGCACGCGGCCATCTGTCCCCTTGCGGTCGAGGCGCCGGCCTTCCAGCTCATCGCCGAGGTCGGACCTCGCAGTGCAGCTCTCGGTGTGAACGACCGCGGCCACATCGTGGGCTACTACACGCCCCGATTTGAGTTTCGGGGCACCTACATCTATCTCGAGCAGTCCGCGTTCCTCTATCGCGGGGGCGCCCGGATTGATCTGAACGATACCATCCCGCCCACATCAGGATGGAAGCTGAACGAAGCCGTCGCGATCAACAATGCCGGGCAGATCGTCGTGCGGGGGAAGCAGCACGGAGAGCCCCGGTGGGCGGTGCTGACCCCCAACACCATAGGCCTGCCGTCTAACGAACCCATACTGGACCCCCGCCTCGACCTGGTCCGCTGGTTCCTGGGGGCGGTGACCCAGGACGGCGGCGGGTGGGGTTTGCCGCCCGCCGGTCCCCCGGTCCCGATCGATCCGTGGGGGCCGCTGCACAACACCCCGGAGAAGCGCGACCTCCTCGTCGGGCTGGCGATCCACGCTGTGGCGGCGCGGGTGCATGATCCGGCCACCCAGGAGATTGTCCGGGAAGCCGCGATCCGGGTGCTGCGGGAGTCCGTGGAGGGTGTGACCAGGATTCGTAGGTAGGAAAAAGGAGTC
>SYMT01000157.1 GCA_005805375.1 Actinomycetota bacterium
CTTGTCCTCCAGTCTCGCCCCACCCGCGCGGCCCGGAACGCAGGGCGGCCCCACCCCGTCCGGGTCGTCCACCACGTTCTCGGGGACGCCACAACGCCGGCGAGCCTACCGACGGGGCGCGCACCGTCCCCGGGCCGGCCGGCGAAGCTGGCCACGAGCCAGTAGTCCGTCCACACGACATTGATAGGTTCGCGTGCGGCCCGGTGGGGGTGCGCGCCAACCCATCAGTTCGGGATTGACACACTACTGGGAAAGCCGGATCCCCACCCGACATACGAGTTCCCCTCTGGCCATGACTACCTCCAAGCCAGTTTCCCGGTGAGATCATGCCCACCGTGTGTCTGCGGAGCCGCACGGGGGGTATGACGTACTCGCAGGGCCGGGGCGGGACCTGATGCTCGCGCGCCCGCAGGGAAGAACCGATAGGGCCGACGAGACTGTCAGGGAGTGCGAGGTGATCGCCTTGCACTCCGGCCAGATTTGCAACCTGGGACGAGCACGCGGAAGGAGGAGGGCAGGCGTTCCGGAGCGCCGAAATGGTGAGAAGTTCGTCGCTTTCGTGCGCCGGTCGTGCGGGCCTGCGTGGGGCGGGGTGCTGTCTGGAGGCGGGTGTGATGCATGCCGGAAACCGGATCGTGATTCAGGGCCCTCGGGCTGCGGTGCTGGCGCGGGCCGTGGAGGCCGCGGCGCTCGAATTGCTGGGCACTCCGCTGAGCGCCGTGCCGGCGGAGGCGCCGCTCCTGGAGGACCGCGAGCGGACGCTGGACCCGCAGGTGCTGGCCGCCGCCATCGCGGCGGGGACCGCGCTCGTGCTCGGCCTGCCGGCGTTTCTTACCGGGGTGTCGGACCTGGGGGCGCGGCGCGAGAAAGCAAGGCAGGTGCAGGCGCTGGTCGCGCGGCTCACGCAGTTGTGCGCCGAGGAGCCGGGGCACACGCTGCTCCTGGTGTCGCCGGAGGACGGGCGGGTGGTGGATTTTCTCTCCACGGACCCGGCGGTACTGTTGGAACTGGGCGCGCCGCGCCGCTGAACCCGGTTTTCTCACGCCCTTCTCCGCACGCACCGGTGCTCTGCCCCGAGCCGCAAGGCGCCGTCCCGGCCCGAGGTCCTACCTGATGGCTACCGAATTTCGTCTGGAACAGAACGAACTCCGCTGCAACGCCGGCCCTGCCCGGCAACTCACGGACGCCGACCGCAAGCTCCTGGAGGAAGCGGTGCGCCGCTACGGGTTCCTCCTCGGCCGGGCCGCAGAGGACGAGTTGCGGCAACTGGGCCATGACCTGGCGGTATGGCTGAATGGCCCGGACGGTTGGCTGACCGCCGCCGTGAAAAGTCCGCAGCGGCCGCTGGTGCTGGAGTTCAGCGTCCCCTTCTTGCCGGAAGCGGCGCTGGAGCGGGCCTTCCTGGCGGCGCCCTGGGAACTGCTGGTGCTGAACGATGCGTTTCTCGCCGATCACCCACACCTGCAGTTCTCTCCCATCCGGCGTCTCGGCGCCGGCGGCACGCCACCCACGCCCTCCACCTACCGGCCCGGCGTGCTCTTCATGGCCGCCGCGCCCACCGATCAGCACACGCTCGATTTCGACGCGGAGGAGCGCCTGATCGCCGGCGCCACGCAGGGTCGGCGGCTGGACCTGCTGGTGGAGGAGAGCGGCACCCTGGAGGGCCTCGCCGACGCGCAGCAGCATTGGGTGGATGCGGTCACCTCGGGGCAGGACGCGCCCCCGGAAGTGATCCACCTCTCCTGCCACGGAAGCGCGCAGCGGGAGCCCACGCTCGCGCTGGAAGACGACTTCGGCAAGACCCGGCGGGTCACGGCCCCCGAATTGCTCGCGAAACTGACGAGCCGGCCCCGGCTGCTGGTCCTCGCCGCCTGCGAGTCCGGCGCGGCCGCCACCGGGGGCGCCGCACTCCTGGACTCCCTCGCCTCAGCCCTCGTGCAGAGCGGCTTTCCCGCGGTGCTCGGGTGGGACGGCCAGGTGCTCGATCAGGAGGCCAGCCTCTACGCCGGAGCGCTCTACGACCAGCTTGCGCGCTCCCGGCCCCTGGAGGAAACAGTGGCCTTCGCCCGCGCCGCACTCCGCAAGGCTGCGTTCGCGGGCCGGCCCGCCCGGGACTGGCACCGCGCCCGCCTGCTGCTGGGACCCGACGGCGGCGGCACTCTCTGCCGCGGGAAATCCGCCCGCCTTCCCAATCCGCAGATCACCGCCCGGGCGTTCCTGGATCCGGAGCGGCAGGTGGAAGTTGCCTCCCCCGCACAGTTCGTGGGCCGGCGCCGCGAAATCCAGCGGGCCCTGCGCGTGCTCCGCCGCCGGGAAGGTCCGGCCACCGGCGCTCTTCTCCTCCACGGCCTGGGGCGGCAGGGGAAATCCAGCCTCGCCGCCCGTCTGGTCCACCGCCTCCCCGGCCACCACCCCGTCGTGCTCTACGGAAAGCAATGCCGGGCGCTCCCCCTGCTGGATCGCCTGAGCGCTGCCCTCGGAGGCGTGAAGGGCTTCTCTGCCTGGAACGAGGAATGGCGGGAGCGGGTCATCCAGGACGAGCGCAGCCGGGAACGGGGCATCCAACCTGTGGGGAACCTGGAATTCGCACTCCGCGCGCTGCTGGGGGGGATCTGCCGGGAGGCCGCCCCCCTGCTGTTCATTCTGGATGACTTCGAGCAGTGTCTCGTCGAGCCGGCGGACGGCGGCCCCTACGCCGTCGCCGCCGCGTATGTCCCGACCCTCCGCGCGCTCCTCGCCGCCGTGGCCGAGAGCGACACCCGCTCCGCGCTGCTCCTCACCAGCCGGTACGAGTTTTCCCTGCCTACCGGCCGCGCCCCGGATCTCCTCCAGACCCTCTCGCTCCCCGCCATGACGGAAGACGAGGGACGCAAGCAGCTCCTGGCCCTCGCGGCACAGGCGCCCGCGCGCCGTGCCCCCGCTGCCGATGAGCCGGAAGACGCCCGCCGACAGCGCGAAGCGGCGGAGGCGCGCCGCCGGGGGCGCATGCTGACCGCGGCCGCCGGCCATCCGTTCCTGCTCAAGCTACTCTATGAGACCACCGACCGGGACCCGTCCGCCGGCGAGTCCCTGCTCGCAGCGCTCGAAGCGTTCCACCGAACCGGCGCTCTCCCGCCGGACGCGGGCGCGCTGCGGGCAGCGCTGGAGAATCTCGCACTCGATCACCTGCTCGACCTGCTGCCCCACGGGGAGGCCGCC
>SYMT01000158.1 GCA_005805375.1 Actinomycetota bacterium
CGGCCCCGACATCCACGGCGGCAAGGCTCTGCGCATCGTCGGGTGCGGCGGTGGGGGAGACAATCGTCTTCATCAGCCGTCCTATCGGCACAATCGTGCCGCCTCTGCCGTCGCTCCAGCCATAAGTTAACGCATATGGGGGGGGCGCCCCTACTGAGCTTCCGGCGGCTGCGCGGGCATCCGCGCGAGGATGGCATCGAGGCGTTCGACCACCGTCCGGAGGTCCGCCTGGTCCACAGGCGCCGTGGGGGACGCGGACGGCGCGACCTGCCGGGCCACCAGACGGCCCTCGATGATCCAGGACGTCAGGGAGGGGCCGATCGCCATGACCAGTGTCGCCACCAGCTTGCCGGTGGCAGTCACCGGGAAAATGCGCGCGTAGCCGACGGACAGGCAGGTGGAGACGTAGTGGAGCGCGTCGCCGTAACTGGCCACCTCTTCGTTCGCGTCCTTCTCCGCCAGGTAGAAGACAAGCGCGCCCCCGGTCAGCACCCAGAAGAGCGCCTCCGCCGGGTGATCCACCGCGTAGTCCGAGAGGCGGTCGCGCCAGTTCCGCAGCGCTCGGAGGGCCGCTTCGCTCTCCCCGGCGAACGGCCAGGGATCGGTGGCGGCCACTGGAACTTTCGGTTCGGACATCGGGAGCTACCTGCGTCGGGATGGTCGCCCTGCGGCGAAATAGATGATGGGACCAACGACCGGCAGCAGCAGGATGACGAGCACCCAGATGATCCGGCTGCCGGAGCGATAGTGCGAGTCTTGGGGGACCTGGATTGCGTCTACGAGGGACCACACACAGAGCCCGATCGAGAGGAGACCGGGGAGTAGCAAAACACCGAGCAGGAGCAGTTCAGCAGGTTCGAGCCTCATGGTTGCATTCATCCTTCGATTCACTTGACGGACCCCGTCCGATACGGGTCCGGTCGAGATCACACAGCAGGGCCTGTGGGAGGGCGCCACCGCCTGGGGAGCGCCCTCCAGAGCGGACAGACTATCCGGGGACGTGGGCCGAGATCTGCTCGCCGTGGCCTGCGTCCCCTGAAGTACCTGCGGCGCTCCGAACCGGAGTCGAGGCGCCGTCTGATCCGCCCGGTCCCGGAGCCGGATCAGACAGCAGCTTCTCCCGGGCGAACTGTTCCAGCAGACCGGTTGCCTGCGGACCCATCGCCGAGAGAATCTCTACCAGCGGCCCCGGCAGCGTCTTCAGCAGGCCGTCCAGCTTGTGGCTGAAGCCCATGCCCTGGGAATACTGGTTGAACATCGCCGACATCGTGGTCGGATCGCCGTAGACGTTGAAATTCCCCCGGGACATGAACTGGCCGAGGGCGGCGGCCAGAGCAATCTGCACCTCCCGGTCCGCCTCGATGCGCAGCTTCATCGTCTCGAAATCGATGGCGGCGCGGTCGAACGTCTGGCGGTTCTCCAGCGCCTTGCGCTCGACCTCCACGCGGGCGTTTTCCACGTTCACCTGCTCCCGCGCTACGTTCACCTCGACCAGGCGCTGCGCCTGGTCGCCCTGCGCCACCAGCTCGCGGGACCGGGAGTCCGCCTCGGCCAGCCGCAGCTTCGCCTGGGCTTCCAGGTCGGCCGCCTTCTGCTGGGCTTCAGCGCGGCGCAATTCGGCGAACGCCGCCACCTCCGCGTCCGTCTGGCGCTTGATCTTGTCCTGCTCGATCGTCTGCTTCGCGGCAATGAGCCGGGTCTCGGCTTCTCGTTCCGCCTGCGCCGTCGCCTGAACGGTGGCGATGGACTGGTTGGCCCGTTCTCGCTCGGACTGCGCCTGCAGGGCCTGCTTCTCCATCATCGCGCGCGCGGCTTCCTGCTCGGCGATCGCGATCTGCTTCTGGCGTTCCGCCACTTCCACCGCCTTGACGCGCTCGATGTCAGTCTGCTCACGCTCCTGCTGGCGGCGGATCAGCGTGCGGTCCCGTTCGATGTTGGCCGTCTCGATCGCCAGATCGCGGGCGATTTCGGCCTCGCGGATCGCGCGCTCCTGATCCACGGCGAACGACTGCCGTTCCCGGGACCGCTCCGCCTGCACGTTGGCCACATCGCGTTCCTGGGTTGCCTGCGCCTCCGCCCGCTGGCGCTCCAGACTCAGCACCCGCTCCGTCGTGTCTACATTCTGGTGGGTGATCGCCTGCTCGGCCAACCGCTCCAGCCGGTTGCGCTCGACGCGCGCCGCCGCCGTGATCTCGGTGATCTTCTTCTTTCCCTGAGCATCGAAGATGTTTTCATCCGACAGCCCGGCGGGATCGGTCTGATCCAGACGGGAAATGGTCACGGTCTCCAGAAGCAGACCGTTCTGCTCGAGCTCTTCACTCACCAGATCCTGCACAGCGCCGGCGAAACCCTTCCGGTCGGAGTGGATCGTGGCCAGGTCCTTCTGCGCCGCCACCGACCGCAGCGCGGACACCAGCTTCTCGAAAACCAGCTCGCCCACCGCCCGCGCCTCGACCGATTTGTGGCCGAGAGAACGGGCGGCCTGGATGATGTTCTCGGCAGAGGGGTTCACCCGGATGTAAAACTCCGCCTTGACGTCCACGCGGAGATTATCCTGCGTGATCAGCGCGTCCTGATCGCGCCGCTCCACCTCCAGCTTCATCGTCTCCAGCGACACGGCAACCACCTGGTGGACAACCGGGAAGACAACCATCCCGCCGTCCAGCGCGACCTCGACCCCACCCGCGCCGGTCCGCACCAGCGCCTCATTCGCCGACGTCTTCCGGTACAGGCTGAACCACCCGATGATCAACCCCACCAGGATGCTCACTACCCCCAGCACCACCGGAATGGCGGGTGGAACGGGGAGGGCGCTGCCCAACGTCGGGCTCACCACCAACCCGACCCCCACCAGGATCAGCATCAGACCCACTACCAGCATCCGACTACTCCTTCATTCGCGTCCCGGCAGCCGCTCCGGGCGCTCCAGCCCCCGCGGGCAATCGGGACACTGCACTACAGCAACGCTACTGTTGCTGAGAGTGTGTTTGTCCATGAACGGAAACACAGGCGTCAGGATACGGACTATGCAGCCGGTTCAGCGAACAACCGGGCGTCTTCGACTTCGTACACCCGGCGGACCGCATCATAGTTGACGACAATCGCCTCACTGGCGGGCGCCAACTCACCGCGCGCTGTGCGGGCACGCACGCGGTGCAGCGTCCCGTGGCGATCCCGGACGTGGAGGGTGCCCGCCTCGGGAGTGACGGCGTACACCACGCGCCCGGTGCGCCCGATCAGCTCCTCGTGCCGGACCGCACTGCTTTCGTGCATCTTGAAGAACCGGCCACACATCCGGGCGAACAGGCGGGTGCCCAGAGCGGAGAGCACGCCCGTGAGGGGCAGCGAAACCACGAGCGCCGGCGGCCCCCACTCCCGGAGCGCGCCGTGCAGACCCATACCGATGACGCCCCACAGCAGCAGGAACGTCTGGAGGAGCATGACCACCGGGATGTGTCCCGCCCCCAGGAAGAGCAATCCGGCGAGCATCGGGTGGTGCGGCCCATCCGCATCCCCGCCGTCCGGGTGGCCGTCCGCATCCACCCCAACGTCGGCATCCAGATCGGCGTCCCCGTCCACACCGAGGTCGTGCTCCAGGTCCGCGTGGAGCTGGAACAGCTCTCCCACCGCCACTCCGAGCAGGCTGAGTACCGAAGTGATGGTGAGGAAGAGAAGATCGAACGCCAGCGGCACCGAGTAGATCGCGTTCCACCAGGTGAAAAACCACTCCAGCGACATAGTCCCTCCCGAGCAGTCTCCACACCAGCGGGGGACCGCCCTCAGTCATGCAACGGCGCCACGGCGTGAGGGTTGCGCAACAGGGGATCCGTGCTGCGTCCGGGCTCCCCCCTCTCCCGTGACGGCGAGTTGGCGCTGGTCGCGCGCCAGGCGGGCCGGCGGGGGCCTGCATTGGTGGTCACGAAGGATCGTGATGTCCGTGGCCCACGGAGGTCCTTGACGGACGTCGGTCGCGGTGGAGACACCCCGCCGTCGCATCGCGCAAACCCGGGGACTTGCTACCGTCTCCCGGCCGCGGACGCAGTTCCTCCGCAAGCGCAGTGTGACCCCATGCGGCGCCGATGTCCGCGGCGGTATTCCCTGCGTAGCTGTGTGACAGTGTCCGGCGGCCACCGTTGACGGGGGCTGCACCGGGCCGCTGTTCCGCGATCAATTGCTGGAGGGCGTCGTACGTCCAGGGTGCGACACGAAGTCGCAGGAAGGATTGTCATGCGGTCGAGCTTCTGACATGACCAGGCGTCCCGTCGCCTGTACCCTATGGGAGCCGGCGCGAGGGTAACCGACCGTCGGAAGCCTCCCGGACAACGTACCCATCCTCAATGAGGGGAGCACCCAAACCGCGAGGCCAGGGTGCCGCTCGGAGCATCATCGGGCCAGGGGCCAGGGTGGTCGGCAGGGTGAACACACGTGAACTCTCGGCAGAACCGTCGTCATACGAAGCAGGCCGAAGATGCTCATGGGCCTGGGCCAAAAGGCAAGAGAGTGAGTGTCGAGGCTCGTACATCCTCGACCACGGGTATCCAGCACTCTCGGCGGAAAGAGAGCCCCTCAACCGATCGTTGTCCTTCCTGCGGAACGTGGTAAGCCCGTTGTCGCCCCAACCCTGGGGTTGGGAAAGCAACCCGCAAGGGAAGCCGATGCGGCAGCGGGTAAGGGACGCGGGAGCAAGCGAAGGCCGCTCCGTAATCGAGCGGATAGGGGTTGTAACATCACCCCGTACGAAAGTAAGCAGACTTCCCGCGGTTCTCTCCTACGAGAAACTCGAGTCTAGCGACCGATGGAGTTAGCCGATGACAGGTCTTCCTGAGGCGACTCCCGCGGCCACGCCCCCCGGGACCGAGGCGGAACTCGGCCGGGCGCGCGGCCTCGTGCGTCGGCTGCAGCAGCGCATCGTAAAGGCCGCACAGCGGCCGCGTGTCTCCAAGACCCGGAGATGCGTTCGAGAGGCTTGAGCCGGATGCGGGGAAACTCGCCCGTCCGGTTCTGAGGGGAGGAGGCGGCGGCAACGCCGCCTCCTTACCCGACTCCACCGGCCGGCGGCGCTTTCCTGCAAGGTGCGCCGCCGCGCTGTCGTAGCTCCACGTGACCGGAGCTGCGCCGGGGCGCTGCTCCGCAATCAGTTGCTGGAGAGTGTCGTACGTCCAGGTGCAGGTGCCGTCGCGGGATTGGCGCCATTTCGGCAGCCCCAGCTCGTCGTAGTTGTAGTAGGCGTGTTCGACTTCCGTGTTGTCACTCTGGCTGTGCCGCAGTTGCAACCCGTAGCCTACCCAATGTACATGCACGTGGTGCGCGTGCCGTTCGGGAGGCGCGCGGGCGATGCACCCGCAAAGGCTATTTCCCCCAGCGTTTCCGGCGGGTAATGCACGTCCAAATCCAGGTAAGAGCCCCGCACAGCGCACACAGACCAGCCATCAACAAGATTGTGGACAACGCCCATCGAAGTACGAGTCCCAGCCAATGCCCCAAAAGACGGGCCATTTCCGTCTCACGAGCGCCAGGGTGCACGTTCATCCATAGTCCCAGGTACGCACCCACGGAGGCAGAGACAATCAGGAGAGCCACCACCACATCCGGTTGCCAATACCAGGAATGGGGATTTTTTGATTTCATTTAGTTCTTTTTTCGAGTATTGATTCCTTCAAAAATCGAATTGATCAGTTTGGGCGCCAGATAATGGCTCAACACACCAAGGGGAATCAGTCCCGCGACGACGATGTACGCAAATGCACCAGGATATCCGTACCTGTTGGCAGTCGTGGTGAGACCGGAGGACCAGCCAGAAGCGATTCCTTTACCCCCGAATTGCCCCCCAAATGCAACCAGTTCAGTGCGGTAATAATCTATCCACCTGAGCTCCCCAGCTGCCTCTCTCTTGAACAACAGCCCTCCTTTGTACAGGTCCTGTAGTTTAGCGGTTTTCGGGGGCAGCCGGGGTGAAATCAGGCTGCCTGGGGCAGTGCGGGGGCGTTTTCCGCGGTTCCGGGTCCCGCTGGTGAACCCGGAAAAATGCGCGCGCCGGCCGGCGCGTGCGAGAGCCGCTGC
>SYMT01000159.1 GCA_005805375.1 Actinomycetota bacterium
GCGGAACCACACGATCCGGCCCTCCCGCGCGAGCACGACGGCATACTCGGGCACCCCGGCCGCTTCGTAGTCGCGCTTCTTCTGGTGCAGATCGCGCGACACGCTGCTGTCCGCCACCTCCAGCACCAGTTCCGGCACCCCGGCCAGCCCGCTGGGCAGACGGCGCAGCCGCCCCCCCGCCTCCGGCAGCAGCGCCAGCACCGCATCCGGCTGCAACTCGCTCTCCGCGCCGAGAATCAGCGAGGGGTTGCTGTACACCCGAACGGCGGGTGTTCGGCCCCTGTACGCAGCGAGCAGGCCGATCAAATCCCCATCCTGCACGCTGTGAATCGGTCCAACAGGAGATGCCACGGAAACGACTCCTCCGATCAGTTCCGCCCGGAAGTCAGGCGGAGCGTGTTCGTACCGCGCATGAAACGTCGGCTGATCCATCCGGTCGCCGTCGAGCAGGCGTGCGTGGGGTCGGGCGACCTCAAGAGGCACGGGGATTGGTTCGAGCGTGAGGGGCATGATGCGTCCTTCGACGTGTGAACGGCAGGAAGGTCTGCCGCTGTCCAGACCTTCCTGCCGCGGGGTGGCCCTATCCAAGCACCAGGTTGGCGAGCCGTCCCGGCACATAGACGAACTTCCGCAGTTGCCTGCCCTCGAGCGCCGCCCGGATGCGGTCGTTCTCGAGCACGGCGGCGCGGATTGCAGCCTCGTCCGCATCGGGGGGAACCCGGATCCGGTCGCGGAGCTTTCCATTCACCTGGACGACGATCTCAATGCTCTCCTCGGCGGCCAGGGCCTCGTCCCAGGTCGGCCAGGCCTGCTGATGAACGCTGTAGGGTTTCCCGAGGCGCTCCCAGAGTTCCTCTGCGAAATGCGGGGCGATCGGAGCGCACAGCAGCGTGAACCGCTCGATCGCGTCGCCCCACTCAGGGGCGCCACTCAGTGCCGGCTTGTACCGCTGAAGCGCATTCACCAGTTCCATCAGTGTTGAGACGACCGTGTTGAACGAGAAGCGCTCCATGTCCCGCGTGGCCTTGCGTACCGCCTGATGGACGGCACGCTGCAGGTCCCGCACAGCGGCCGGATCGCCGGCGGCGGAACCTTCCACGGGATCGAGCACCACCGCCGACGCCCGGTGCAGGAAGCGCACAATGCCTTCCACTCCGCGCGGGTTCCAGGGGCCCCCCTGCTCCCACGGGCCGATGAACATGAGGAACAGGCGCACGACGTCAGCGCCGTACCGGTCGGAGTATTCGTCCGGGGCGATGACGTTGAGCTTGCTCTTCGACATCTTCTCGTCGGCGGACTGGAGGCGCTCGCGGGTCTCCTTGTGCACCGGCTGGTCGCCTTCGTAGTCCACCAACGAGTAGGGGATATAGCGCCCGTCGGGATCCCGGTGGGAGAAGGCGGTGATGATGCCCTGGTTAAAGAGCCGGGGGAACGGTTCGTCCCAGTTGCGCTCCGGCGCCGCTTCACGCAGGCGGTCGAAGAGCCCGAGGTCGCGCATTGCCTTGTGGAAAAAGCGCGTGTAAAGCAGGTGCATCACCGCATGCTCAGCACCCCCGGTATAGAGCGTCACCGGCAGCCAGTTCAGCCCTTCCTCCGGGTCGAAGGGCTGCTCGGTGGCGTGCGGCGACAGGAAGCGGTACTGGTACCACGAGGAGTCAATGAACGTATCCATCGTGTCCGTCTCGCGCGCGGCTGCGGCGCCGCACCGTGGGCAGGACACGTCACGGAATGCCGCGTGGAACTTGAGCGGCGACTCCCCGGTGGGCCGAAACTCCACATCATCGGGCAGCGTGACCGGCAACTGATCATCGGGCGCCGGCACCGCACCACAGGCAGGACAGTGGATGACCGGAATGGGAGTGCCCCACATGCGCTGCCGCGAAATGAGCCAGTCGCGGAGCCGGAACTGCACCGCCTCCCCCCCGATGCCGCGCGCCGTCAATTCCGCTGAGATGGCCTTCTTCCCATCGGCTGAGGTGCAGCCGTCGAATGGGCCGGAATTGACCATGACCCCCTCGCCGGAGAACGCCGACGAGGGGGGCGTTCCATCCCAATCGGCAGGGACCACCACCGTCCGAATCTCGATGCCGTAGCGGCGTGCGAAGTCGAAGTCGCGTTCGTCGTGTGCGGGGACCGCCATGATCGCGCCGGTCCCATAGGTGATGAGGACGTAGTCGGCCACATAGATCGGCACGTCCTCTCCGGTGAGCGGATGGACGGCGTGGGCGCCGGTGAAGACACCCGTGCGTTCCTTCTCGGTGCTCTGCCGATCAATTTCCGTCTTGCGCACGGCCTCCTGCACATAGGCATCTACCTCGGCCCGCCGGTCGGGCGGCACGATGCGCGCGACGAGTGGATGCTCCGGCGCGAGGACAGCGAAGGTGACGCCGTAGATCGTGTCGGGGCGCGTGGTGAAGACGCGAAACGTATCGGGCGCACCCTTCACGGCGAAGTCGAACTCCGCTCCGATGCTCTTGCCGATCCAATTCCGTTGAAGCGTGCAAATCCGCTCCGGCCAGTCCAACCCCGTGAAATCGAGCAGTTCGTCCGCGTACTGCGTGATCCGGAGGTACCACTGTTCGAGTTCCTTGCGAATGACCGGGCTATTGCACCGCTCGCACAGGCGCTCCTGCCCCAATACCTGCTCGCGGGCGAGCGTGGTGTTGCAGCGTGGGCACCAGTCCACCGGCGCGTACTTCCGGTAGGCAAGGCCTTTCTCAAGGAAGCGGAGAAAGAACCACTGGTTCCAGCGATAGTACTCCGGATCGCAGGTGATGATCTCCCGCGACCAGTCGAAACTCGCGCCCATCCGGCGGAGCTGCTCTTCCATCCGGCGGATGTTGCCGTAGGTCCACGTCTTCGGGTGGATGTTGTTCCGGATGGCGGCGTTCTCGGCGGGCAGCCCGAACGCGTCGAAGCCCATCGGATAGAGCACCTCAGAGCCCTGCATCCGGTAGAACCGCGCCATCGCGTCGGTCGGCGTGATCGGATACCAGTGCCCGACGTGGAGGTCGCCACTCGGGTAGGGGTACATCGTGAGCACGTACTTCTTCGGGCGCGCAGGATCGCTGCCGGCCCGGTAGAGCTCGGTCTCCTCCCACCGAGCCTGCCACTTGCGAGTGACAGCGGGGAGGTCCAATCGTTCAGCCATCGTAGATCACCGTTTCTTGGGGAACAGGAAGAGGAAATAGGTGAGGAACAGCCCGCCCATGAAGACGAGCACCACCAGCGTACTGAGCAGCTCCTGTCGGGAGAGGCGGAAGTGACGCCAGTTCGTCACCACGAACGCCGTCGCCATCGGCGCCAGCGCGGGGATCGGCCCGATGAGCGGCACCAGCACCAGCGACAGCGCCAGGACGACCGCCAGGATCCAGGCCGTGCGGCCGACCCCCATCCCAAACCGCGCGGCGCAGGCCACGAAGATGCCGAGAAACAGGAAGTCTGCCGGTCCGATGGTGAGCGCCGCAAGCCGGGGATGCACCGCAGGAACCTGCGCAGAGACCGCCTGCACCATCGCCTGTCCCTTGGGCGAGGAGAGCGCGTGTTTCACCGTCCCGAAGTTCACCACCACGAAGTCGGCAAAGGCGGCGAAGATCCCGGCCGGAAGGAGGATGTTCGGCTCGCGCAGGGCCGCGGACAGCGCCACGCCCACTCCGGCCGCCGCCAGGATCTTTCCCAGATCCTGCACTGCGCCGGACAGCGGCGCCAGACCGGGGGAGAGCCGGGCTGCAGCCAGCCCGAGCCACACCGCGAGTCCGGCTGCCCCGAGGCCGAGAGCGCCCACTGTGCTGGGCGGGCGGCGGACCAGTGAGACAATGCCCAGGATCGGGAGGCCGATCGCGCCGGCCGCGGAGAGCACGGCCGCCACAAGGAGAACCCAGCGCGGAGTGGCGTCCGGCAACTGGATGACGGCAAGGCTCCACCGGAAGAGCACGTAGGCGGCGAGAGTCCCGAGGGGAACCCACCGGGACTGCCGTTCGTTCCGCCCGGAGGAAGGTGCTGGAGTTACCTCAGTCCCGGCAACATAGTCTGTTTCTGGTCTCTCGCGTGAGTTGGACAACTTGCGGCCCTATGTTACTCTATCCGGGGACCGGAAAGCAAGGGCAGTGAGCGAGTGAGCCAGGGCGAACGCATCTAAATATGGAACCAAAGGCACTGGGAATCACGTATTGCAGGCAGCACCGCTTTTGGAGGGCCTCCATGACTGCCTGCGCGTTCACCGAACACTTCGCCCACCTCCCCGACCCCCGCATCCCCCGC
>SYMT01000160.1 GCA_005805375.1 Actinomycetota bacterium
CACCCGCCAGCGAGTGCACCCCGAGTGGGTCCTGTCGGGATCCCAGGTGCTGCCGCTGCAGGTCGAGGCGGATGAGAAGGACAAGTCGGGGCCGCTGCTGCTGGGCGGGCTCGGCGGGATGCCGGCGTTCGGGTCCATTCTGGATCTCTTCCGCCTGGGCCTTGGCGGCGACGGCGGCGGGCTGCTGGGAGATGTGGAAGGCGAGGAGAGTGAAGACGGCACAGGCGAACTGGACGGCTTCGCAACCCGGTGGCTCCGCGATGCGGGCCGCGCAGCGCTCGCACCGGGGGACGGCGCCCCCCCCCGGAAGGACCTGCCGCTGGACGCGCCGCTGCCTACCTTTGAGGAGCTCCAGCAGCTTCTGGAGGGCAGCGGCAGCGGTGAGGGATCGCCTTCCGGCGGGGCGACAACCCCCACCCGCAAGGGCCTGGCCCGCACGCCGGGGGTCTGGCGGCACGGTTCGGCGCGCGACTTCCAGGCCGGCAGGCAGGAGGGAGTACTGATTTCCAGCCGGGGAGAGGTGGCTCTGGCTCCGCTCGCCTCGCCGCTGCTGGTGTCGCCGGACCGTTCCTTCTGGGCGCAGGCTGCCGATCGGGACGGAAACGTGTATGTCGGCGGTTGGCTGGACGGACGGGTCCTGAAGCTCGATCCCGGCGGGAAGCCGCACGAGTTCTTCACGGCGCCCGGCGAGCTGGCGATCTCGGCCCTGACGGGCGACGCGGCAGGAGACCTCTACGCCGCCGCCGAGCCGAGCGGCACCATCTATCGGATCGCGTCGGACGGCAAGGGCACTCCCTTCTGTCGCCTGGAGGATCGGCGGATCTGGTGCCTGCGCCGCGTCGGTGAGTTCCTCTACGCCGGGACGGGCAGCGAGGGCGAACTGCATCGAATCGGGCGGGACGGGAAGGCGGAACTCGTCTTCACCGCGGCGGACCGGCACATCCTGGCGCTGGCGGAGGACGGCAAGGGAGGCCTCTACGTGGGGACGTACCCGCGCGGCAAGGTGTATCACCACCACGACGGGAAGACCGAACCGATCTTCGAGCTACCGAACACTACCGTGACGGCGCTTGCTTCGGACGGCAAGGGCAACGTCTACATCGGCACCTCTCCGCGGGCCGCCGTGCTGCGTTTGACGCCGGCGGGCGACGTGCAGGTGCTCTTCCAGGGGCGCGAGAAGCATGTGTTCTCCCTCGTCCCCGACGCGGCAGGCTATCTCTATGCGGCGGTGGGCTCCCCCGCACGCGTGTACCGGATCGCGCCGGATCGGACCACGGCCACACTCTGGGACCCGCAGGCGGCGTATGTCCTGAGCCTCTCCAGGGACGGTACCGGCAACCTGTATGCCACCACCGCCGGGCCGACCCGCATCGTGCGCCTCAGCGCCGCGCCTGCCCCTACGGGCACCTATACTTCGACTGTGCTGAACGCCGGAAACCTCTCCCGCTGGGGAGCGGTGCGGTGGAGCGGGGCGACCGAAGGCATCCACGTCCAGACCCGTACGGGGAACACCAGCTTCCCGGATGCCACATGGAGCGACTGGTCGCGCCCCAGTGTGAAGCCGGTGGGCGAACCCATCACTTCGCCGCCGGGCCAGTACTTGCAGTATCGCGTGGTGCTGGCAGGGAAGGCCGGAGTGCCGCATCCCACGCTGCGGGGCATCGAGCTCTTCTATCGAGCCCGCAACCGATCCCCCGAGGTGAAGCTGAAGGGGCCGAACGCCGGGGACACTCTCTCCGGCACCCGCCCGATCCGCTGGGAAGGGAAGGATCCGGACGGCGATAAGCTGGGCTACGAGGTATTCCAGCAGAAGGAAAATACGGACGTCTGGGTGCGGATCGGCTCGCGGAAGCCGGGCCAGTCCGACGACGAAGCCGCCGACGCTGGAGCGGCGGAGGCGCGGCGAGACCCGCGCGGCGCCCGCGGACGCGAATGGCGAGTAGTGAATGGTGAACGGAGAACCAGCCCTTACCGCCTGGAGCCCCATTTGCGTGCTGTGGGATCCTTGAGGGGGAACAGCCCCGGGGCCGGCCGCGACACTCAACACCGGAACCTGGTCGCCGGCGCGGCTGCACTTCACCCGAGACAAACGCCGCGCGCAGTGCAGTCCGGATCGGGAGGGAACAGCCGGCAGCGCGGCGCGGTTGCCGCCCCGCCCGGAGGCGCCCCGGGAGAGAATCCCCTGTTGGGCATCGAAGCGGACCCCGAGACGAGCCTGGAGGAACTGACCGGAGGCGGCACATCGCTCAACTGGAACACGAAGAAAGTGCCGGACGGCAGGTATCGCCTGAAGGTGGTCGCAACGGACGCCGCGACCAGCCCGGATGACGCCACCACGGGGGAGGCGATCTCCGAGTTCGTGCGGGTGGACAACACGCCGCCGCAGGTGCTGCTGGGCGAGGTGAAGCGCGTCGGGGCCGGGCCGCCCTTGTTGATCCCGGCAATGGACGCGGGTGCGTATGTCGGTTCCGCCGAGTACCGCGTCGGCGCCGGCGAATGGGTCGCGGCCGCCGCGGAGGACGGGATCTTCGACTCGGATCGCGAGGTGGTGAAGATCAACCCCACCCTGCTCCCCAACGGACGGCAGGTCCTCGAGATCCGCGTCCGCGACGCCGCCGGCAACGAAGCCTCGGTGCGGCTTCCCTACATCCAGGGCCCGATCGGCCGTCCGGGCGGCGGGATTATGCCCGGAGCGGCGCCGGTCCCCAGTGTGGGCCCGGCGCCCATGAGTGGGCGTGTCCCCGGAGCAACGGGTGACGGCCGCCGACCCCGCCGTTCGCGGCGGGGGAGCGAGGGATCCCGCTCCGCGCCGCGGAAATCCGGTGACCGGTGAGGGCTCTCCCCGGCTCCTGAATCCTAACCCAGTTCCCGGATCACGGTTCCGCCGCCGGCGATGTCCCAGGGGCGGTTCTGGGCGTCGAGGAGAATCGTGTCGGGCGCGATGCCGAGCTTGTGGTAGATTGTGGCGATGAGATCGAGCGGGCGGAGGGGGCGGTCGTCCGGTTCCCCGCCGTCGGGGGTGGTGGAGCCGATCACCTGGCCCCCGGGGACGCCCCCGCCGGCGGCAACGACGCTCATGGACCGGCCCCAGTGGTCGCGGCCCTGGTCGGCGCCCTCAACTTTGGGGCTGCGGCCGAACTCGCCCATCCAGAGGACCAGCGTTTCCTGGAGCAAACCGCGCTCGTGCATGTCGGTGAGGAGGGCGCTGTAGGCCTGGTCGAGCGTGGGGCAGAGGTGATCGCGCATGCGTTCCAGCGCGCCGATGGGGATGCCCTGGAGGTTGCCGTGCGTATCCCAGTTACCGGTGGAGACCGCGACGACCGGAACTCCCTTCTCGATCAGGCGGCGCGCGAGCAGGAAGCCCTGGCCGAACCCGTTCCGGCCGTAGCGGTCCCGGAGCGCAGCCGGCTCGGCCTGGAGGTCGAAGGCGGATCTGGCCTCAGTGCCGGTCACCAGGTCGTAGGCTTTGCGCTGGAACAGGTCCATCTCCGCCGCCGCGCCCTGCGCATCTGCCAGTCGCACGCTCTGATCCACGGCTTGTGCCAGACGGCTCCGGCGGGCAAGGCGATCCAGCGTCACGCCCTCGGCCAGCGGAAGGTCGTTCAGGACGTAGCCGGTCTTCTCGTCGCCCGTGATCCGTAACGGCGTCAGCGCCGGACCGATGCGCTCCGGCCGGTCGTAATAGACTTAATTGAACCCGCCGATGCCTTAGCGGCCGTAGGTCTTGATGCTGACGTTGGCGGGAAGGCTCCCGCGCGCGCCCAACTGCCGGGCGAGCACGGTGCCGAAAAACGGGGCCGCCTGAGCCGGGTTCCCCTGGGAGTCCGGGGCGCCGTACTTGTAGCCGGTTTGCATCCAGTGATCGGCGGCGGTGTGGCCGTTCTCCCCGTGGGAGAGCGAGCGAATGATGGCATAGCGATCCGCCAGCTTCGCCATACGGGGCAGCCACTCGTGGACACGGATCCCGGGCACGTTGGTAGCAATTGCCCGCGAGGGCCCGCGATACGCCTCGGGCGCGTCCGGCTTCGGGTCGAACGTCTCGAAATGGCTCGGCCCGCCCCCCATCCAGAGCAGCAGCACCGCCTTCGCCTGCCGGGCGCCGTGCGGAGTCGCGCCGGCCGCTGCCGCCCGGGCGCGCAGCAGTCCCGGCAGGGTGAGGCCCCCTACGCCTAACGCGCCGACCTTGAGGAAGTCGCGCCGCGCGAGCCCATCACAGTAGCGCCGTCCGGTTCCGTGGATCTCCAGCATGCCGGTGTTGCCCTCCGCAAGAGTGGACACCATGAGGATCGCCCGGTTTCGGACAATCTGCGCGCGGGCCGCCGACAGGAAACTTTTGTTCGATTTTCTGTTCGACATGACAGGTAGGCACACGCTATACTGTCAGCGTTGTGCATCCCCATTGATGTGTGCGGCCGGAGGTTCCGGATGGGTGGAGTGTGCGTAGATAGCAATGCGGCGGGACGGCCTGCGCCCCCTGCCGGTGTAGGCGGCAGCGCCTGGCCGGACCTGACGCTGCTGGCGGACCTGCCGGTCTTGCCCCTGGAAGTGCGGGCGCGGGCTCGCGATCCTATTTTCCTGCCGGAGCACGCGGGCAGCAGCCTGCGCGGCGCCTTCGGAAACACGCTGCGGTCGCTCGTCTGCGTCCAGCGCGAGCGGTCCGCCTGCGCCGGGTGTCCCGAAGAGGGACGGTGTGCCTACCCGGCACTGTTCGAGCCGCGCGCCGACACCGGCCAGGCCGGCACGGTCGGCTTCACGGACCTCCCCCGCCCCTACCTGTTCCGCGCCCCCCCGGGGGTCGGAGAGGTGGCGGCGGGGGACGCGTTTTCGTGGTACGCCGCCCTGGTGGGACGTGCCGCGTGCCATCTCCCCCACGCCGTGCTGACCTGGCGGGCGATGGGCGAGGCGGGAATGGGCCGGGGGCGCGGGCGCTTTGAATTGCTGGCGGTGGATGCCCTGGACGCCGCGGGGGAGCCGGGCGCGCGCGTGTACGACGGGGCGACCGGACTATTCTCACCTCCGGGGTATGGCTGGACCGGCGCGGAGCTCCTGACCGCAGCCACCCCGGCGCCCGCAGGGCCGATGGAACTGACGATCGAGTTCCGGACGCCCACCTCGTTGAAGTGGGCGGGCCGAGTCGCAGAGCGTCCGGAATTCCACATCCTCTGGCGGGCAGTGCAGCGGCGCCTCTCCATGCTGCGGCTGGGCTATGGCGGAGGCCGGCTCGACCTCGACTTTCGCGCGGCCATCGCGGCGGCCGAGGCGGTCGAGCTCATCGAGTGGCACGCGGACCGGGTGAATTGGGCGCGCGCGCCGCAGCGGCAGGGGCGCCGAGTGCCGATGTCCGGCTGGGTGGGCGCCGCGCGCTACCGGGGTGTGCTGCAACCGGCGCTCCCCGCGCTGCTGCTCGGGAGCCGGGTGGGCGTGGGAGACAACTGCGCCTTGGGGCAGGGATGGTACCGGGTCAACTGGTAGCGGCGGCGGCAGAAATGGATTCGGATTCGGCGTCGCACTTCGGGTACGAGGCGCGAAGAAACATGCAGCCGGCTCGTCGGGGCGGTATAGGAGCAGGCTCCCCGTCAGGCACACCTCGGGTGCAACGCGCGAAACAGGCGCGCCGGGGTTCCTGATGAGGATGGCACATCGGGGACCTGTCGGTAGCACTCCCCGAATGCCGGTGTGAGGAAGGAGAGGAGCGGAGATGAACGAAGTGGTACCCAAAGAAAGACTGCCGAACGCACCAGTTGATCGGTACTTTCGGCAGTCTCAACACTGTAGTTCCGTGCGTTGTGGGAAAGATGGGCGGCACTCCCGTCAGCGTAGGCCCAGATTTGCTAGTTTGGGGTCAGCCGCTGTTGGCGCAATTGCCGTGCCGTCGGCCCATCTGCGGACAACTGGAGGACCTGGACCAGGCCCTGCAACTCCGCAGTGGAGGGCTCCTTCTGCCCCTGCTCCCACTCGGAGATTCGGCCCGGATGGACCTCCTTTTCCAGGAGATCAGACAGCGCTCTCGCCGTGCGTGCCTGCGTCAACCTCAGCACTTTTCGAGCGTCGGTCAATTCTCGTCCCAGGGAGGACATTCTCGGGCGATCTTCGTGCGGCCCGATAGGATTGGCGGTCTGCATATGCTCCTGTTTCGAATCGTGATGGCTCCAGCAATGTCGCCGGGAGTCGGAATCTATCACCGGTCCGCACAGGAGTCAAGGCAAAAATGAAGCTCATTCGCGAGATTACTGGTAGCGACACGGCAATTCGCGAGGCCTACTGTGCCTGCCTCGGCCAGCACGCGCGCCCGCACGCCTACCAGACGGAAGTCGCCCGGCGGGTTCTTGCCGGAGAGAACCTGGTGCTGCGGGCGCCCACCGGGTCGGGGAAGACGCTTTCGGTGCTGGTTCCCTACATCGTGGGGCGGCGGGAGTGCCGGTACAGCCGACTGATCTATGCGCTGCCCCTGCGGACGCTCGTGCATAGCATCCGGGATGAGGCCGAACGGGTCGTCCGGGCGCTGGATGTATCACTGACCGTCACAGTCCAGACGGGAGAGGACCCGGATGACGAGTTCTTCGCGCGGGGGGACATCATCGTCTGCACCTACGACCAGCTCCTGAGTGGGCTACTGGGGGGGCCGTACGGCCTCTCCCCGAAGCTGGCGAACATGAATGCAGCGTGTGTGGCCGGGGCGCTCGTGGTATTCGACGAGTTCCACCTGATGGACCCGGACCGGGCATTCCTCACCGGCGCCGCAGCACTGGAAATGTTTCGGGGACTGACGCAGAGTGTCTGGATGTCCGCCACCGCAACAGAGCCGCTGGTGCGCGAGTTGGCGAGCGCCCTGGGAGCCGGATGTGTGGATCTGCCGGAAGCCGATTGGGCCGGCGTTCCGAGCGTGGCCCGGGTGCAGCGTACGGTGCGGTTTTCCCCGGAACCGCTGACGGGAGAGCGGTTGCTGGAGCATCGGGGACGGCGGGTCATCGCGATTGTGAATCAGGTGGATCGGGCGCAGGCTCTCTATCGGGAGGTGGCCGAGAAGGCCGACTGTCCGGTGCAATTGCTTCACTCCCGCTTCTTCCGGGCTGATCGAGCGCGGAAAGAGGCCTGGTTGCGGGCGTGCTTCGGGCGAAGTGGGGTAGGGGCGGCGATCCTGATCTGCACGCAGGTGATCGAGGCGGGCATTGACATTACCAGCGACGTGTTGCTGACGGAACTCGCGCCGATGAACGCGCTGGTGCAGCGGGCGGGTCGGTGCGCCCGCTTCCCCCCGGCGAGTGGGACCGGCACTACCGAGGGCGAGGTCGTGGTGTGCGGACTTCCGGAGGGAGAGCGACCCTTCCTTCCGTACGAGGAGGTTGCGGTCGAGGCAGCGCGCGGCATCCTGGAGCGGGATTGCCCGCAGGGCGTGCGGCTCGATCCGCGGCAGGCGGCGGCGTGGGTGCAGGAAGCACACGCGGACTCGGATGGCACGAAGCTGCGTGCCGGATGGGGAGGGCGCCAGGATGAGGTTCTCGAAGACCTGCGCAGCAATGTCCTTGGAGGCGTGACGGCGGGTATCGAGGACCGGATCCGTGAGGCTGATGACTCGGTGCGCGTGTTCCTGCAGAGCACCCCGCCGGAGCGGATCGGTTTCCGGGAGCCGATTGCCCTCTCCCGCGGGCGTCTGCTGCACTTGTGCCACGCCGGGGATCCGGGCGGCTGGGCCTATGTCTACGAGCGCGACCAGAAGTGCATGGTCTGGATGCCGATGACGCCGGGAACCATTCGGCGGTGCTACTATGCCTGCCTTCCGCCCGCAGTTGCTTCCTACTCCGAGGAAATGGGGCTGGAACCGGGTCGCCCGGGGACGAGGGAAAGTCCGCCGCGCACACCCCGGCCGAGGCCCGGGTACGGTTCGTTGCACCGCGAACGCTGGGTGGAGCATACGACGGCCGTGATCCGGGAGTGTGAACAGCGGGCGGCGCGAGAGGTGCCGGAGCAGTCCCGAGCGGTACAGGGGCTGCAGGAGCGGTGGGGGGTGTCCCGAGAGCAGTTTCTGCAGGCCGTGCGTCTCTGCGGGTTGTTCCACGACTTCGGAAAACTTCAGCTCCCCCTCCAGCGCTGGTTGTGGGCGTACGAGACCGCGCGCGATCCGGCATACCAGGCTGCGGAGCCGCTGGCCCATTCCCAATACGACTGGCAGGCAACGGCAGACTGCCAGTTGAGTGATCAGATCACTGAACAGTGCGGCCACCGACCGCCGCACGCCTGGCAGGGTGCCTGCTTCCTGTTGGGTGCGGAGGACCTGCTGGCGCAACTGAGCGATTGCGAGGAGATGAAACCGGGGGTAGCGGCCGCCTGCTGCGCCGCCATCATTGGGCACCACGGTGGGTGGATTCCCAGACCAGGGAGCGGCCGGACCGAGTGCCACACACTGGCGCCGGAGTGGAGAAAGGTAGCGCCACTACTCAGCAGGTTCCAGGTTGAGCCGGCCCAACTGGCAGAGGTGGAAGCCTGGTCGGACAAGCGAGCACTTCTCGACCAGTGCGTGGAGGCTGCGACGGGACCGGAAGAACTGAGAACGTACTGGCCGCTCGTCGCGCTGCTGACGCGCATCTTGCGCCTCAGTGACCAGAAGGCGACTGCAGAAGGAGCGGGAGATGAGTGAGACCATTCGGATACCGAAACGTTCGGGCACGCATGCAGATGTGCTCGCAGCGGTGGGGCTGGCCGACCTGCTGGGGAGTGCCTTCCGCCAGCACGAAAAGGTCCGCATTGAGGAAGGGCACGATGCCTTCCTCATTCACGCACCGGGTGGGGTGGACGGGGCTATTCGGGAGCGACTTCCGCACACACCGGGCTACCGCTTCCTCCGAGAGAAAGGTGAACCGGTTCCGGCCGGGGTGGATTTCTGCGACTACGAAGAGGAGCGAGACCGCGCGAAGCGTTTCCGCGAAATGAGCGACGCATTGCGCAAGGAGGGCAAGGGTACGGCGGAGATCACGGAGTTACTGGCTCAGCAGCGCCCATCCCGGTCGTGGCGCCGGGAGCAGGTGGTGCGACTGTTGCAGGGACACAGCACCGCAAACAAGCTTGCGCGTCAGGTTGCGGAGAGCGATACCAAACAATTTCGGGATGAAGTGGCTGGGGCTGTGGCGCGGCTTGCGCAGGGCGTGCCGAGCGGCCTGCGCTGGAAGACCGAACAGGTCCAGGTCTTCAACCCCCCGGCGGCGAAGGGCTATGCCCGCCTGAAGCCGGACAGCACCGACCGGAACGACGGGACCAGCGATGGATGGGGAG
>SYMT01000019.1 GCA_005805375.1 Actinomycetota bacterium
ACGGGCGCGGTGGCGGGTGTGAATGGGGGATTCTTCGGCAAGACGATCGGCGATGACTTCAAGGAGATCGTGGGGCTGCTGAAAGATGCGGGGCGCGTACGGGCGGCGGCCCCCGCCTACCGTTCTCGGCGGACGGGCGGCAGCTACGCTCATGCCGGTTTGGGCTGGACGCGCGCGGGCGTGCCCCGGATCACGTGGGTGACCAGCCGGCCGGGCCGGCCGTCGGAACTACGCAGTCATTCCCAGCCCGACCTGCGGGGCAGCGGACGTCCCTGGCGGATCCACGAGGCTCTCTCGTGCGGTCCGCGCCTCATCCACAACGGAAAGATCGCGGTCACGGCACTTGGGGAACGGCTCGTCAGTCCCGGGGCGCTGCCCCGGACCTTTGCGGGCTACGACGGGGAGCGTGGACAACCGCATCACCTCGTGCTCTGCGCGACGGATGGGATGGAGTATGAGGACTGTGCCCGGTTTCTGGTGAATTACTTTCGTGGGGAGCACCAGAGCGTGTGCCGGGAAGCCCTGTGCCTCGACGGCGGCGCCAGCACGCAGGCGGCCTGGCGCTCGGGCACGCGCATTGACATGCGCCCTGGCTACGCAGCTTCCGTCCCCACAGCGATCCTCGTCTTCGGAAACTGAACAGCGCTACCATGCCCTTCTTCGATCTCGCCACGCAGCCGACGCACAGCATCTTCCCGGGAGTGACGATCACTACAGCCTGGGGAGACCGCCTCATGCTCTCCTTCGTCACCTTCGACCGGCCCGAGGCGCTGGTGCCGACCCATCAGCACCCGCATGAGCAGATGGGGATGGGCCTGGAGGGTGAATTCGAGCTCATCATCGCGGACGAGGCGCGCCTCATCCGGGCCGGCGATTCCTACCTGATTCCCTCGAACACTCCCCACAGCGCGCGGAGCGTGGGGGGTCCGGCGCGCGCCCTTGATGTATTCTCGCCCCCGCGGGACGACTACAAGTAGGCTACCGGCCTCGCAGCCGCACAATCCGCGACAGTGTGCCGTCTTCGCCCAGGAGCCTGAGGCCCTCACGCGCCACCGTGAGCGCCTGCCCGGGACGCTGCCACTCACGGTAGGTCAAAGCGAGCCAGCGATACAGGTCGGCGAGGCTCTGCTGCTCGGTCGGGGTGAGTTGGGACAGATCGCGCGGGACCAGTTCTCGCGCGTGCAGCAGGTGCACCGCAGCACGTGCGTAGTCCTTCTTACCGACCAGGTAGATGTGTCCCAGCTCAACCTGGATTTCGAACGAAGAGGGATTGTTTCGCTCGCCTTCGAGCAGGAACGCCAGGGCCGCGTCCGGGTATTTCCCCGCCCGGTAGAGGAACGAGGCCCCCAGGGTGTACGCCGCGACGAGTTGCGGATCCAATGCAGCGGCCACGCGGTACATCGGGAGGGATTGATCCGAGTCCTTGCTGTAAAACTCCCCTTTTTCGTTCAGATACGGCTTGACGGACCGCTCCAGGTCTCCCAGAATGCCACGAAAGTCTTCACGGCGCGACGGGATCGCGAGTGTATGGCTATGGACGTGGTAGTGCGTCTGTCCTGGTTCCCCCGCTTCCCCGGCATTCCGGACGGTCGGCGCGGGCGTGGCGGGAGCCTCTCGGTTACGTGCCCCCCCTCCGGTGTGCACGGTGCGGCCCGCTTGTGTCGGCAGTGACGGGGTGGCAGGCTGCGCCGCGTGGGCCGGGTCCACCGGGCACCCGCACGGCAGGCGCCCGCCGATCCCGGCGCCGTTCAGGCGAGATGCCGCCGCGGTGTGGGTGGCGTGTTCACCCGGCGTTTCCTCCGCGTGGGCCTGATGCGGCCCGGCTCCCCGGCGACTGAGCACGAGCGGTAGCGGAGAGACCGCTGCGCCCCCCGCTGCTCCCGGGGTTGCGAGTGCTCCTGCCTCGGGCCGTCGGGCCGTGCCCTCACCCAACACTACCCCCTCTGCGGCATGAACGATCGCTTCCGGCTGGTGGCCCGCCTCCGGGTCGCCCCCCTCCCGTTCCTCAATGCCGGCGTGCAACACCGCGTGCGCCTTCGACAGCGCCACCGGTGCCAGCAGCCGCCGTAATTCCCAGGCCGCCCCGGTGTGCTGGACGGGTTGCCCGGTGGGTGCGGCCATCAGTCCTAACAGGCCCGCGCCGACCCACCCCTGCAAAGCCAGAGCGCTGGTGAGTAAGGTGAGGCGCAGGCGATCGCTGCGGTTTCGGTGGCTGCCGGTGTGGGCAGAATCCCTATCTGCGCTAGACCGCCATGCGGCGGAAGCGGAGTTCGCCAAGCCCGAGGAAGATTGTGACATAGATCAGTGCGTAGACAGTGAGTGCGCCCAGCACCCAGGCGTGAACGGGTGGGTAGTTGTAAGCAGCCCGCTGCGAGAGATCGAACAGATCCAGGTGTGGGAGCAGAAAGTAGAGGGCCTTGAGAGGCGCCTGTGCGACCGGGCCCGCCTCGTGCACCGCATCCGCCAGGGAACGGGCGAACATCGTACCGCCGAGCGTCAGCAGCCCGCAGAGAATCACGGTGGCGGGCGGTGACATGACCAGTGAGACTGTGATCGTGAGCGCTGCAATGGGCCCGAACGAAAGGGCGCGCACCAGCAGATACTGCCAGAAGATGGGGCCGATCGCGGCCTGGTGAAAGTGAAGATTCAGCGTAGCAATGAGTGCGAGCACTGCCAATGCCAGCACCGACAGTAGCCAGACCGCCAGGAATTTGCCCAACAGCACGTCGAACCGCTCAACCGGCCGTGCCAGCAGTGGGAACAGTGTCCGGCGCTGGAACTCTTCCGGCATCTGCCGGGCGGCAAACCAGATGCAGAGCGCGATCGAGAGGCAGTTCACGACCGTCAGGGCAATGTCGCGGGTGAAGGTCTCTATACCACGAACCCCGGTGCGTGCGAGTGCGGCTCCTCCGATCACTCCGAAAGCAGCCAGCATCCAGACGACGTACAGGTCCTTCCGCCGGACGGCTTCCACCAGCGCAGCCCACGTCAGCACACCGACATTTGCCAGTCTTGTTTGCATTTTTTATTGAGACCTATGGCGCCGATCAGGCAGCCACCATCCGCACGAAATAGTCCTCAAGGGCGCCTTCTCGCTCGCCGGCGTCAAGCAACTCCGCGGCCGGGGGCTGAAGCGCGTCGAGGGCCCGGCGCCAACTGTGCGGGTCGGGGAAGTCTGCTTCCCAGGCGTCGTCCACCTGTGTGGCGGGAATCGGGGGCTCGCCGGTGTGCCGAAAGCGGAGCCAGTAGCGCCGAAGTTCCTGTCGCAGTGCGGCGACGGGCCGCTCGTCCAGCACCCGGCCCTGGTTGAGCAGGATGACCCGGTCGCACAGTTGGGCAACCTCGGTGAGTTCGTGTGACGAAAAGAAAATGGTGACGCCCTTTTGCTTCTCCGCCAGCATCAAATTGCGGAGATCACGCCGGCCGAGCGGGTCCAGACCGCTGCTCACCTCATCCAGAATGAGCAACCGGGGGTTACCCAGCAACGCCTGCGCGATGCCGACGCGCTGAAGCATGCCCTTGGAAAAGCCCTTGAGGCGCTCCTTCTCGCGTCCCTTCAGCCCGACACGGTCCAGGAGTTCGTATGACTGCCGGCGCGTCGCCGGCGCGTCCAGTCCTGCGAGGCGTCCGTACAGGTAGAGCGTCTCCAGCGCTGTCAGCCAGGGGTAATAGAGCGCCACCTCGGGGAGGAACCCCACCTGGCGCCGGGCGCCTGCACTCCCGGCCGGTTCGCCCAGAAGGCGGGCAGTACCTGACGCGGGCTGCACGAAGCCCATCAGCGCCTTGATGGTGGATGACTTTCCGGCGCCGTTCGGACCGATAAAGCCCACCACCTCGCCTTCGTTCACCTGGAAGGTGAGCCCGCGCACCGCCGAACGGGAGGCGCCGCGCCAGCCAGTGCGGTAGGTGATAACGAGGTCTTGTGCCTCGAGCGCCGCCATCCAGTCCTCCTTCGTCGCGTGCGAAGTCGAAACGGGTGACTCCGCGCGGGGCGAAGGGCCGCCCCGGATGGCGGGATTATCGGCGTGGGGGCGAGTGTGTTGGAGTGTGTTCCGTCACTGGGGAGGAGCAACAGATGTTGGGACTTCGATACACGACCGGAAACACTTCCGAGTCCATCAGGCTTCCCGAGGCAGGGGCATCGTCCGGTGGGGGCGGCGACATGAAGCCGGGCCGCAGCACGAAACGGGCATCGTCTCCCGTCCAGCGGGCGGCGAATGCGCGCCGCCGCTGAGGGAGTGGATTGCCGGGAGCCCCGTGCAGCGTGAGCGCGTGGAACACAATGCAATCGCCGGGAGCCAGGTCCCAGGAGATGAGATCATAGGCATTGCGGTGGGCGTTCACGTCCGGCACCGCGACAAAGCTCGGATCGTCCGACGGATGGTCCTGATTGTCCACGAAGCGGCGGGGGGTGTACCAGACCCCCCAGCGATGTGAGCCTCGGATGAATTCCGGGGCGGTTTCCCGGGGGACGGGGTCCAGCGGAATCCACATACTGCATACCTGGATCCCATCCACTGTCCAGTACGGCTGGTCGTGGTGCCAGGGGGTTGGTTCAAGAGTACCCGGCTCTTTCACCAGCACATGCTCGTGAAAGAGGTTCACGCGCGACGATCGCATCAACTGGGCTGCGAGTTCGGCCGCCGGGGAGTGCAGCAGGAACTCGCGGTATTCGGGGATTCTCCGCCAGTTGCAGTAGTCTCCGAAAAAATATCCGGGAGCACCGGCTGGGGTGTAGTGTTTTGCGAACGGACCCGGCTCGGCGAGGTTGTGCTCGACTCCCCGTGCCAGCAGTGCCAACCACCGCGGTTCGATGGCGCCGCGCAGGCAAACCACCCCCTGCGCGGCGTACTGCTCAATGGTGTCCGGCGCCATGGACCCTGCTTCAGCCGCCATACCCACTCCTGCTGCGGTTCGCGTCAGCGCAGGAACAGAAACTCGTTCGCCGAGAGCAGCGTGTGACACAGCCAGGTCCAGGCAGTTTTCTCGCGTGCCGGCGACTGGACGGTGGGAGGCTGTGCCGCCGTGAACCGCGCCAGCAGTTCCCGATCCCGCGCCACTTCGCGGGGGGTGGCAGTGCGCGCAAAGAGCCGGACGTAGGCATCGTTCAGCACCGTTGTCGGATCTGCAGAGATCGGCAGCGCAGCTGCCAGCGCCACCGCGGCGTCCTGCGCGACATCGCTATTCAACAGGAAGAGGGCCTGCGGCGCGCCGGTCGTTGCGGCCCGGTTTCCGTTGGTTACGCTCGCGTCACCGAAATCAAAGAGCTGAAATGCCTCGTACAGGTGGTTGCGAACGATCGGAAGGTACAGCGAACGGCGGCGAGTCTCATAGCGGGTCTTGTCCTTCGACGTGTGGTCGAAGAAGTACTCCCCGTTCTTCATGGTGAGGAGTGATCCGCCGCGGGCCGGATCGAGCAGTCCCGAGACTGCGAGCAGGCCATCCCGCACCTCCTCCGCCTCCAGGCGTCGAATGGGCGCGCGCCAGAGCAGCAGGTTTTCCGGGTCTTTCTGTGCCGCGAGCGCGTCGAATCGGGAGCTCATCCGGTACGTGCTGGAGGTGAGCAGGAGTCGGTGGAGGCGCTTGACGGACCAGTCGAGGTTCGGAGTCGCTCCTCCCCCTGGGCGTGCCGGCGCCGGCACATCGGTGCGATCCGGGCTGGCGTTCGCGGCTCCCGTAAACGACGCCGCCAGCCAGTCCAGCAGTTCCAGGTGCGATGGGCGGTCGCCCAGAATGCCGAAGTTATCCGTGCTTCCCACCAGCCCACGGCCGAAGTGCCAGCGCCAGACCCGGTTGACCATGACGCGGCCCGTGAGGGGATGCTCCGGGCGAGTCAGCCACCGCGCGAGTTCGAGCCGGCCGCTCGTTGCTGCCGGAACCGGTGTTTGGTGCTCGCCTGCCAGGACCACGGGGAACTGTCGCGGCGCTTCGTCGCCAAGCGTCAAATGACTCCCCCGGAGGTGGATCCGGCAGTTCCCCACTTCCTTTCCCTCATCCACGGCGAGGGTCATCGGGACATCGGGAGGGCTGGCTTCCAGCGCCTTGGCCTCTTTGTTCAGGCGCTCTTTCTCGGCGGCGTCCTTCGCCTTCTTCGCTTCATCCTTCAGTGCCTGGAGTTTCTTCTCCCACCCCTGGCGCTCCGCCACCCTCTCCGGCGGCGCCAGCGGGCGCTCGAGCACCCGAGCCACGGTGGTCACGGTCTCCATCGTCCGCGTGCTCTTGAAGATACCCGCCAGCCCGTAGTAATCCCGCTGGGACACCGGATCGAACTTGTGGTCATGGCAGCGAGCACATGAGACCGTGAGGCCAAGGAACGCCTTCGAGGTCACATCAATTTGCTCATCCACAATGTCCATGACCATCTTCTGCTTGTCCGGCTCGGCCAGCACTTTCGGACCCATGACCAGGAATCCGGTAGCAGTGATGCGATCGTACTGCTCTTCCGCGTGGGAACTCGGTGGGAGCAGGTCCCCGGCGAGCTGGAGGGTCACGAACTGGTCGTAAGGGAGGTCATGGTTGAGCGCGCGCACGACCCAGTCGCGATAGCGCCACGCCGTCGCGAGGGCCGTGTTTTCGTCGAGCCCGTTGGAATCAGCATACCGGGCGACGTCCAGCCAGTGGCGACCCCACTTCTCACCGTACTCGGGAGTGGCGAGGAGCCGGTCTACGACCTTTTCCCACGCGTCGGGCGCCCGATCCTGCACGAATGAATCCACATCGCGAGGCAAAGGCGGCAACCCGGTGAGATCGTACGTCACCCGGCGGATGAGCGTGCGGCGATCCGCCGCGGGTGCCGGCTTCAGCCCGCGCGCCTCCAGGCGAGCCAGGACGAAGGCGTCCACCGGATTCTTTACCCAGCCCTGCTGTTTCACGCGGGGCACCACCGGCACCCGGACGCGCTGAAACGCCCAGTGCGACCGGCGCGCGTCCGCGGCGCGAGCACCCGCCGACTGTCCCTTTGGTTCGGGGCTCAACGCATCGGGCCACGGCGCTCCCTGCCGCACCCAGTCCGTCAGTTCCGCTATCTGCATCGGAGTCAGGCGGCCGTCCGGTGGCATTTTCAGCGAGCCGGACTGTTGCACGGCCTGGATCAGGCGGCTCTGCTCCGGCTGCCCGATCACAATAGCAGCGCCGCGCCCGCCGCCGCGCAGGAGCAGAGCCCGTGAGTGCAGCCGGAGTCCCCCGAGGCCCTGCGACGCACCATGACAGCTCTGGCACTTCTCGGACAACAGTGGGCGGATGCGCGACTCGAAGAACTTTGCCTGTTCCGGAGTTGCTCCGGAGAGAGCGGGCTTCGCGACCGGCGCAGACGGAGGCGCGGCACTGAGGCCGGCCGTGCTGAGCAGCGACACGCCGCTCAGCACGGCGAGGGCGACACGAGGAGTGTGAGGCAATCGGGGCATGGGGTCGAATACCGGGCCGAAATCAGGATCTCGTGCCTATGTGACACCGCGCAGGCCCGGAAGTAACAGCGAACCTCGACGGTGGAGTCGGCCGCTTTGTACGCCGTCGCCCGGTGTGTGGTAGACCCGAATCCTTGGTTGAGGGTCACACCCGCACGATTCCGTCGCGGTGACCGTACAGGGCAGAAACAACAAGAGCCGCGCGGGTCGCACTCCCCCAATGCGGCCCGCGCGGCTTGTGCTACCCTCGGATCGGATCAGCGCCGGGAACGGCCGTCGCAATCGCGATCCCGGTAATCGTCCCGCCGGTCACTGCAGACGCTGCACGTATCCAGATGGCGCTGATAGTCGCGCCCTGTGCGGAACTGGTCACGCCGGGAGTAGCTGCACGTCCCGCGGCCGACTCCGCTGCCGCAGCCCCGCCCCGACCGCGCGCCGGCTCGCGAAAAACGCGTGTCCCGGCGGTCACACGAGTCGCCGCCACGGGAGTACCCGTAGCCGTAGCTGCCGGAGCCTCCAAATGCGCGGTTTCCATAGGAATAGTTGCTGCCCTGGTAGCGACCGTAATCACGGTCGGACGCGCAATTCTGTCGGCGGTAGCCGCGACCGTCCCGGTAGTCCCTGTCGTGGTCGGCCCGGGCGGGTGTCACAACTGCTGCGGTCACCGCCACTACGGCCAGTCCGATCAAGATGGATGCGTTCACTTTGGTTCCCCTCCCCATCGAAGCGATCTGTCTCCCAGAAGAACCCGCCGAGCGGAGGCTGGTTCCGTCTCACCCGGCATAGTTTCTCCGGAGGAAACCTGACTGTCTCAGACGAACTATCCCGAGTTAGTCACGCGTCGCCACACGATGGATTTCCACTGCATGCCGTCCTCCAGTACCGATCCGCTCACGCCGATTCAGCGCTACTTCGCCCGGCGTGAGTTCGTCCGCCGCACTGCACCGGGGATTCTAGGCCTGTCTCTGGCCGACTTGCTGTTTCTAGAACGGCAGGCGAAGGCGGCTGGCGGCAGCGCCGGGCCGAAGCCGCAGGCGAAGAACGTCCTGGTCCTGTTGGAGCAGGGCGGGCTGAGCCACGTAGATACGTGGGATCCCAAGCCGGCACAGGCGTCCGACCACCGCAGCCCGTTCAAGCCGATCAGTACCGTTGTGCCCGGGATGGAATTCACCGAACTGCTGGCGAAAACTGCGAAGGTGGCGGACCGCCTCGCTGTGCTGCGGGGGATGCACCACTCGATCGGCGACCACCCGATGGGCACCGCGTACATGTTGCAGGGCAACCGCCCGAACGGACCGTTGAAGTACCCGGACATGGGGTGCGTGGTCACGGAACAGATCGGGACGGAATGTCGCTACCTCCCCCCATACATCATGGTGCCGGGGAATAGTGAGCAGGCATACAACACAACGCATGGGTTCATGCCGGCCAGCCGGGCAGTGTTTAAGACGCAGGGGAATGACCTTTCGGACCCAAAGTGGACCGTCGCCGGTCTCCGTCCGTACGTATCGGAGGACCGGACCGAGCGCCGGCGCCGGATGCTCGGTCGAGTAGAGTCCGACTTTGTGGACACTACGGGGAGCACCACACTCGACGCCGCCCGGAAAGCCTACGAACTGGCTTTCAGCGCCGTGATGAGCCCCGAGGCGCGCACCGCTTTCGATCTCTCCCGCGAGCCCGAGCACCTGCGCTCGGCCTATGGTCAGGGACATCGCGGCCACTGCTACCTGTTGGGACGCCGGCTCATCGAATCCGGGGTTCGCTTCGTGACCGTGGACGTCCGGTGGCCGCGGTCCGGCGTGCCGGTGGATGGCGACAACTTGAACTGGGACCACCACGACCTGATTTACAACAATGGGTCCTGCGGGTCCGTACGCGACAAGTGCGGCGGCGAGGGCCGCTACGGCATCGCGACGTGGCCGATGATGGGCAGCGTGGATCAGGCATTCAGCGCGTTGATCCGCGACATGGATGATCGCGGCCTGCTGAAGGAAACGCTCGTCTGCTTCGTCACCGAGTTTGGCCGCACGCCCACAATCAACAAGTGTGCCGGGCGGGACCACTGGCCCCAGGCGTACTCCATTGCGCTGGCCGGAGCGGGGATTCGGGGGGGCCAGGTGATTGGGGCTACCGACCGGGTCGGCGGCGAGGTGGTGGAGGCGCCGCACACCCCCGAAGACTACGGCGAAACAGTGTACCGGAAGCTGGGAATTGACACGTCCCAGCGGATGATCGGGCCCGGCGAGCGCCCGGTGGACTTCACCGACGGCGGCAAACCGATAGCAGAGCTTTTCTGACACGCAGGAACGAACACGACGATGCCACAAACGCCGCAAGTGGACCTTGACGCCCTGTGGAACTGGGTGGTTGCAGAGATCAAGAAGGAGACCAACACGCCGAGTTTCTGGCGGTCGTTGGAGGCGGCGCGGCCACTGACGCTGGAGAATCGCGAGGACCTGATCCTGGGTTTCGACGAATCCCAGGGACACAACGCCGGGCTGCTTACCAACGAC
>SYMT01000020.1 GCA_005805375.1 Actinomycetota bacterium
GTGTGGGTGTGGGTGTGGGAATCTATACGGCGACCTACGGTGCGGCAGGAAACTGCCGCACCGTGCTGGACGGGACGGGACGCGGGTCACCTACGGCTACCATGCCGCCGATCAACTGACGGCGGAGCGGGACGGGCGCCTACGACCTGGCGTACGAATACGACGGGGTGGGCAGCCGGCTCACGAAGGTAGACGCCGGCGCCCGCACAGCTTCAGCCCGGTGATGTACCACGACCCAACCGGATTGTTGCCCCCGCTCCCCGGTGCATCCAGGCACCCACCTGAACGGTCATTCCTGGTTCACGGACCTATTGAAGCACACTTTGCCCCGAAAATGGCACAACCGTGAACGGATACGCCGTGCCTGCCTATCTCCTATCTCCTACGACCGCCACTTCCATGAGCTGCGCAATTCGTCGTTTACCACGGCGCCGGCGGGCCATTCTCCGCGTGCGAGGCGGATGATGCAGTCTGCCGACTCGATGGCCATGTCGCGCAGGGAGTATTCATCAATGCCCGCGACGTGGGGGCTGAGCACCACATTTTCCAGCCGGAAGAGCGGATTGTCTCCCGCGGCGGGTTCCTGCTCGAACACGTCCAGCCCGGCGCCGCTGAGGTGCCCTGATCGGAGAGCTTCCAGCAGATCGGCTTCCACCACCAATCCCCCGCGCGCCGTGTTGATGAGCGCACTGCCCGGCTTCATGCGCCGCAAGAGAGACCGGTTGAACATGCCCCGGGTGGTGTCGTTGAGGGGGCAGTGCAGCGTGATGTAGTCGCTCCGGGCCAGCAGCGCTTCCAATGGCGCCAGTTCGATCGCGTGCTGTTCGACAAAGGCTGTATCCGGGTACGCTTCGGTGGCCAACACGTGCATGCCGAGCCCACGAGCCCGGAGCGCGCAACTGCGGCCGATGCGGCCCAGACCCAGAATGCCCAGCGTCTGTCCGCGGACGGGCCGGGTCGGCCCCTTGGCCCACGCGCCGGAGCGCGTCCGGGCATCGTTCGGCACGATCTGCTTCGCCAGCGCAAAGAGCAGCGCGATGGCGGCTTCCGCCACCGCCTCGTGATTGGCTGTGGGAGTGATTGTGACGGGGATGCCGTGGGCAGTGGCGGCGGGCACGTCCACCCGGTCGTAGCCCACACCCGCGCGGGCGATGACCCGCAGGTCCGGCAGGCCGGTGATCACTTCCGCCGTGAACCGATCTCCCCCGGAGATCACGGCGGCGACTCCCTGCATTTCCCGGATGGTCTCCTGCGGCGAGCTGTTGCCCTCGCAGAAGCGCGTGTCTTCCGGGTAGCGTACGGCCAGGCCGGCGGCTTCGAGGTGCTCGACCCACGCGCCGCGGACGTGGAAGAACGGCTCGGGAGTAATCAAAACGACGGGGGCTGACATGCGAGATTCTGTCCTTCAGAGAGAGTGTCGGCATCGGTGAACGCGTGCATCACGAAACTACCGTCACGACTGCGGCGCGGGTTCGGGCTCGAACAAGAGGTCCAGCAGTTCGCCCGGCCGGTCGATGCGCAGCTCGGTCTCGTCCAGAGCGCGTTCGTCAAAGGGGAGGATGTTGCGACCTGCGCGCGGGAGGCGATTGCCGGTGAGCATGAAGGGAACCCAATCCGCTACTGCCTTCCGGTCTTCCACGCTGGTGAGATGATCGGCGACAACCAGGATCCGGAAATCGTCCAGTTTCCCGATCCGGTCCAGGAGGGTGCCGAAGAACCGCTCCTCGACCCGCACCAGCGCATCCACCTTTGCTTCCCAGTCGCCCGCCAGGCTGGCCTCGTTCGGCGCTTCGATGTGCACCAGGCAAAAGTGGTGTCGCTCCAGAGCGGTCAGGGTAGCGCGCGCCTTCATCGCATAGTCGGTGTCGAGGGAACCGGTTGCTCCCGGTACGTCGAGCACGTGGAGACCGGTGAGGCGGGCGAGGCCCTGCACCATCGGATTGCCGGCCACACACGCGCCACCGGTCCCGTGCCGGAATCCGAATCCCTCCAGCCGGGGCGGTAGGCCGGGCGACCAGGGCCAGACCATATCCGCGGCAGGGAGGCCATCGTCCCGCCGCTGTCTGTTGATCGGATGGGCCTGCAGCACTTCCGCTGTATCCCACATCACGGAAATGAGCCGCTCGGCGCGATCTCCCGTGGGAAAGTACTCCCGGCACGCCTTGCCCTCCGCTTCGTGCGGAGGCACGCAGGCAAGCCCGTCCGGCCCGTCGCGCCAGACCAGGACGTGCCGGTAGCCGCCTGCCGGGAAAAACTGCATCGTGCGGATGCGGAGCGTGTCCTGAATGTGCCGCAGCAGAGTGCGTCCCGCCGCCTTTGGGAACTTCCCGGCGGTGGCGTCGCGGAGGATGTTCCCGTCGGTCGAGACGAACTGCAGCCGAAATGCGACGTCCGTGCGATCGAGATCCACCTCGAGCGCTGCCGCATCGAGTGGGCCCCGACCGGTGAAACACGCTGCCGGATCGTAACCCAGCAGGCCCATCAGAGCCGCCTCGCAATCACCGGTCCAGTCCGGAGGCAGGGTCTGTGCGGCCCCCACGCGGCCGCGACGAGCCATCGCCTGGAAGTGCGACCCCGCGGGATCGCCCCCGCCGGCGGCCGCCATGAGCGGTGTGCGGTTTTCCAGCACCTTCAGCGGCCGGTCGGCCGCCCCATCCAGGACCACGAGGACATATTTCATTGGGGAACCGAAAGTGGGAGCGTGGGAGGGACCGGGCTTGGGGGCGCTTCAACGTCGCCGGGGTGTAGACTCCGACATGCCGGCAAGATGCCGGCGTTCCCGGGGTGGGATCGTCCTCAACGTTACCGAGGCGTGGACTCCGACATGCCGGCGTTCCCGGGGGAGGAAAGAGTGGAGAGGTGTGAGGAGAGAGCGCGGCAACTACTCGTTTCTCACTCCTCTTCACTCACTCCTCCGTGGACCGGCGCTCCCGAGCGAATTGTTGCTTGCTGCTACTCCAGGTCGTAATCGGTGAGGCGGGTGAAAATCTCGCGGTAACGAGCACTCGTCTGCTCCACAACCTCTGCGGGCAGGGCCGGCCCGGGCGGTTCGTGGTTCCAACCGGTGCGGTCCAGGTAGTCGCGCACAAATTGCTTGTCGAAGCCGACCTGAGGCCCGCCTGGTTTCCAGCGCCCGGCGTCCCAGAAGCGCGAAGAGTCCGGCGTCAGACACTCGTCAATCATCACCAGCCCCTCCTGAAAGATGCCGAACTCGAACTTGGCGTCGGCAACCAGGATGCCGCGCGGCTCGGCGTACTCTGCGGCGAAGCGATAGACCGCGAGGCTCTTCTCGATCATCTGCTTCATGATGCCCGGCTCCACGAGGCGAGACATCTGGGCGTGGGTGATGTTCTCATCATGGCCGGTCTTTGCCTTGGCGGCGGGCGTGAAAATCGGTTCCGGGAGGCGAGAGCCCTGCTTCAGTCCCTGCGGCAGTGGTATCCCGCACACACTTTGCGTGGCGAGATATTCCTTCCACGCACTCCCGTCCAGGTAGCCGCGCACGACACACTCTACAGGCAGCGCCCGCGTGCGGGCCACGAGCATCGAACGGCCCGCCAGCAGCGCGTCCGGCGCCCGGATGCCCAGGGCGGTGAGCACGTCCTGAATCTGATCCAGATCCGACGCGACCCAGTGGGAGGGGCACAGGTTGTGGATCGCCTCGAACCAGAAGGTCGAGAGTTGCGTCAACACGCGCCCCTTGTCCGGAATGCCCGTCGGGAGCACCACATCAAACGCGGAGATGCGGTCGGTCGCCACGATCAGCAGATGGTAGTCCAGGTCGTACACATCCCGGACTTTCCCGCGCACGTAGGTCTCCACTCCAGGGAGATCCGTGGACAGAACGACCCCCGGCGCCGGGTGCGCCTGCGACGGTGCAGCAGTCATACTCACGGCTCACTCCTCCACGCGGATGCAGTTCGACACCCGCTGCACCACGGGCAACGCCTCGATTTCCCGGAGGGCGGCCTGCAGCCGGCCTTCTCGGGTGCGGTGCGTGATCCAGACGATCTCGGCAATCTGTTCATCGGCCCGCTTCTGGAGCATGGACTCCAGAGAGACCTCGTGCTTTCCGAAGACGCCGGCGACGGCGGCCAGCACGCCGGGCTGATCGGCCGTCTCGGTGCGCACATAGTAGTGCGACTGGGCGTCCTCGATCGGGAGAATGGGCAGGTCGGCGAGGCCGGCGCTATTCACCCGCCCGCTGCCGCCGCACCGAATCCCGCGGGCGACCTCCATCAGATCCCCCAGCACAGAGCTGCCCGTGGGCAGGGAACCGGCGCCGCGCCCGAAGAACATGACCTCACCCACGGCATGACCGTGCGCGAAGACAGCATTGTACACGTCGTTGACCGACGCCAGCGGATGCGACACCCGCAGCAGGGCGGGATGCACCCGCAGTTCCAGGCCGTCGTCTTGCCGCCGCGCAATGGCGAGGAGCTTGATGACGTAGCCCATCTGGCGGGCGTAGGCAATATCCCGATCCGTAATGTTGCGGATCCCCTGGCGGGCTACGCGATCCAGAGGCACGCGTGTTCCGAACGCCATGCTCGCCAGGATTGCCAGCTTGTAGACCGCATCGAATCCGTCCACATCGTCGGTCGGGTCGGCTTCTGCAAACCCGAGTGCCTGCGCTTCGCCGAGTGCCTGGTCAAATGACTTCCCGGTTTGCGCCATCTGCGTCAGGATGTAGTTCGTGGTCCCATTGACGATGCCGATGAGCTCCGAAAAGCGATTTCCCGCCAGCGAGACCTGGAGGGCGCGCAGAATCGGGATCCCGCCGGCGACGCTCCCCTCGCAGAAGAAATCGAGCCCCCGCTCCGCGGCCACAGCAAAGAGAGCAGGGCCTTCTTTGGCGATGAGTTCCTTGTTGGCGGTCACCACATGCTTGCCGCCGCGCAGTGCGCGGAGCAGGTAGTCGCCTGCCGGCTGCACCCCCCCCATCAACTCCACCACGACCTGAATGGACGGATCGTCCAGGATCGCGGCCGGATCGGTGGTCAGCACTCCGGGGGCCAGCTCCACCGGCCGCGCCCGTTGCGGATCGCGCACACAGATCCGTCGCACCTCCAGCCGGGCGCCGAGTTGGCGTTCGATGGCGGCGGCATTCTGCTGCAGGGCCAGCAGGGCGCCGGAGCCGACGACGCCGCAGCCGAAGAAACCGACGGAGATGACGGGAAGCGAGTCTGGCATAGGCGGAAGGTGCGAGGAGCGGAAGATGCGGAGGCCGGAAATTATAGCCCGTTTCGAGTTTCGAGTTTCAGGTTTCGCGAAGCCGGCGTTTTCGGGGAAGCGCCTCTGTTCGCGACACAGGTGGATTGCCGGCGGTACTGGGCCGAGCGCTTGCGTTGGCCATGCCGGCAAGATGCCGGCGTTCCCGGGGGCGTGCCTTCCTTCACCCCCCACTCCCTCGCAACACGGGCTCTGAATCAGGATCTGGAGGCGCTGGACGCCTGGGCGTCCTCTTGCGCGTTACCCGCTTTCCCGCAGCACGACCGGGTTGTGTGTCGGTATACGACGGTGAAACGGGTCCGGTCTCCGCAGTTGACCCCCACCGGCCGCAGCCCTATACTGGAGACGAGTGGGCATCGAAGGGAATTCAGTCGCGTTGAATTGGAATTCCAACACCCCACACCCCACACCCCACA
>SYMT01000161.1 GCA_005805375.1 Actinomycetota bacterium
GCATGGGCGGGAGGGGGTCCCCTTGCTACGCCCAGGGGGAGCCCGGCGTGGCTCGGGTACCGGGCGGGGTGTGATGGGGGATGATCCCGGGGAAATCTCGTCCGGTTGGGATGATTGATTCCGCCGGGTTCCCTCAGAAGGTCACGATAGCCGGCTTTCGTGACACAATTCTATGAGGTGTTCTCGGGGGACGTGAGTTCCGGGCCGAGCTTCACATCCGTCATAAACTCCGGTGTCGCTCCGGTGTCGTAAACTGAGCTATGGAGCCGTCTTCCGTGGCGGTCGACGATGGAAACAAACAAACCTATGCTGAAGCAAGAGGACGTGAGCCGAATCGATCGCAGCGCTGTGGGAGGGTCCATCCCCGCGTTGTTTCGATCCCCGGCCCTTCAGTTTTCCTCGCGCATTCGGCGACGCTCCACACCTGAGGGCCCTCTGTTGCTTCCCGGTCGCTCCCCTTCAGCCTCGCTCGCGCTCGCACCGCGTGCTGCCGTGCGTCTGCATCCATGTGCAATTGCTTTGCTGCTCCTTCCGCTGGTCGCGGTGTCCGTCGCAGCGGGCGCACAGGGGAATTCTCCGGCTTCCCTCGAACTCTTCGAGCGGCGGGTGCGCCCGGTGCTGGCGCAGCACTGCTACTCATGCCATTCTGCGGCGGTGAGGAAGCAGCAAGGCGGGCTGGAACTCGACTCCCGCGCGGCGCTGCTGAAGGGCGGCATTTCCGGTCCGATCGTGGTGGCCGGCAAACCGGACCAGAGCCGCCTCATCCTGGCGCTGCACCATACGACCAACCTGAAGATGCCTCCCGGCGGTAAGCTCCCGCCGCGCGTCATCGCCGATCTGGAACAGTGGGTGACGTCCGGAGCGGCCGTCCCGGCGGATGCCCCGAAACCCCGCGCAGGTGCGACCTGGGAAACAGTGCTGGCGGACCGTCGCCGGTGGTGGAGCCTGCTTCCAGTTCGAAACCCGGCCCTGCCGATCGTCCGGGACCGTGCTGCGGTGCATCCCGTGGACCGCTTCCTACAGGCGCAGTTGGAGCGCGAAGGGCTGAAGCCGGCAGTCGGCGCAGATCCCCCGACGCAGATCCGCCGGGTGGCGCTGGTGTTGACCGGCCTGCCGCCCACTCCGGCGGAAGTGAGCGCGTTCCTCGGCGATACGGCTCCCGGCGCCTACGAACGGATGGTGGACCGCTATCTGGCCTCACCGCACTTCGGCGAGCGCTGGGCTCGGCACTGGATGGACGTGGTGCGGTTCGGGGAGACCTATGGCTACGAATGGAACTACGAGATCCGTGATGCCTGGCGCTACCGGGACTATCTCATCCGCGCCTTCAACCAGGACCTGCCCTACGACCGATTCGTGAGGGAGCATGTCGCGGGTGACCGCATTGCAAAGCCGCGCTGGAACCAGGAAGAGAAAACCAACGAGTCGCTGGTTGCCACCGCCTTCTATCGCTTCGGTGAAGTGGGCCACGATAACTTCCGGGAAATCGGCTACGATCCGATTGACAACCAGATTGACACGCTCACGCGCGCGTTTCAGGCAACCACCGTGGCCTGCGCCCGGTGCCACGACCACAAGCTGGACGCCGTCTCGATGCGGGACTACTACGGCATGTTCGGGGTGCTCACCAGCGCGCGTCAGGCGATCCGCACGCTGGACGCCCCGGGTGCCAATGCTCCGGAACTCGCCCACCTCGCCGGGCTCAAGCAGCGCGGGCGGCAGGACCTGGGAGCGGTCTGGCTGCAGGAAGCCGGCGCGGCCGGCCGCATGCTGCTCGCCGCCGAGGCGGCCCGTAAGAGCGCACCCGATGCAGCCACCCTCGCGGCCGGATTGGATCCGGCGCGGTTGAAGCTCTGGACCGATTTGGTGAAGCGCGGCGATCGCGGTCTGGATGATCCCCTCTATCCCTGGCATCGCGCCGCCGCGGCGCCGGAAACCACCGCCGCGTGGCGCGAGTTGGTCGCGTCCTACGAGAAGGAAGGCCGGGAGCGTGCGGAGTTCAACCGGACCCGCTTCACACCGTTTGGCGAGTTCGGTAAGGGCGATCCGGCAGGCTGGCAGACCGACGGTCTCGGTCTCCGCGGCGGCCCCTCCCCGAGCGGCGAGTTCATCCTGGCGGACGAGGGAGACAGCCTGGTGACCGCGATCCTTCCGGCTGGGCTGTACACCCACGGTGTGTCACGACGGTTGAACGGCGCCCTCCGATCACCCACGCTGCCGCGCGACCAGCAATTTGTCAGCGTGCAGGTGCTGGGCGGCCAGCAGAGTTCCGTGCGCATGATCCCGGACTTCCGCCAGCTCGGCAGCCGGAACAACGATTTGAAGAACGACCGCCCCGCCTGGGTGCGCATGGGCCGGTCGGACCGGGACGAACACCACTGCCTGGAAATTCAGACCAAGGTCGAGAATCCGCTGCTGCCGGAACGGGGCGCGCGGGGACGCCAGGTGAATCGGGACGACCCCCGCTCCTACTTCGGCGTGGTGCGGGCCGTGCTGCACAACGGAGCCGAGACCCCGAAAGAAGAGCTCGACCACCTGGTCCGCCTGCTCGCCGGAGACGCTCCCGCGGGGCCGGAAGCGGTCGCGGAGCGTTACACCGAGACGTTCCGGACGATGCTGCGGGCCTGGATGGAAGGCAAGGCGTCCGACGCGGACGCGCGCATGCTCGACTGGCTGCTGCAGCAGAAACTGCTCTCCAACTCGGTGCAGAGTTCCCCGGCGCTCCAGGCGCTGGCAACCGAGTACCGGACTGCAGAGAAGCAACTCCAGCCGGCGCGCGTCGTTGCGGGGATGACGGATGTGGATAGTGGCCAGGACTTTCCGATCCTGCAGCGCGGCGATTTCCGCACCCCCGGGGACATGACGCCCCGGCGCTTCCTGGAGGTGCTCTCGTCCTCCACCGAACGCATCACGGCGCAGGGGAGTGGCCGTTTGGAATTGGCCGAGCGGATCGCCGACCCCGCCAACCCCCTCACCGCCCGCGTCTTCGTGAACCGGGTCTGGCACTATCTCTTCGGCGCCGGGCTCGTCCGCACCACGGACGACTTCGGCCACATGGGAGAGATGCCCTCGCACCCGGAGCTGCGGGACTGGCTGGCGAGTCGGTTTGTAGGACAGGGGCCGACGGACTTCCAGTGGTCGCCGAAGCGCCTGATCCGCTCGCTGCTGCTGACGCAGGCTTTCCGGCGCTCCGGGCGGGCTGCTCCGGCGTCGAAAGAAAAGGACCCGGAGAACCGTCTGCTCCAGCACTATCCGACGCGGCGCCTGGAGGCCGAAGGGATCCGCGACTCACTGCTCGCGGTCTCCGGCCGCCTGGACCGCACCTTCTTCGGTCCCAGCCTGGATCCGTACCGGGAAAAGCCCTATCCGGATCGGAAACTCGTGAGCGGTACCCTGGATGGGGACGGCCGCCGTTCCATTTACATGCGGAACACGCTGATGGAGGGGCCGCGCTTCCTCTGCGTCTTCAACTTCCCGGAGGCCAAGGTCCCGGTGGGTCGCCGCGACGTGACCAATGTGCCCGCGCAGGCGCTGACCCTGCTGAACGACCCCTTCGTGCTCGATCAGGCGAACGTTTGGGCCGCGCGGCTGGTGAAGCAGACCGGCGACACCCCGGCCACCCGCATTGCCGGCATGTTCGAGGTGCTGCTGGCGCGGAAAGCGGCCGCGGCTGAGGTGGCGGGGACTGAACGCCTGCTCCACCGTCTGGCGGAAGCACAGGGCGTCACCCCCGAAGCGATTCTGACCAGCCAGCCGCTCTGGAAAGACCTGGCGCACACGCTCTTCAACCTGAAAGAGTTCCTGTATATCCCGTAGTACGGCCCTTCGGGCCGCCGAGAGACAAGACTGATGGCAACACGACGCGAATCCGGATGTGGGATCTGCCCCGGGCGCCTGGCAGCGCCGTTCACCCGGCGGGATCTTCTGAAATCGGCGGGGGCCGGCTTTGGTTACCTGGCGCTCCAGGCGCTGCTGGCGGAAGAAGCTCGGGCCGACGGAGTGCTGCGCGGCACGCACCACCGCGCGCGCGCGAAGGCCGTCATTTTCTGCTTCATGGACGGTGGAGTCTCCCACGTCGACTCCTTCGACCCGAAGCCGAAATTGACCGAACTGGATGGGAAGCCCGCCGGCAAGGTGGAGAACGTGACCGCAGGCGGAGATCGGAAGTGGCTGCGCTCTCCGTGGGAGTTCCGTCCCCGCGGGCAGTCCGGCCTGCCGGTTTCGGACCTCTTCCCCCACATAGCCGAAATGGCCGATGAACTGGCCGTGATCCGTTCCATGAAGGCGGAGTTCCCCCTCCACTCGCGCGGCAACTTGCTCCTCCACACGGGGCGTAACACCGGCGGGCTTCCCAGCATGGGCTCGTGGGTTACCTACGGTCTGGGCAGCTTGAATCGGAACCTGCCCGGCTTTGTGGTGCTGAACCACAACAATTTCGTGCCCGCCGGGGGGATGGAGTGCTTTTCCAGCGGCTTCCTGCCTGCCGCCTACCAGGCCAGCCTGTTGGAAGCAAAGGGCATCCCGATCGCCAACCTCGATCCGGCGGACAAGAAACCGGAAATTCAACGCGCCAAGCTGGACCTCCTCCGCGAGCGCGACGAGAGCTTCTCAGCCACCCTCGGCTCCAACGATGCCGTAGAGTCCGCCATCCAGAACTACGAACTGGCGTACCGAATGCAATCGCTGGTGCCGGACGTGCTGAACCTGGACCGCGAGTCCGAAGCGACCAAGCGCCTCTACGGCATTGACTCTGCCGACGAGCCGAAGCGCCTCTACGGCACCCAGTGCCTGCGCGCCCGCCGTCTGGTCGAAGCCGGCGTCCGCTTCGTTGAAGTCTGCTGCCCGAATCAGTTCGGCGCCACCGGCACCTGGGATCAGCACGGCAACCTCAAGAAAGGCCACGAGCGCAACTCGGCGATCACCGATCAGGCCGTGGCGGGGCTACTGCGCGATCTGAAGCAGCGCGGCCTGCTCGACGACACCCTGGTGCTCTGGTCCGGGGAGTTCGGACGCACGCCCCACTGCGCCCGCCCCGACGGTCGCGACCACCACCCCGAAGGTTTCAGCCTCTGGATGGCCGGCGGCGGCGCCCGGCCCGGCGCCATCTACGGCGCCACCGATGAGATGGGCATGCACGCGGTGGAGAACGTGGTCACTTTCCACGACCTCCACGCGACGATGCTTCACCTCCTCGGCGTCGAGCACACCCGCCTCACCTTCCGCTCCGGCGGCCGCGACTACCGCCTCACCGACGTCTCCGGAAGGGTGATTCAGGAAGTCGTCGCGTAAGCCGGCGGCGGGCGAAGGAGTCCCACCGGGGTGAAGCCCCGGCGCCAATGCGAAGTGTTCCCGGGGGCGATGCGTTCCCGGGGCGATGCCGCCGGGCTGTGTTAGAGTGGCCCGTTGGGCCGGGAGGCGGGCGGCCTTCGGCGTTCCGGCTCTGGTGTCCGACGGGAGTACGGGCCCGATGCGCGTGGGGGTCTGTTTGGGAGCCGGGACGTAACCATTTCGAGCGCGTTTGCGTCTATTCCAGACCGGGTCGGTGTGCCGGGGCGGAGGGCGGAGCGTAGGCGAAGTGGTCCGCTCCCCATTCGGGTGTGAGTTCTCACTGTTCGCTCGCGCCGACTCTCGCACGGTGCGCCACCCCTTCGAGATGCAGTTTGCCCTGGGGGGGCCGGGGATCGTGCGCACGGGCGTCGGACCCGACCGGCTGAAGAACGATGCAGAAACGAGGCCTGTTCTGGTTGCTGGGTGCGAGCCTGGCTTTGCTCTGCGCCGGGGGGATGGGGCTCTGGCTCCTGATCCAAGAACCCTGGAAGCCGCAGGTGCGCCTGTCCGACGGCTCCCGCGTCATCGTGGACGACGTGACCTTCGGCACAAACCTGGGACCGCCGCCGATCCCGCTGGCCGAGCAGTTCCGCCTCTGGACCAGCCCATCCCTGCGACGCCGTTCCGGACACAGGTGGCGGCTTAAAGAACCGATGGTGGCGATCTGCACCCGCAGGGTTGGGGGACCCGCCGGGTTCCGGAATGATGCCGAAGCACACATCCTGAACGCCGACGGCGGCGCGTGCGGTGAGGATCACATCTGGGATGGGTTCCCGGTGTCCGGGATGGTAATCGCGCGGAACTTCCCCCGTCGCGCGCCGACGCTGACCCTGCGAGTGCGGGATCCCCGTCGGGGGCAACATGACCTGCGCATCCCCAATCCCGCCTACCGGACGGACTTCCCCCACTGGGAGGCGCCTCCCTATCCGGTCGTTACCCGCTCGGGGAAGATTGCTGTGCGGATCCCCGGTCCTCCCGTGCAGATGCCATACGGCACCGGCTCATCGCGTCGCACACGCATGTACTGCTTGCCCCTCCAATTGTTGGAAGCGGGGCGGGAGTCCTCGCATTGGGGCATTGTCTCCGCGAAGATGTTCGACGCGACCGGGAACCACCGCGAACCGTCTGCGCGGCAAGTGCCTCTGTTCCCAATGCACCTTCCGACCTTCGACATGGATCGGCGGGAATCCGCCTGGAAGGTTGTGCTTCACGCGGGCCGGCGGGACACACATCCCGCCGGCCCGGATCGTGTCTTCACCACGGACTGGGTGCGTGTGCCGTCGCGCAATGAGGTCCGCACGCTGGACATCGGGTTTGCCGACCCCCATTTCCGCCTGCAACTGCGCGCCCTGAGAGTTCCCGGCACAGCACGCTGGTCGGGCATCCCGAACGCCCGCACCTTCGGCCGCGGCTACCTGCGGACCGAGATTACCGCCGCAGAACCAGGACACCTGTTGGTGCGCCTGCTGAAAGTCACGGACGAGCAGGGACGTGACCTGCTGCACCTGCCCGGAGCCGCCAGGTTGCCCGACCGCCTGCAACCGGTGTGGCGCTCCTATCCCCTGGTCCAGCGAGGTCAGCAGAGCCACGTGCCGCACGTGCTGCCGCACCTTCACGGTGCGCGCCGCGTGCGATTCACCCTGGGGGTGAACTGGAGCCGGCGGTTCGAGTTTTCTGTACGTCCGGGCGGACCGAACGGTGCGATACAACAGCCATCGGGGAGCCCAACGCCCTCACCCCGGTAGAGTTCAGCAATCGTGCATCAGTTCCACACTTCCGTCGAGATCCACACGCCGGTCGAGCGAGCCTGGGAGGTCATGGCGGACCTCCGGCGCTGGCCGGAGTGGACAGCGTCCATCTCTCACGTGGAGCCGCTGGACGAACAGCCGGCGGCGGCCGGCTCGCGCTTCCGGATCCGGCAACCGGGGCTGCCGGCGGCCGTCTGGACCGTGACCCGGTGGGAACCGCCCCGGGGGTTCGTCTGGGAGTCGCGGGCTCCCGGCGCGCGCATGGTCGCTGAGCACTGGCTGGAGGCCAACACGCCCGGCTGCACGCTGACGCTCCGCCTCATCTGTGGAGGTCCGGTCGGCCATCTGGTCGGTAGCATCAGTCGCGGGACCATCGAGCGGTATCTCGGGCTGGAGGCGGCGGGGCTGAAGGCACGCGCTGAGGGTCTGCGGTAGTCCCTGCTTCGCACCGGCCCCGCGTCCGGACGGTACTTCGCTCGGCAGTGATCCGCACGCCGGCAGGATGCCGGCGTTCCCGGGGTGTCGGTGCCGGCAGGATGCCGGCGTTCCCGGAGGCGGGGTTGGTGCCGGCAGGATGCCGGCGTTCCCGGAGGTGGGGTCACCATGGTGGTCCGTCGGGGAGATCTTCGTCCGTCCGCCGTTCCGTCATGCGCGTGCGCACCGGGGGAGCGCACCACGATGCGTCCGTCACGACCGCGGGGAGGGACGACGCTCCCCCTCTTTACCCATACGACTGCCGGTACCAGCGATCCGCAATCCGGTCGTGGAACAGCACCTCGACGCGATCATCTTCCAGCTCTACCTGCCAGTACATCCGGCAGACGGGTTTGCGCCACCAGAGGTCGTCCACCCGCCAGCGGTCCTGGATGTGACGGACCGGCACCGGCTGTGCCGTACGGCCCCGGCGAGCCCGGCACACGGAGAGGGGCGCTCCCTGCGCGTCCGCTTCGACCTGCACCGGTTGGGGCAGATTCAGGGCTCGAAATTCACCAGTGCGTAGCGTCTTTCGGGCAAACGAGACCATGGTTCGCGCTCCACAATGCGGTAGACCGACGGCGTGCCGAGGCGGGCCCGCAACTGTTCCAGTTCGGCCAGAAGCTGCTCCAGGCGGTGCTCGCGCTCGTCCAGGGCGAGGGCCGGCTGGGCCTCTATCGAGCCGGCCAGAGAGGTGATTTCCAGCGCCAGTTCCGTAAAGGCGCCGTTCGGACGATGAGAGCCGCCGCCCGGCTCCAGACGGCGCCGGAGCTCGGCCAGCACGCGCTCCGGCGTTTCCAGCGGCCGGCGCAGGGTCAGCCGCCGCTCCCAGACTTCGCCGGATTCCAGACGGGCCTGCACCCGCACCTGACGCACGGCGCGGCCCCGGCGCTCGGCCCGCCGGAATGTACGCCGTACCAGCCGCTCCAGCGCGAGGTAAAAGTCGGCGACAGAAGGCGCCGTCATGGGGAAGACGATTTCCTCGCGAATCACCGGGGATAGCGCCATCGCCTGGAACGGCTCCCGATCCTCCCCGCTGGCCAGGCGGTGGAGGCGCTCGCCCGGCCGTCCGAAACGAGCGAGCATGGCCCGGCGCGGCAGCCGGGCCACGTCTCCCAATGTGCGCAGCCCGAGTCGCTGAAAGACCTGCAGCAACTCCGGTTCGGCAGGCAGCAGGGCGCTGGGCGCCTGGCTGAGGAAGAGCGTTCGTTCTTCGTCCGCCACCAGAATCGGCCGCACCGGCGTCGCCGTCCGGGCCGCCACCCATGCCACAAATTTCCCGGACGCCACGCCGATGCGCGGGACGAGTCCCTCGGGAAGTACCGCTCGCACCGCCGCCGCCAGTGGGGCCGGGTCCAGCGGATCGAGACCGGGAATGCCGTCCAGATCGAGGAAACACGCATCAAACGGCCGCGGTTCGATGGCCGGACTCACCGCATCCAGGGCCAGCAGCACCTCCGCATACCGGCGCTCGTAGTAGGGGAGGTCGTAAGGGAGCACCACGGCCCGGGGACAGCGTTGGGAGAGGAGCACGGCCGGATTGCCCACCCGCACTCCGGCCGCCCGCACCCGCACCGAGCAGGCCCGCACCACCGTCTCGGCGGTCCCCTCTCCCGAGCCGATGAGCGCCACCGGCTCCCCCCGGAACTGCGGGCAACGCCGGAGTTCCAGTACCACCTCGAAGTCCGGGAACCAGAGGCAGGCGACCTGCTGCGGAGTCCGTACCTCCCAGCCACGTTCTTTGCCGGAACCCGATATTGGCACGCTTGCTCACGTTCTCGCGCGGGTAGCCACGGACCCGCCTTTCCGCAGGGTGCAGCCCCTCCACCCCGGCATCTTTATCAAATATAGGTTTGATATTCCAAGGCAAATAGGCGGAGAGGTCTGCATTGACCGTTTTTGGCACGGGGGAGTGCGGCAGGCACACTGTGCCGTACCTGCGCCCCTGCAGCCGGAACGGGGGGTAGCAGAGACGAGGACGGGGACAGGAACGCGCCGGGGGCGTCCCTGGAGGCCGCCCGCCCGCCCCTGGAGCGCCGATTTGGGGGCGTGGGCCGGATGGGGGCCCCCCCGGAGCGGAGCGGACCGCGCCTGGCAGTGTCAAACACTCTCGTTGCTATAACTTGACCCGCCTTTTCACACACACTCCATGACCCCGATGACGAAGCCCACCGGACAGCCGCTGTGGTGCCCCCCGCCGGCACCGTCATCCCCGGCACCGGCCGTGGAGGCACAACCGCGAAACGCCCCGGCGTGCGTTCAGGTCTCTCCAGGGGGGCGCACGCCGCCCATCCCGTCACCCCGTAGGGAGTCCCGCGGCTCCGTTTGCGATCGCAATGGACACGGTACGGTAACTTGTCGGCGCATGAAGGAGTAACGCCGGGAACAGCGAACCGGGGAGGCAAGACGCCGTCCGAACACCCTGCACGAGATGTCAACCCACCCCGCTCCACATGCTGCCGATCGAAAACCCCTTCAGGTCCGCTTGCTGCGCGTCGCCGGTCTTGTGCTGGCGTCAGCGCTGCCGCTCGGGGCCCAGCAGACGTCGCCCGCGCTGCGGGTGCTGCCGGAACGAGCGCCGGGGAACCGCGCTCCCTCGCCGCTGTACGAACGCCTCCACGCGTGGGCGGGGGAGGCGCTGGATCGGCGGGAAACTGCTTACGAAGTGCTCAAGACACCCGAACAGATTGCCGCCTGGCAGCAGGCACGGCGCCGGCTGTTCCTCCAGGCGCTCGGGGAGTTGCCGCCCCGCACTCCGCTGCGGGCGAGGACAGTGGGGAAGCTGGAAGGAAACGGTTTCCGGGTCGAAAATGTGCTCTTCGAAAGCCGTCCCGGACATCATGTCGCCGCGAACCTCTACCTGCCGCTGACGCGACCGCCCTATCCGGCAGTGCTCATCCCCTGCGGACACAGCTACACCGGGAAAGCCGGCAACGGCAACCAGCGCATGGCGATGCTGCTGGCGCGCAATGGGATCGCGGCCCTCAGCTACGACCCGATCGGTCAGGGGGAGCGCTACCAGACCTTCGGACGGGACGGCCGGCCGCTCGGCGCCGGCTACACAGGCAGTCCGAGCAGCGTGGCGCAGCTCAGGCCGGTGGCAGGCGGGCCGCGCTTCAACCCGGTCGAGGAGCATACGCTGGTCGGAATCGGTTCCATTCTGGTCGGCACGAGCACTGCCGCGTTTCGCATTCACGACGGGCTGCGCGCGGTGGACTACCTGGTGAGCCGCGCCGATGTGGATCCGAAACGGATCGGCTGCACCGGGAATTCCGGCGGCGGGACACTCACGGGCTACCTGATGGCGCTGGACGACCGCATCGCCTGTGCCGCGCCTACCTGTTCACTCACCACGTTCCGGCGGCTGCTGGCCACCTCCGGTCCTCAAGACGCCGAGCAAAACCTGTTCGGGCAGCTCCGCGATGGGCTGGACGAGGCCGACTACGTCTTGCTGCGGGCGCCGCGTCCCACCGCACTTTGCGCGGGCACCCGGGACGCCACGTTCGACATTACCGGCACCTGGGACCTCTACCGGGAGGCGAAGCGGATCTACGGACGCCTGGGCTTTCCCGAACGGATGGCGCTGGTGGAGGCGGACGAGCCGCACGGCTTTTCCCAACCACTCCGGGTGGGAGCGGCGCGCTGGCTGCGGCGCTGGCTGCTGGGGGTGGACGAACCGATCACTGAGCCGGACCTGCCGATCTATACCCCGGCCGAGCTGCAATGCACGCCGCACGGCCAGGTGATGCTGCTGCCGGGCGAGGTGAGCGCCTTCGAATTCAACCGGCGACGTGCCGGAGCCCTTGCTCCCCAGCGCCGCCGTCTTTGGGCAGGACCCGACCGCTCGCGAGCGCTGCAGCGAGTGCGAGAACTGGCCGGCATTCGTCCACTCGCGGAGATTCCGGCAGTGACCGTGCGTTCGATGGGACAGGTAGAGGAGGACGGCTACCGGATCGAAAAGCTGCTGCTGGGGACCGACACAAAGCTGGAATTGCCCGCGCTGGCATTCTTCCCGCGCGGAGGACGCATCACCCGGCGCGTGCTCTACCTGCACAGTGAGGGCAAGCAGGCCGAGGCAGGCCCCGGGGGCGCGCTCGCGGCGCTCGCTCGGGACGGAGCGCTGGTGCTGGCCGTAGATCTCGCGGGGCTGGGGGAGACAGGCATACGCCATCCTCGTGATTGGGGCGGCGCGTTGTTTGGCCCAAACACGCAGGAGTTCTTTCTGGCCCATTTGCTCGGTCGCTCCCTCGTGGGGATGCGGGCCGAGGAAGCGCTGGCGGCGGTCCGGTTCCTGGCAGGCCACGGCGCTTCAGACGCAGCCGGACAGGCGGTGGAGGTGGTCGCGGTTGGGCCTGCCGGTGCGATTCCCATCGCCCATGCGGCGGCACTCGAACCGGCGCTCTTCAGCCGGGTTACCCTCCGGGGCTGCCCGCCGAGCTGGCTCTCCGTGCTGGAGGACCCGACCGCTGGGACGCAGCTCACCCACGTCGTCCACGCGGCGCTGACCGCCTACGACTTGCCGGACCTGCTGAGTGCGATCCCCAGGGATCGGCTTGTTCGTGAGCCGCCCGCACGCGCAGCCCGCCGGTGACGGGCGGACCCGCATGCCGGCACTCTACGAGATTCGTGCAGACCATGACCGTGAGGTCGTGGTCGTGCACCAGAGGCATCTGCCTGCGATTGCCGGCATAACGCTCCAGCCGGGGCCGGTCGTGCCGCTCCCAGGGGAGCCTGAGACGTGGATCGAGGCCCTATTCCTGATGCTGTTGCCCAGCAGAATCAGGGTCCACTGACGATGTGACCCGGACGGAACGCGTTCTGAGTGTCGGTACCGAAAGAGTCCTCCTGCCGCGCCTGCTGGGGGCCGAGGAAGCGGTAACACGGGCCTGCAGGGTCTCCGGACTTCGTTTTGGAGACCTCGGCGGCGGGGCGCCAGGGCCGCGGGGCGGGTTGCTCTGAAGCGGAGTTCGGAAACCCCGGAGCGGGAATCCTGTCGCGCGCGGCTCCCGTTGTGACACGAGAGAAGCCTGCGCGCAGGTGAGTAGCGGGCAAAGAGCTACAGGGGCACTACCGGGCCTGGACCTGAACCGGCAGACGACCCGGACCCCGGAGACTCTCCGGGGTCCGGGTCCGAGACTCCGCGGCAGCGTGTGCGGATGTCCCTGCTCTCTGCTGTGAGCCGTACCTACTTCGCCGGCTTCTCGACAGGCGGCTTCGGGCGTGGAACCTGGATCTGGGCAGACTTCGCCGGCTGCTGCTGGCCGTCGAGGTGGTAGTTGAAGCTGAAAGAGTCCAGCGTAGTCGGCGTGCCCGCGGGAGTGAACCGAACCCCGTCCGGTCCCTCCAACTGGGGCAGCGGAAATGCCCGGTTCGGGGCGGGCGCGCCGGGCAGGCCGGGCGGTACGGGCGCTCCGGGTTGTCCGGGCCGCCGCGGGCCGCCCCCCTGAGTGCGGTTCTGATCGGCGAAGATCATGATCCCGGCCCTGGCCTCCCCGCCGGCGCCCCCGGGCATCGAGAACATCATCTGCTGCATCTCCGAGCGGCGCAGGCTGAACCCTCCGGCCGCCAGTTGCTGTGGGGTTGCCTGACCGCTCGATCCTGCCAGATCCGCCGGCGGGATGATCTCCGAGACAGGCGCGGCAAAGGCGACGGCGAATGCCCGGCGCTGCGGGGCCAGCATCCGTGCTGCAGCGAGGATTTCACCCCGGTGCGCCGCCTGGCGCTGTCCCTGGTTCAGGGCCCCCCAGAAACGGAGGTGGTGCCGCTGTGTGTACAGGGAACTGGCGATGCCTGGCGCCGGTATGTCGGCCCCCTCCAGGTACAGGCCCCAGTACTGCTCCATCCCCTGCAGTTGGGGATCCGTGAGGTTCACGGCCAGGTCCGCCAGGTCATCCAGCGTCGGCGCCCCCTGCGCCGCGACTTTCTGCTTCCACGGCGTCACGATTCGAGCCGGAACGGAGGCGGGCCGGTCGCGAAACCACTCCCGGCTGCGCAGCGACAGCAGCCCGGCATCCTTCCGCCACATGTAACGCCCGGACCGAGCGATGGCGTCGAGAACTTCGACAACACGCTTCTTGCCCCCAAGCATCCCGGTCCGCACTCGAGCCCGAACGAAACTGTCCCCCAGGACTTCGAGCCCGGTCGCCCGGTGCAGCTTTTCGACGACCTCGGATACGCGGACGGTGCCCGCCGCGGCGCCGCCGGGGCCGAACGGTACGAGGCGCATCAATGCACTGCCGGGCGACGGAGGTACGGGGCCGGGCTTATAGCCCAGGTCTACTTCACGCAGTAGCTCCGGGTCACCGGTCTGCGTGGGGGTGAACTCTTCCTCCAGGCCGGACCCGCCGAGCATAGGGCTCCAGATTACCGGTGTGGAGCGCTGTTCGTTTTCCCGGCCCCGCACGCTGGTCAGAGTAAAGAAGAGCTGGGGTCGAGGCGCCCGCCCGCCGTCCGGAGTCCGGAGGCGACCGGGACCGGACTCGCTGAGCTGGATGGTGGCGTCGGCGCGCAGCACCGGGAGGCTTTCCGCCGGCTCCGGCGCCGGGAGGGACTGGGGCAGCGGCGGCGCGGCGCCGCCGGGAGTCGTGGAAAAGCGGAGCGTGCGCGACATGGAAGTGCCGCCGAAGTTTCCGCGCTGCAAGGCGGACTGGTGGATCTGGTCGGCAAGGTTGGCTGCCAGCGTGCCGTCGCGCGACGACAGGCGGAGCGCTGCGCCGGACCGGAGCTGCTGGAGCTGCGCCGGTGTGAGGCGCTGGTAAAGCGCCACTCCGGCGACGGCGCCCGGCCGGAGCCGATCGCGGATTGCCTCTGACTGACCGCGGGCGGTGCGGCGTTCGGGCTCCGGACGCTGTGGGTCACGTGCCAGCGCGTTCAGCTCCTCCTGGCGTGCCTGAAGCTGCTCCGGGGTCTGGTTTCCAAGCGCAGCAACCTGCAGCATCCGGGCATGAATGTCGGCGAGATGCTGCGTTTGATCCGCGTCACGCAGCGCCTCCTCCCGGCGCTTGCTGGCGATGGACTGGGCGAGCTCGTATCGCTTTCCGTTCGTCAGCCAGTCGAAGTCGAAGTGGGCTGCGATCCGCGCAAGCACCTCGGCGGCGGGGCGGTCCTTCAGCGCGAGTGTGATCCGGTCGTCTGCTGTATCGCGGGTGGCGCGAAGCTCTACTCTCACGGAGGCGCCGATCCGGGAGAGCGCCTGACCGAGCGGCTCATCCTGCAGGACCAGCGTGACGGGAGCCTTGAGGCGAGCATCCTTCTGGATGGCCTCGGGGATCCGGACCGGCCCGTCAGTCACATCGGACTGGGCAACGGCGGGCACTCCACTCAACAGCAGCGAAGTCGCCACAAGGGAGAAGGGACATCTCATGCGCGTATCTCGTTTCCAGGAACCGTTATCTGGCTTGGGGTTCCGGGAGACATGACGTAGTAGGGCGCCCGATCCGTGCAGGCTTGAGGCGACCTCGCAGGCGTCGTCCGCGAAGTTTGTCCGCTGCAGCGAAGCAGTTCCGCGCTCGCGGCCGTGGGCGGGGACGGAGGGGAACGGGATCGGACCGGGAGGCCATCTTTTCCCGTTCCGGCGCCGAGCCGCCGCCCCACCCTTCGTCCGCGAGGACAATGACAATCTGCCGGCGACGAGGACGAGAGCAATGGTTGTGGTGAACCTACCGGCGGCAGGCGTCACCTCGGGAGGAATCAACTATGGATCGCGACCATCTCAAACAGCAGCTATGCGAGGCAGTGGACCGCCGGCGGGATGAGATCATCGGCATCGGCGAGGATATCATGCGGAACCCGGAGTTGGGGTTCAAGGAGTTTCGCACCGCGCGACTGGTCGCCGACGAATTCCGGCGCCTCGGGTTTGAGCCGGAGGAGGGGCTCGCCATCACCGGCGTGAAAGCCACGCTCAGCAGTGGCCGCCCGGGCCCGACCGTTGCGTTGATCGGCGAACTCGACTCCCTGATCGTCTGGGATCACCCGCACGGGAACCGCGAGACCGGCGCCGCCCACGCCTGTGGACACAATGCCCAGATAGCGGGCCTGCTGGGCGCCGCCCGCGCAATCGTGGACACGGGCGCCATCGAGCATCTGGCGGGCAACGTGGTCTTCTTCGCCGTGCCCGCTGAGGAGTACGTCGAGGTGGAGTACCGGGCCCGGCTGGTGGAAGAGGGAAAGCTGGAGTTCCTCGGCGGGAAGCCGGAACTGCTGCGGCTCGGCCACTTCGACGATGTGGACATGGCGATGATGATCCACACATCCAGCACGACCGAACCGAAAGTTGAGGTCGCCGAGAGCTGCAACGGCTGCGTGGTGAAGCTCATTCGCTACCTCGGCCGGGCCGCCCACGCCGGCGGTGCGCCGCACAAGGGAGTGAATGCACTGAGCGCCGCGATGCTGGGGCTCTCCGCCATCAATGCCCAGCGGGAAACGTTCCGGGACGAGGACGCCATTCGCGTACATCCGATCATCACGCACGGCGGCGATCTGGTGAACATCATCCCGGCGGAGGTGCGGATGGAGACCTACGTGCGGGGCCGCACTCCCGATGCGATTCTGGATGCGGAGAAGAAGGTGGACCGAGCGCTCCGGGCCGGGGCACTGGCGATGGGAGCCGACGTAGAGATCCGCTCTCTGCCGGGCTACTTCCCGCTGGTGAACAACTCGAATATGGCGGATCTCTTCAAACGGAACTCCGCCGAGTTCTTGTTTTCTCCCGAGCATGTGCGGGACTGCGGACACCGGACCGGCAGCACCGACATGGGTGACCTCTCCCACGTCATGCCTGCGCTGCATCCGGCAATGGCAGGCGCGTTCGGGGATGGACACAGCCGGGACTGGTACATCGCCAATCACGACGAAGGATACCTCGCACCTGCGAAGGCACTCGCCCTGACGGCAGTAGACCTCTTGTGGAGTGATGCCGCCGAGGCGCAGCGGATTCTGGAGAACGACCGCCCGCGGCTGAGCAAGGAAGAATACTTGCAATTCCAGCGGGGTGTTTACCGCACGGAGCGCTACTCCGGGGCCTGAGGAGGAGCCCGTACAGGAACGGTGAATGTGGGTGGCGGGAGTGAGGGAGCAGAGAGTATGGAAAAAACGTTTCGCGTCGCCGTGGCCGGGCTGATCCACGACCACGTCTGGGGCATGCTTCGGTGGTGGCGGGAACTGGCCGGGGCGGAACTGGTGGCGGCGGCAGACCCCAACCCTCCGCTGCTCGACAAGGTCCGTGCGGAGGCGGGTGTGGAGCGGACTTACCACTCCTACGAGCAGATGTTCGACACGGAGAAGCCCGACATTGTCACCGTGGCGGTGGACAATCGCGGCACTCCGGCGGTGGTGATGGCGGCGGCGGCGCGCGGCATTCACGTAATCTCCGAGAAGCCTATGGCGTCAACGCTGGAAGGCGCCGACCAGATGGCGGCGGCGTGTCGGAAGGCACGCGTGGAGCTACTCATCAACTGGCCCACCGCCTGGAGTCCGGCCATCCAAACCGTGGATCGGTTGGTACAAGAGGGGGCGATCGGTCCGGTTCACAAAGTCCGCTATCTGGCGGCCCATGCGGGTCCGAAGGAAATCGGCTGCTCCAGCTACTTCTGTGAGTGGCTTTACGACGAGGAACGGAACGGCGCCGGCGCGCTGATGGACTACTGCTGCTACGGCGCCAATCTGGCTGCGCACTGGCTGGGCCGGCCGACCTCGGTAGTGGGCGTCCGCGGGACGTTGGTGAAGCCGGACTTCCCGGTGGATGACAACGCCGTGATTCTGATGAAATACCCGCATGCACTCGGGATCGCGGAAGCTTCGTGGACGCAGCAGGCGGGAGACGGTAGCGCGAACCCGAGCTTCTATGGTTCCACCGGCACGCTTTCGGTGGTGGGGAACCGGGTGCGACTGGCGCGGCCGGGCCGGGATGCAGAGTGGATCGAACCGGATCGCCCCTCCCCCGGGCGGAGGAACGGGGCCGAGTACCTGGTGAGTTGCCTGCGATCGGGAACGCCCGTGGAGGGTCTGTGCAGCGCGGCCACCGGCCGCACTGCACAGGAGATCTTGCAGTGTGGGCTTGACAGTGCCCGCGAGGGGCGAGCAGTTTCTCTGGACTAAGTAGCGGACCGGGAATAGAAGCGCACGGCATCAGCCATGGCGGTTCAATGTCGGCGGAGATGAGGTCGGCACACAAGGCCGGCGAGGAGCGAAGGATTTGAAAACGCTAGGGGTCGGGGTCATCGGTAGTGGCGGGATTGCTCGGGCGGCGCACCTTCCCGGGTACAAGGCTTGCGAGGCAGATGGGGTTCGCATCATCGCGTGCTCCGATATCAACGAGGGCGTCGCGAAGCAGGCGGCCGCGCAGTTCGATGTGCCCCACGTCTTCACTGACTACAAGAAGATGCTGGAAATGGAAGAGATCCAGGCGGTCAGCGTTTGCACCCCAAACTTCCTCCACATGCAGCCGACGATTGACGCACTCGAGGCGGGCAAGCACGTTCTCGTAGAGAAGCCGCTCGCCATCAATGCCACTGAGGGGCAGGCGATGGTGGACGCCGCCACTCGCACCGGCAACAAGCTCCAGGTCGGCTTCATGACCCGCTTTCAGTCGAGTGCCCAGGCGCTGAAGCGCTTCATCACGGCGGGAGAGATGGGTGACATCTACTTCGCGCGGGCCCAGGCGATGCGTCGTCGAGGAATTCCCGGGTGGGGGGTCTTCACCCAAAAGGACAAGCAGGGGGGCGGACCGCTGATTGACATCGGCGTCCACATCCTGGATCTGACACTCTGGCTGATGGGGCACCCGAAGCCTGTGCTCTGCTCCGGCCAGACCTACGCCAAGTTCGGGCCGCGCGAGGGAGTGCTGGGACTCATGGGGCAGTGGGACCCGAAGACTTTTACGGTCGAAGATTTTGCGGTAGGGTTGGTCCGCTTCGAGAATGGCGCTACACTTGTGCTGGAGTCCAGCTTCTGCGCCAATCAAGAAGAACGAGACCGATCCAATACCGAACTTTTCGGCACGGAGGGCGGGTGCAACTACAACCCGTGCAAGATGTTCTTCGAGCGTCACAAGACGCTGATTGACTGCACTCCGGCGTTCTTGCCGCAGGTGCGCGCGCACGAAGCCGAGATCAAAGCCTTCGTCCAGGCGATTCGCGACGACACTCCCGTGCCGGTCACCGGCGAAGAAGCCCTGATGACCACCCAGATCATGGACGCCATTTACCGCTCCTCCGATGAGGGCCGGGAGGTGCCGGTCGGTTGATCCGGACAGACGGATTTGACACTATACCCGGCGTGCGGCTATCCTTACCCCTGGTCGGCACTCTGGGGGAGGAGCAAGAATGGCTAGCGAAAGATCGCGGGAACTGCGCCGGCGGCGCCACCGCCGGGAACAGGCGGTGAAAGCGGCGACGAAGTTGAAGGCAGGCGCCGCCCCGCAGCCCACGCGGAAGTAGGCAGCGGGATGGACCCTCGAGAGGCCCGGATGGAGTTGACGTGGTTACTCCAGGCGGGCCTTTCGCCGTTCCCCTACGACCGGGCGGCTCTCCTCATTGCTGTAGATGAGCACCCCGACCTCGACTTCCCGGCGTGCGAGTCCCGGTTGGATGGTTTCGCACTACGAGCGCAGCAATCGGTGAGACCGGATCGGGAGCAGGACGCCAGGGAGCGGATCGGCGCCCTGCGCCGCGTGTTGTTTGAGGAAGAGGGCTTCCACGGCAACCGGCGCGAATACTACGACGTTCGCAACAGCTACCTCCACGAAGTGCTGGAGCGGCGCCTTGGGATTCCCATCAGCCTCGGAGTGCTGTGCCTGGGTGTAGCGCGGCGGGTGGGCTGGGATCTCGAACCCGTGAATTTCCCCAATCACTTCCTCCTGCGGTGGGTCGCATCAGATGAAGTGCTGGCGATTGATCCCTTCAACGGCGCCCTCGTGCTGGGTGAGGATGACTTGCGAGAGATGTGGCGGGCGGCGACCCCACGGGACGCGCCGGAGCCGGCGAGCCTGCTCCGCGCCGCGCAACCCCGTGAGGTCGTCGCACGCATGTTGAACAACATCTGGATTGTGCATCGCGCGCAGGGACGCTACCGGCCGGCCGCGCTCGCCCTGGAGAAACTGGCCCTGCTGTTTCCCGCGCATCCCGCCTACGAGCGAGATGTGGGTTCCATGCGGCTTGCAGCAGGAGATTTGCAGGGTGCCCTGAGCAGCTTCGAGCGCTATCTGGAGCGAGCCCCCCACGCCGAAGACGCTCCGCGCGTTTCGCGCGACGTCGCGCGCCTCCGGGCCGCACTCGGCTCCCAATTCTGACGAACCGGGGATGAAGATGGATTCAACCATGAAGTGCGCATTCATCGCAGAGACTCCGAATTCCTTACGGCCGGGAGGCGACGCAGACTCGGACCTCCACACGCCGGCGGAGAAGAGTGATCGCCCGGCCGGGAGGGCAGCGAGACGCAATTGGAGGGTGACCCTGCCGGCGTGCGCGCTGCTGGTCGGTGCTTCTCTGGTCGGCGCCGCGCCGGACCCGACAGCGCAGATCATTGCGGTGACCGTCGAAGCGCCTGGAGACGCGCGCAGCGGCGCCCTCTACGTGGCGAACCCCGACGGCAGCGGGCTTCGGCGATTGGGTCGAACCTACGGCCGGCTGCGTGCGCCTGCGTTGTCCCCGGACGGCAAGTGGGTCGCCTGCCAGACGAGCGACGATCTCGGATTAGACACCCTTGTGCTGGAGCCGGTCACGCCGGGACCGGACGCCGCGGCACGCCGTCTGACGCTGGGGTCCCACCCCCAGTGGTCTCGTGATGGGAGCCAGATCCTGTTTGCCCGGCGGCAGTCGAATGACTACAACCTCTACGTGATTCGAGCGGATGGCCGCCAGCGGGAGGAGACGCTGAAGCCCCTCGTGAAGGGCCAGATCGGGCGGTGGTCTCCCGATGAGAAACAGCTCGCCATCGTTGCGCCGGTGATTCTCGAAGGGATGGACCGGTGGCAGATCCAGGTCCTGCCGGCGGATACACTCAAACCCCGCCTGCGCCTCACACTGCCTGAGTCGTTCGGGCAGGTGCTCTCGCTGGACTGGTCGGCCCAGGCGGATCGGCTGCTCTTCACCGTACATCGCCGGGAACAACTCGAACTCTACCTGGTGGACCTGAAAACACTGGAGCCGCTGCGGGTGCCCGTCGGGGAGGGTGCGGCCGGGGCTGCATTCGGCGCCTGGTCGCCGGATGGGACCCGGATCCTCTTCCGTGCCGCGGGCAGTCCTGGTTCGGCCGGCAGTGGTCAGCGCCTCTGTGTCATGCGCGCCAACGGCGCCGATGTGCGCGTGTTGTGGGAGCCGCCGAACCGCGGTGTTTCCATCCAGGGCGCTGCGTGGAGTGGCCGCCCGACGACACTGGCGAGCGCTCCCCTGCTGCCTCCGGCTGCACCCAAACCCGCGCCACCGGCGCCGAAGCCGCCTGCCGCAAAGCCCCCGCTTGAGCCTCCGCCCGTGGTGGTCCCGAAACCCTCAGTGCCGCCGGGCGCGCCACAAAGTCCGGGTCCGTGGAAGCAGGTGCGCGTGAGCCGTCGCCTCCGCATTGATCTGGCGGATTCACCCGTATCCATTCCGCTGGTGGAGCCGGGCGATACGGATTTTCAGGTGCGGGCCACCATGCCCGCACAGCCCGGCTGGAAGTCCCGCCGGCAGGGCCTCGGGATCACGATTCAGCTCGCAAGCGGGGCACTGTACCGGGGCACTGTAATCCACAATGACGGTTCTGCGTGGGTGACCGTACAGGGCCGGGCCCAGCCGGGACCGGTGCGGCTGCTGGATGGAAAGCGGCTGCCGGCCGCCAGCGCGGGATATCGCGCCGGGTTCGAACTCGTGGTGCGCCGGGATGCGAAGAAGCTGCGCGTGCTGGTCAATGGCGAGATCCAGTTCGAACGTCCGCTGCTGATCGGTGCGGTCCGCCAGGTATCGCTGACGCTGGAGAACTTCGATGCCGGACTCGCCGGCTTCCCGTTGTCGGAGGTCAGTTACCAGGTCTGGGGCGAACAGAAGTAGGCCCCCAGGCGCCCACGCGGAGGGCGCCGGCCCGGCCCGGCACTGCGAAGAACAAGAAGGGGAGAACGCGAATGTTTACTGATCTGTCCCCGGGAGCGCTGGGAATCCGCTGCTCCTGGCAGGAAGGGCTCGATCTGGCGCATGCTGCCGGGTTCGCCGGGGCCGACCTGAACCTGATTGAGGCGAAGACGCTGGCGGATGCAGAGGGCACGGAAGCAGTCCGAGACCTGTTCACCACTCGGGGCCTCCGGATGGGAGCTTGGGGCCTGCCGGTGAGCTGGCGGGGCCCACTGCCGCAATTCTACGAGCAGTTGGCCCGCCTCCCGGAACTGGCCGAGTTCGCTGCGGAACTCGGATGCCATCGGGTGACGACAGGATGCCCGGGTTGGAGTGACACCCTCACGCGCCAGGAGCATTGGGACCTCTGCGTGGGGCGCCTGAAGCTCGTGGCTCCCATCCTGCAGGAGCATGGACACCGGCTGGGCATTGAGTTCATCGCCCCTCGCAACTCACGGAAGGACCACAAGTACGGGTTCGTTTATTCGATGGACGGCATGCTCGCCCTCTGTTGTGCCGTGGGGACCGGCAACGTGGGTCTGTTGTTCGACGTATGGCATTGGTACACTGCGTGCTCCAGCGTGGACGACATCCGCCATCTCACGGTGAACGACGTGGTGTACGTACACATCAACGATGCCCCGGCGGGCATTCACCCGTTCGACCAGATGGATCTGGTCCGCTGCCTGCCGGGCGAAACGGGCGTCATTCCCAACGTTGAGATTCTCAAGATCCTGAAGGGGCTGGGTTATGACGGCCCGGTCACCGTGGAGCCGTTCAGCCAGAAAGTGAAAGACGCAGCAGCCGAGGACCCGCTCCGCGCCGCGAAAATGGCGCGAGACAGTCTGACTCCCCTCTTTGAAGCCGCGGGTCTGGCGCTCTGAGAGGACCTTCCCGTGCTTGCGCGCCCAGACGCACCGGCGGCACTGGATCTGCTCGAGGCTGCCACCCAACCACAGTTTCACGACCGGGTGTTTCAGTACCTGTGCGCACTGCCACGGCTGTTCGCCCAGTTGGTGCAGCTTACGGACGGACGGCTGGCTCGCTGCCTGGATCTCAACACCCTCGTCCGCGAACCGCGCGACTACGTGGATGAAGCGTTCCGGCACGGAGAGACGGATCTCCTGTACCGGACCGCATTCGCGACCGATCCCCCGGTGCTCGCCTATCTCCTGGGCGAGGTGCAGCGCCAACCTCAGGCCGGCGTTCGCTTCCGGTTCCATCTGCATCGCAGCGAGTTCTGGAAAGCGCAGGTGCGCCGCGCGGGCGTTCGCTTCGATGGCATAGTCGAGCTGTCCTTCTTCGCCTGCCTGCTCATCTATGTGGGCACGGAGCCCTGGCCCGAACTCCGTTCGTTGGCACTGCTGACCCGCATCCCCGAGCCACTCCGACCGCGCTTGCGGCGCTACCTGCCCGACGAGTTCATTGCAGTGCTGGACCTGCATCGGGCGCCGCCGGGGAGGTTGACGCGAAAGGGCCTGGCGATGGGGCAGGGTGAACGCATCTAAATCGACAGAATTTGGGCGAGATAGTCAACATCCCAGGCGGCGCGGAGGCGCCGATTCTTCACGCCGAGACGGCGGGAGCGGTCCTGACGCAGCAGATTCACCGACAGACGCCGCAGCGTCGC
>SYMT01000162.1 GCA_005805375.1 Actinomycetota bacterium
GATCGCAGTCCGCTGATCGCCCTTCGGTGTGTATCGGTCCGTGAGTTGAAATTGCATGGTCCGGGAAGTCGGAGCGATCAGAGGGGACCGGCCGGAGGAGTGACGAAAGAGAAGTGAGAAACGAGTCGTCGTCGCGCGCTCTCCTCACTCCTCTCTACTACGTCCTCCCGAGGAAACACCGGAATTCGTCCCGCCTACTTTTGCCCCGCAGAGGGCAGGTCTTCGTCCTCGGGTACGGGCAGTTCCAGCTCATTCGAGACAATCTGCTTGCCCTCCCGCAGGACCTGCAGGAGCATTCCGGGCCGGGGCTCACCGGCACGCGGCTTCCAGCGGAGCCGCAGGTTGTCCACCCGGCTCATCTGATTATAGACGTCCCAGTCTCCCCGCCGGCTGCGCTCATCCAGGAGGTGATGGAGTTGCAGCGGGGTCAACTCGGACGCAGCCAGTCCCGTCTCACTCTCAAGCGCCTGCCGCTGGGACGGGCTGAGCGCCTGCCGGAAACGGATCAGCGCCCCCGCACTCCGCACGAACTCGGCGGCGTCCGTACACTGGTTGCTGCGGGTGAGTACCGAAAGCTGCAGCGGATTCAAGCGGATGAGCAGCGTCACCGCCTCCAGTGACAGCGCCTGGCCCTTCGCGGGCTGCTGCCGCACGTACTCCCGCACCACGGCCTGGGGAGGGAATCCGAGATTGTCCACCCACTCCGTCTGACTGCGCAGCAGGGCGAAGCCACGAGGCGTGGTGGACGCCACGGCATCGCAAGAGGCAGCGAGTTGGAGCAGCACCTCGCCCGGCTTCCGGCCCCCCGCCAGCAGACTCTCCCCGCTCCCCCCGCGCGCCCGGTGGCGAGACAACACAGGGAGGCCGCACCCGAGCGCAAACTTCTCGATCTGCTCGTCACGGCTGCCGTCGAAACGGCCGGAGGCGCCCACTGCGTCCGGGAACGGCGGCGCGTCGGGGAAGAGGGGCGCCGGCTCCGCCGGCTTCGGCAGCGCTGCGAGGGTGAGAAAATCAATCACTCCCACCTGCCCCGCGACCTGATTGGCGCCGTGCGAGGTGACCCGCGCCCGAATCGTGGGACGGGCATCATCAATCGGGAGGTCGCGGGGTCCACGATCGTCCAGATCGAAGGTCACAAAGAGCGGAGCGGCCACGGCACGGCGGTCCCGATCCTGGGTGTCGGACAGAAATCGAATCAGCAGCGCCTCATCCGCTTTCGCCACCTGCACCGTCACGGTCTGACCCAGGGTGACGCTTCGGCGCTGGGCCGGCGCCAGCGAGTTCCAGAGCAGGAGGCCCAGCACGAGCGTACTCCGGCGGGAACTCGGGACGCTCTGCGCAGCCCTCGCCTCCTTCACCGTTTCCGCACACTGCCGATCCACCTCCTGTTGCACCCGCTTCAGGTAGCTCTCTCGCGCCGTCCGGAGCGCCGCCAGCTTTGCGGGCTCGGGCTGGAGCCGAAAGCCCGAGCCCGAGCCGGGGAGCCGCGCCCAGCGCGCCTCGAAAAGCTGTTCCAGGGCGGCCATCGTCTCCCGCAGCGGGCGCCGGGGCACGGCCGCCACCACCGGCTCACCTGCGAGTTCCGGCGCGGCGTCGAGAGTCATCCCGGCGGCGCCCGACAGAGCCTGCAGGCACTCCGACAACGGCACGCGCGGCGTGACGAGCCGAAAACCGCGCGCCGTGCGCGCGTCCTCCAGGTAGTCACCCGCCGCCGACACTGCCGGACGCGCGATCCCCGCAGCCAGTCCGCCCGCCAGCAGGAGCGCGCCCGCCATTCCGCAGCGCGACCCCATCCGCTCCGTTCGTCTCGTCCGCCCCGTCCGCGTACCGCTGGTCCAAAACTGCATGCCCCGTCCCTCCGTGCGTGTCTCTCCGGGCATGCACGATGCCCTGCCCCGGGGTAGAAGCCCGGTCTAACCCTCTCGCCCCAACCGGCCTGGTTCCACTTTCCGGATGTTCAGGGTGATGCCCTTCGCTAGTTTGGGGCGCCCTTCCAGGGCGGCGCCCCGCTTTCCCATTTTGCCCGGCGCCGGTAAGGGACCTTCCCCCCGGACGGCGAACTACATTCGCAGCAGGGGCTACCGCATGCCGGTGATGGGACCGGGCGGCGGAGCGGGAGGCGACATGAAGAAGGGAGCGGGCGGAACCTCCGCCTCACCGCGGGGCATTCCGACACAGGGACCGGAAGCGGCGCAACTGGCGGGCCGGATGATGCGACGGCAGGCCGCGCTGGGCCTGCGGGTCGCTGCCGTCTTCCTCGCGCTCATCCTCGGCATTCCGCTCCTTACCCAGTTCCTGCCGGAAGTGAGCGCCGCGCCGATTTTCGGCTTCCCGCTCTCCTGGTTTCTCCTCGGCATCGCATTTTACCCGATCACGTGGGCACTTTCCGCCTGGTTTGTGAAAGCGAGCGAACGCCTGGAAGCAGCGGAGGCGGCCAGTGCCCGTGCGGAGTTCGGCCGATGACCTGGATGCCTGCATTGTTGGTGGCGCTCGTGGTCATCGCCACCGTGGGGATGGGCTTTTACACGGCACGCGGGTCCCGCACGGCCAGCGACTTTTTCGTCGCCGGTCGTTCGGTGAGCGTCTTCTGGAACGCCTCGGCGATTTCGGGCGAGTACCTGTCGGCGGCGTCGTTCATGGGCGTGGCCGGGTTCGTGATGCGCTACGGCTACGATGCGATCTGGTACCCCGTGGGCTACGCGACGGGCTATCTCTTCCTGCTGCTCTTCATCGCAGGGCCGCTCCGGCGCTTCGGCGCCTACACGATTCCCGACTTCGCCGAGGGCCGTTTCAACAGCCGTGCGTTCCGCAAGATCGCCGTCACCTTCGTGCTCTGCATCGGGTTCTTTTACACGATGCCCCAGATGAAGGGCGCCGGGCTGACGATGAACAGCATCCTGCAGACACCGTACTGGGTGGGCGTGCTGCTCGTGGGCGCCGTGATCTCGTTGAATGTCGCTCTGGGCGGCATGAAAGGCATCACCCTGGTGCAGGCATTTCAGTACTGGCTGAAGATGTTTGCCATCTCCGTCCCGGTATTCGTCATCATGGCGATGTGGGGCGGCTACGATCGCTTCGTTTCCGGCGCCCGCGAAAACCCCGGCGCGTTCCCGCAGTACCGGGAGGATGTGATACGCCCGTTCAAGGCGGGGGACGCGCTCACCCTGCCTCCGGTGGACGGTTACGCCCTGGTCTTCGAGAAGGAGGCCTTCTTGAAGACGGTCGGACCCGCCCGGAAAGCCAAACCGGGAGAGGATCCGCTCAAAGCGAATGCATTCATCGTACCGCCGTATGAGAATCAGACCGCGGAAGCGGACGGCAAGGCATACAACGTCATCCACTGGCCGGCCGGGGCCCGGGCCGAGTTCCGGCTGGCCGCGGTGGTCAAGGATGGCCAGGCGCTCCTGAAGGACGGACTGCCGGTGCGCACTCCGGCAAAGCTCGATTTCGACCGCGGGACCCAGGTGCGGTTTCTCGCCGGGCAGACGGCTGCGGGGACCGTCTCTAACCAGGACTGGCTGCGCCCCTATGGCGCGCTGACGAGCAAGCACGGCCACCCGCTGCTGTACACCTTTTCGCTCATCATCGGGCTGATCTTCGGGACCGCAGGCCTCCCCCACATCCTGGTGCGTTTCTATACCAACCCGGATGGGCGCGCCGCCAAGCGCACCACGCTCTGGGTGATGGTGCTGATCGGCGTGTTCTACCTCTTCCCGGCCGTCTGGGGCGCACTCGGCCGCCAGCTCATGCCGGAACTCTACGCCAACACGAAGACGGACACTGTGGTCGTGGAACTTCCTCGGATCCTGGGGGGCGCGGCCGGCGACTTCTGGCGGGGCGTGACCTGCGCCGGCGCCTTCGCCGCGTTCATGTCCACCTTCAGCGGGCTCCTGGTCTCCATGTCGGGGGCCGTTGCCCACGACATCTACGGCACCATTTTGAAGCCGAACGCCACCGCGTCGGAGCGCCTGATTGCGTTCAAATTCGCCGCCATCGGCGTCGGCGCTCTGGCCACGGTGCTGGGACTGCTGGCCGAACGGTGGGACATCGCCATGCTGGTCGGGTGGGCGTTTGCCATTGCGGCGTGCAGCTATTTTCCGCTCCTGCTGATGGGAAGCTGGTGGCGCGGCCTCACCGTGAAGGGCGCCGCCACCGGGATGCTGCTCGGGGGCTTCGCCAGCCTGAGCGCGATCATCACCACCATGCTCATTGATGCGAAGGTGCTCGCGTGGACGCCCGACCCGATTCTGCGCACCCTCATGGAGCAGCCCGCCATCTGGGGAGTTCCGCTCTCGCTCGGCGTGATGACGGTCATCAGCCTCGCCACTGCCCGCGAAATCCCGAAAGACGTAGACGCCCTCATGCTGCGCCTGCACGCGCCGGAGGAACTGGGCGTGGGCAAGGATTACGTGTCGTAGACGCAGACCGAACTCCCGCCGTCCTCCGGGGCACTATCGCCACAGGTCCGCTACGCCCCGGAGGAGTTCCCAATGTACCGCGCCCCTCTGTTCCTGATCACAGGTCTGCTGCTCCTCGCCGCCCTGCTGTCGCTTCCTGTGCGCCCCCGACGCGCGGATGCCCAGGAGGGTGGGGAGCACGCCGGGCCACAGCACGTGCGGGTCGAACTCGATGATCGTCTCGGCATCGCCACCGTCACGGTACGCCAGATCTTCCGCAATCGCACCGGTTCCGTCGCCACCGGTGCGTGTCTCCTGCCGTTGTCGGACGAGGCGGCCACCCGCACCGTGCGCATCCTCGGGGAAGGGACGCCTCGCCCGAACAAGCCGGGTCCCGCGGCTCGGCTGGAGGGGGTCGGTCCGGGGCAATACCGCCTGTTGGTGGACCGGGTCCCCGCGCACGGGCAGGTAACCGCTGAACTGGTCTATTCGGAGGTCATTTCCCGGCGCGCCCGCCGTCGGAAGTGGATTTTCCCGGTGTCTCCGCCGACGGCGGAGGCGGGAGTCCGCATCGGCGTGGACGTCACCATCCGCGCCGCGGCACCGCCCCAGGGAGTCAGTTGCGTCGCCTATCCGCTGCTGCTGAGTCGTCCCGAACCGGGTGTAGCCCGTCTCTCCGGGCTCGCCGTCCCCGCCACCGACGGACGCGACATCGTGATCGAGTACCAGGCTCCCGCGGGCTCGCCCGATACTCCCGCCCGCCTGACGGTGGTCACCCCTACAGACGGGCAACGAGAACCCTATTTTCTGCTGGCCCTGCCACCGCCGGCATCCCTGCTGCGCGGCAAACAGCGCCAGGGCCGGGCAGCGGACATCGTGTTTGTACTGGATGCGTCCCGTTCCACCCGCGGCCGTGCGTTGAACGTGCTGCGGGAGGCGGTCCATGACGGATTGGCCGACCTCGCCCCGGGGGACCGATTCGGCGTGGTCGCCTTTGACGACGACGCCCGCTTCTTTCGGCGCTCGCTGGTCCCGGCCGGCCCGGCGCTGGTCTCGCAGGCCATTCGCTTTCTGAGCCGGATCCGGGCCGGCGGCGGCAGCGAACCGGAGCGCGGCCTCCAGGCAGCCGCGGAGTTGCTTGCGGAACGTACCGAACCGGGACGACGCGACGCTGTTGTGGCAGTCCTCTGCGACGCGGGCGCGACTCCCAGCCTGGAGGCGGCGCTGAAGTCCGCACCGGCGGCCCTGTCCGGAGCGCGCCTGACGGGCCTGTCAGCCGAGGCAGACGGGCGCCTCATCTCGTACCGTCTCGTACGCGGGAAACTCACCGCCGGCCCCGCGGTCGGCGTGAGCCGCGCGGCTGTGACCTATGGCCCGGCGCTTGCCGGCGCCCGCTTCGACCCGGGAGACCTGAACACGGCCTACGTCTACCCCCATCCGGAGCGCCTCCCCGACCTGCCCCTCAGCTCGCCGGTCCTCCTCGTAGGTCGCCTGGAACAGGCGCCACCCGCACGCGGCACGGTGGGTCTCGAAGGACGCATTGAGGGCCGCACCCTCCGCGTCGAGGTCCCGTACGTCTCCCAACCCGCGCCGGCCGGGGCCGTAGAGTTCGAGCGTGCCCTCCCGGCGCTCTGGGCGAACCGCCGCCTCCGCCGGCTCCGGCAACTCGCAGGCCGTGACGGAGCCGACCAGGAGGAACTACTGGCGGCCGCCACGGCCGTGCGCACCGAACATGCGATCGCTGCGGAGCCGGTACGGTGAAATAGGTCGCAACCTGATCCCACTTGCGGTTTCACAGTTCTCGGTCGTACGGTGCGGGGGAGTGTAGAGAACCATGCTGCTCGGGTGTTCGCAGGGTCGAAGTGGGGCGGGGCGTGTCAGCCGCCGCGAGATGCTCGTCCGGTTTGGGGACGCGGGATTGGGCCTGTCGCTGCCGCTGCTGCTGCAGCGCGGGGTCGCTGCCGGGACGCTGCCGCCCGCCGCCGCGAAGGCGAAGTCTTGCATCCTGCTGTTCCTGTCCGGCGGCGCCAGTCAATACGAAACCTTTGATCCGAAGCCGGACGCCCCGGTGGATTTTCGCGGCACGTTCCGCCCGATCCGCACCAACGTACCCGGCTTCGACATCTCGGAGCACCTCCCGCGGTTGGCGAAGCACGCCGACAAGTACGCAGTCATTCGCTCCATGACTCACACCGACGGCGGTCACCCCTCGGCGTGCTACTGGATGATTACCGGCCGAAAGTACCCCCGCGCCCCGGCCCGGTCGGCCGCGCTTTCGCGGGAGGACTTCCCGCACTACGGCTCCGTCCTCTCGGTGGTGCGCCCCACCGACAGCCGGTCCATGCCCACGTTTGTGATGCTGCCGGAGCAGATCAACCCCACCGGCCCCATCCGGTCCGGGCAGCACGCCGGCTTCCTCGGCGCCGCGCACGACCCGATGGTCATCAACGGCGACCCGAATGCAGCCGACTTCACCGCGGGAGAATTGCGCATCCGTCAGGGCCTCACCGAGGGCCGGGTGCTCCGGCGGCGGGCGCTGTTGGAGCAGGCGAACCTGCGGGCAAAGCTGGAAGAGGAGGTCGGTGCCGGGTTCGGGATTCAGCCACAGGTGGCGCAGGCGTTCGACCTCATCACCGGCGGCGAGGCCGCTCGCGCGTTCGACATCACGCGCGAATCCC
>SYMT01000021.1 GCA_005805375.1 Actinomycetota bacterium
CGTACCCGAGCCACGCGCGTAAGCAAGTGGACCCACGAGACGAATAGCCCCCCCCGTACCCGAGCCACGCGCGGACCCACGAGGTGAATAGCCCCCCCGTACCCGAGCCACGCCGGGTGCCCCCTGGGCCCGGGCGTGGCAAGTGGTCCTACGAGGCAAACGGCAATCAGAACCCCCCTGCGACGGCGGCCTGCCGCAGGGAATGATCTGCCAGCACGAGCGCCACCATGGCTTCCACGGCTGCCACCGCGCGCGGGAGCACGCAGGGATCGTGGCGCCCACGGGCCTGGAACGTGGTTGCCTCGCCCTGCGTGTTCACTGTCTGCTGGGGCTGCATGATTGTGGCGGTGGGCTTGAATGCTACCCGTAAGATGATCGTCTCGCCATTCGAGATCCCGCCCTGAATGCCTCCGGAACGGTTGGTGACTGTCCGGACCCGGCCGGCTCGTGACTCGAAAGCATCGTTGTGGGTGGAGCCGCGCAGCGAAACTGCCCCGAAGCCCTCTCCTACCTCAAAGCCGCGGGCGGCGGGGAGCGACATGAGCGCCCTGGCGAAGTCTGCCGTGAGCTTGTCGAACACGGGTTCACCGAGTCCGGCCGGCACGCCGCGGGCGACCACCTCCACGATACCCCCAAGGGAGTCGCCTTCTCGCCGCGCCGCGTCCACCGCAGCGATCATCCGGGCGGCCGCTTCGGGGTCCGGACAGCGCACGATGTTGGCATCCACAGCCTCCCGCGTGACCGTCTCCCGACACACTGAGCCGCGAATGTCGCTCACCTGGAGAACATAGCCGACGATCTCAATGCCGTGACGCACCGCCGCCAGTTTCCGCGCCACCGCTCCGCCCGCCACCCGCCCCGCCGCCTCGCGATAGGAGGCGCGCCCCCCTCCCCGGTAGTCACGGACGCCGAACTTGGCGGCGTAGGTGTAGTCGGCGTGGCTGGGTCGGTAGAGGTCCCGAAGTTCGGAGTAGTCCTTCGAGCGGGCGTCGGTGTTCCGCATGACCATGCCGATCGGGGTGCCGGTGGTGACGCCATCGAAGACACCCGATTGAATCTCGACCTCATCCCCCTCCTGCCGCTGTGTCGTAATGCGACTCTGGCCCGGGCGGCGGCGATCCAGGTCCGCCTGCACTTCCTCAACAGTGAGCGGGATGCCGGGCGGGCACCCGTCCACCACGCAACCGAGTGCGGGGCCGTGTGACTCTCCCCAGGTGGTCAGCCGAAACAGAGTGCCGAACGTGCTGCCTGCCGCCATGTGCTGTTCTCCAGTTTCCTCTCGCGTGCCGCGCCGCCGCAACAGCCCGGCCGGCTTGCCTCGCACGCGCACACCTGCCCAGCCCGTTTTCCGAGTGGCAGGCGGGCCGGGAAATGGCCACTCGCCCGTCCGCGAGGCAGGGAAATCTGATTCTATCTGACTCTGCGCGGGAACGCGAGGCGCCCGGTGCACCGGAGCCACATCGAGATCCGGTCGCTCGGAAACGGCGTTGCCCGCCGGCTTCCGGACGGGGGCGCTACCGCTCGGGTGGTTGGGCCAACCACCCGATCAGAAATTCGGCCAGTGCTTCGGCGGCCAGACTGGTGTTGCGGCCCAGCCGCAGGAGCCCGGCGATACTCGTGGGTTGGGCCAGCGCAGCCATTGCGACGCGGGTCGTGGGGAGGTCCCCGTCCGGGTCCCGCAGACGATTGAAGTCGAGTGGAAGCGTGTCGGCGCTGGTGTCGGACACGGCGCGGACCGCGGCCCAGGGGATGCTGCGCTCCACGGCGATCCGCACCGCGCCGGCAGTCTCCATTTCCACCGCCAGCGGAACCGCAGGCAGGGCGGATGCGCGCGCCGCCTGTTTTTCGTCCGGGCTGACGAGGACCCGATCGAGAGAAAGGAGTGCGCCCCGGTGGTACGAGTGCAGGTCTCCCACAGGAGCGGGGACGGTGCCGGGCGGCGGCGCGGGCGCTGGGCCGAGCAACTGGTCCGCGGCCACGATATCGGCGATGCGCAGCGCCGGATCGAGGGCACCCGCGACGCCGGCCACGAGGAGCAGGTCCGGGGTCCAGACATCGAGAATTTCCACCGTCGCCTCGGCCGCCCGGGTGGGTCCGACGCCTCCGGCGCACAACACGACCTCCACCCCCGCGACGGCGCCCGAGAGGCTGAAGAAGTAGCGCGGCCGGGGGGGGGCGGTTCGGCAGGGGCGGAGGCGCCGGGCCAGCGGGGCCAGCTCCTGCCGCACCGCAGTCAGGATCGCGATGCGTGCTGCCACTCTCTCGAATCCGGCACGTCTATCCAGTTCCCCTCTTCTGCGATGGATTGCTGGCTGGCAAGACCCGGCAGCGTCATATCCATCGCTTCGTCAATGCCGATTGCCACCGGTCGCTCACCGCGAATTGCGGCCACGAAATCTAGCACCTCGAAGTAATCACCTCCGCCGTGACCCGCCTGCGATGCCGTCTCGCTCGCTTCGCGCCAGAGAGGCGGCAGATGTTCCGCTTCGAGTTCTTTCAGATTTGTCCAGGCGTGTGGGTCCGCCGAGAGGGCCCGGAGCCAGATTCGGTCCGGCTCACTTCGCGCACGCGAAGACTCGTAGGCGCCGTCCGTTCCCTGCAACTGGTAGTTCGTCATTGCGTGGGGGCGATCCGAGAGCATGTCCAGGCGCAGCTTCACCAGGCCGCCGGAGTGCATGCGGCAGAGCGTCACCGTGGTCGCCTCGTTTTCGTAGGCGTCCCCGCGTGGGTCTCGATGGTGTCGCCCCGCGCCGGCACACATGACGGACACCACGCGATCTCCCGGCATCCACTGCAAAATGGGTCCGAGGCTGTGGGTCGGGTACGTGTTCCCATTCACCCCGGTCTGCCACCTTCGGCGCCAGGGGGTGCGTTCGTTGAGTTCCTTCAACTCGTGGAGGTACTCCCCTTCCGCATAATACGGAACTCCGAACAGCCCTTTCCGTACCAGTTCTCGCACGAGCACATTGGGGCGCTGGTAGGTGTAGTTCTCCGCCATCATGTAGACGGCGGAGCTGGCGCGGCAGGCAAGCACCAGCGTGCGACATTCCTCCAACGAGACGCCGGCCGGTACCTCGCAGAGCACGTGCTTTCCCCGCTCCAGAGCGGCGATCGCCTGCGGTACGTGCAGAGGCATGGGCGTTCCGAGAAGGACTGCGTCCAGGTCGCAGCGGTCGAGCATTTCACCGTAATCGGTGTACTTCTCGCGGGCGCCGAGACGCTCGGCGGCGACGGGCAGGCGGTCCGCGTCACGGTCACACGCAGCCTGGATTACGACGTCCGGCAGCGCATCGCACGCGGCCTTGAAACTCGCACCTCGCCCGCAGGCGCCGACGATGCCGAGCCGGATGATGTCCGCCTGCGGTGACCTGCTTCCCGGAGCCACGGCTAGTTCAACACGGCGAACGCCGCGGGGCCCGCGGGATTCCTCTCGGGTTGGGGGGCAGTGCTCCGATTCTGGTCCCAGATTACCAGGCGCCGCTTCACGGACTCCACCGTTTCGGGGGGCGTCGAGAGCCCCGATGCGATCCCGACCTCTTCGATGGCCGCAAACTGCGCCATGTCCAGTTCATCCGCGTTTTCCACGTGGATCGTGTTCGAGTTGTATTTCAGGCAGAGATGTTTCAACTCGATCGTGTTCGCGCTGGAACGGCTGCCGACCACGATCATGATGTCCACCTTCTCGGCCAGTTCCACCGCATCCATCTGGCGGTTCCGGACGGGACGGCAGATGGTGTTGATGACCTGCACCTCTTTCGCCATCTGGATCAGCTCGCTGACGATGGATGAGCAGAGCTCGAAAGAGTGTGTGGTCTGAAAGATCACTCCAACCTTGCGCAGCAGCCGCTTGTCCAGTTCCGCCTCGTGCAATTCTTCCACGCTGTCCACGACGAGCGCAGGGTTTCGCAGGTTGCCCACCACGCCCTTTATTTCGGCGTGGTTCTTGTCGCCGATGATGACCACCTGGCAGCCACGCCGCTCGAGTTCTATCGCCGCCTCTTGCGCCTGGGTGACGATTGGACAGGTAGCGTCTACGATCCGCAGACCGCGGTCGTGCGCTTCCTGAATGCGCTGGAGGGGCAGGCCGTGGGCGCGAATCACCATGGTGCCGCCGCGCACGTCCTCCAGATCGTTCACCTTCTTCAGACCCCGGGCTTCGAGTTCGGACGTGACGGTGCGATTGTGCACCACGTCCCCCAGAATGGAGACGTCGTTGTGCTCCGCCAGTGCCTGACGGGTCATGTTGATGGCGCGCTTCACGCCAAAGCAGAAGCCGACTTCGCGGGCCAGGTAAACTTTCATTCGCTGCCTCGGGAGTGTTGGTTTGGTGCTCAGCCCCGGTCGTCCGCGGGGCCGTTCCCCCTGGGGGACATTCGTTTCGGGGTTCGGGCGTACCCGTGGTCGCAGAACCACCGGACTGCCCGATCCAGGGCTTCCTCTACGGGTGTTTGGGGAAGTCCCAATTCTCGTATCGCCCGGCTTGGGTCGAAGAACATCTTCTTGCGAGCCATCAGGACGCCCTCGACCGGAACGCCGGGCTCCCGGCCGAGCAGAGTGCCGGCGAAAAAGGTATTCACGTGTGCGATGCCGAGCGCCAGATCATATGCGATTTTACCATGCGGCGGTGGTTGGCCGGTCAGCGCCGACAGGCAGAGCAGGATCTCCCGCAGAGTCATGTTCCGGTTTCCCAGAATGTACCGGGCGCCGATCTCCCCCCGGTCCGCCGCGAGGAGGTGTCCTTCGGCGACATCATCTACGTCTACCAGGTTCAAACCGGTATCCAGGTAAAAGGGCATCTGCCCGTTGAGAAACCGCGTGATGATGCGGCCGGTATCAGTGGGCTTGATGTCGTTCGGTCCGATCGGGGTGCTGGGATTGACGATGACCACCGGGACGCCGCGGGCAGCCGCCTGGAGCGCTTCCTTCTCGGCGAGGAACTTGGAGCGTTTGTAATGGCCCACCATGTCGTCCAGTGAGACGGGGGTTTCTTCGGTTCCCGGGGTGCCGTCCTTCGGTATGCCGAGCGCTCCGACGGTGCTGCAGTACACGACTCGCTCGCACCCTTCCGCCTCAGCGGCGGCCAGGAGGTTGCGAGTGCCCTCCACGTTGCTGCGGTACAGCTCACCCGGATCGCGACTCCAGAGCCGGTAGTCTGCGGCGACATGGAACACGCGGGCGCAGCCGCGTACGGCCGCTTGCAGTGACGCCGCATCCTGCAGGTCGCCGACGACCGTTTCGACTGCGAGGCCCTGCAGATTGTCGCGAGGACTGGTCGGACGCGCCAGGCAGCGCACTGTCTCGCCGCGGGCGAGGAGCTTGCGCACCAGACGCGAACCGACGAAGCCGGTCCCCCCGGTGACCAGTACCGCCACGCGTGACGGCGCTCTACCCGAGGAAATTCCACGCCGCCAGGCGCAACAGCTCCCGCGGACTCTTCCCCGCCTCGCGGACCGCGGATGTTTCGAACCCGGAGTGCATTTTGCAGTTCTGGCAGCGGACGTCCTGCCGGCTCTCCCAGTAGTCCCAGTCCACATCGTTCCAGAACTCGTCCCAGGTTTCGTAGTACTTCTGGCCGATCAGGTAGCAGGGGCCCTTCCAACCGAGCGGTGTGTAGGTGACGGTGCTCCAGGGTGAACACCGGAAGTCGCGCAGTCCCGCCGCAAACTCCAGGAACATCGGGGTGGAGGTGATGCGATGCTTCTTGCTGAGCTCCAGAATGCGCTGGAACTTCTCCTCGGTCTCACGGCGCGATAGAAAGATGTCCCGATCCACGCTTTCGTATTCGTAGCCGGGGGAAATCAGCATGCCGTCCGTGCCGATGGTTTCCATCAGGGCCAGCAACTCTTCAACCTCCTCAATCCTCGTTTCCTTGAAGATCGTGGTGTTGGTAATCATGTGGTACCCAAGCTGCTTGCCCCGGCGGATCATCTCGATGGCCTTGTCGAAGACACCCTGGCGATCGCAAACGTAGTCGTGCGTGTCGCGCATGCCGTCAAGATGGACGTTGATGGTGAGACGCTTGTGCGGCGGGACCACTCCGAAGAGCTTTGTGTCGAGCAGTAGCGCGTTCGTGCAGAGATAGATGTGCCGGTTGCGCTCGATGATCCCCTCGACCAGGCCCTTGAGTTCCGGATAGACGGTCGGCTCGCCCCCACAAATAGAGACGCCCGGCGCACCGGATTGCTCGACTGCCTGAAAGCACTGTTCCAGCGAAAGACGATCCGTCAGCTTGCCGGTGTGGCGCTCAGTCGAACACCCCAGGCACGCAAGGTTGCACGTGTAGAGCGGCTCCAGCATGAGCACCATCGGATAGCGCTGATGGCCCTGACGCGCCTGGCGTATCTGGTGGAATACGTTGTCCGTGGTGATGTGAAGCGGGAAACGCATCGTGCCTTCTCTTTCGCTAGTTCGGTGTCAGTTCCAACTGGCGCGCATACATTCCCAGCGCGAACACCGGGAAGTATTTGCAGTATAGATGGTATTTCAGGTAGAACACCTTCGGAAATCCGGTGCCGGTGAATGCCTCTTCGGTCCACGAGCCGTCCGCCTCCTGCATGTACAGCAGATACTCGATGCCGCGCCGGACGCTGTCGCATTCCACCTCACCGGCCGCCATCAGTCCCATCAGCGC
>SYMT01000022.1 GCA_005805375.1 Actinomycetota bacterium
CTGGAGTCCCTGGAGGAGATGGCCGAACGGCTGCTGGATGTGAACACCTGGGACGAGTTGCTCAAACCCTGACGGCTGCTTGGCCCAGCGCACCGCGCCGATTACGGCGGTCTGGCGCAGGTGTTCGCGACCCTGAAGCCCTGGTCGGGCGCCTGGCAGACGGGCCTGAAGGAGTGGAACGTGCTCACCTCCCCTATCGTGGAAGAATGGAAAGCGGAAGCGGCTGTAGCTGCGACTGCACAGGCAAACCTCAACGAGGCGCGCAGGATCCTGGTGCGTCTGGGCAGGAAACGATGGGGCGATCCCTCGGCGGCCAGGCTCGCGGCGTTGAATGCGATCACCGATCGGGAGTTCTTGGAGGAGATGGCCGAACGGCTGCTGGATGCGAATACCTGGGACGAGCTTCTCAAGAAGTGAGGGTTGTCTGGCCCAGGCATTCGTGACGGAGAAGCTCCAGGGCGTACAGGGCACCGGCAGGAGACAGGCATGAAAGGGATGCGGGCTGTTTGGGTACTCATTGCGGCAGTGGCGTGGTTGGCGCCTCGTTCAGGGGCCGCTCCGGGAGACCGGGCCGAGCTTCTTCAGGGAGTGCAGCAGATTGCAGCCCCGGGAAGTCCCGGCACCGTGGCGGTATTCGGAACCGAAGCGGTGGTCGTGGTTGCGGGGAAGCTCGACGGGGACAGTTCCGCGCCGGTGATCGCCGCAAGCCGCCTCGGCCAGGGACGGATCGTGGCTTTCGGGCACGACGGCTACTTCGACCGCGCGGCGCTGCGGGTCGGAGATACCGGGCAACTGATGCAGAATGCGGTGCGGTGGCTGTCGGCCGGCCGGAATCGGCGTCAGGTCGGGGTGGTTCAGAAGGCGCCGCTGCTGGCTTTTCTCCGCGGCGCCGGAATCCCGGCATCACCCGCCGATCCGGGCGGCGACTTGAGCGCGTACGGCGTGCTCGCCCTCACCCACGATGCGCTGACGGGTGACATCCCGGAGCGGGTGAGAACCTGGGTGCAGCGCGGCGGGGGCCTCCTGATTGCCAGCACCGGGTGGGGCTGGAGCCAGATCACCGGGCTGCCCCTGTCGGAGCACCCGGGAAACCGGATTCTTGCGCCCGCCGGGCTCGCGTACGGCAGCGGCCTCTTGCGGAGTGGGGGACGCCGCGGGCTCTCTGCGGCGGGCGAGCCTGATGCACTGCTGCATGGCGAACAGGCGCTGGCCGCGTTGCGTTCCCGACGGGCGTTGTCGCCCGCCGAAGCCGGTCAGGCGGTGGATACCTGCCTGCTGGCCGTGCGCTGTGTTCCGGCCGGTAGTACGGAGTTTCCGAACCGGGTGAAGCAACTGGGGAACGCCGGCGGGGAGGTCGTGCCCACCGAGGCGCAGCCGGTGCGTGCCGCCGACGCGGTGCGGCGTCTGGCGCTGGCGGTCATTACCGATGAGGCCCTACGCAGCCCCGCAGCAGAGACGCGGGCAGCCCCGGCGGCCCGAGAATTTCCGGGGCCCGTTCCGGAGAATGCTCCGCGGGTGCGCCGCACGATCACCGTGGACCCGAGCGCGCCCGGTTGGAGCAGCACCGGACTCTACGCGGCGCCCGGAGAGCGCGTGCGCTTCACGTTTCCGGCCGGCGCACCCCAAGGTTGGGCCATTCGGATTGGCGCGCACTCGGATGAACTCTGGCACCTGCGGCAGTGGAAACGCGCCCCCGAGGTGACCCGCGTCGTTCCGGTAGGGGCGCGCGCGACCGAGGTGGCCTCGGGATTCGGCGGTCTCCTCTACGTGGTCGTGCCCGACGGGGCCACGGGCGGGCCGATGCAAGTATCCGTGGATGGGGCCGTGGAGGCGCCCTACTTCAGGCTGGGGCAGACCACGCCCGCGCAGTGGCGACAGACCATCCGCAACCATCCCGCGCCCTGGGCCGAACTGGCCGGAAATCGGGTAGTGCTCACTGTGCCCAGCCGAGCCATCCGCGCCCTGGAGCGTCCCGCCGCCTTGATGCAGCTCTGGGACCGGATCGTCGAGGTACAGGACAACCTGGCCGCGCTGCCGCCCCGCAAGCGACTCGAGCGCATCGTGTCGGATGTGCAAATCTCGGCGGGCTACATGCACTCGGGCTACCCGATTATGACGCCCACGGACGACAGCATGACCGTGGCGCTGACCGAGGCCCGGTTGCGGGCGGAGGGGTCCTGGGGACATTTTCACGAGGTGGGCCACAATCACCAGCACGAGGACTGGACCTTTGACGGCACCGGGGAAGTGACCTGCAACCTCTTCGCGATGTATGTGACGGAGAAGGTCCTGGGCCAGCAATTCCACTCGGGCCATCCCAACCTCAAAGATCGCGCGCAAATCATGGCCGCGGCACGTCAGCACATGCAAAAGGGAGCTCCTTTTGAGGAGTGGAAGAACAGTCCGTTCCTGGCGCTCACGATGTACATTCAACTGATCGAGGGCTTCGGCTGGGCACCGTTCGAGCAGCTCTTCCGGGAATATCGCACTCTTCCAGAGGACCAGCGCCCGAAGACGGATGACGCCCGGCGGGACCAGTGGCTGACGCGCTTTTCCCGCACCGTGGGACGCAATCTGGGTCCGTTCTTCCAGCAGTGGGGAGTGCCCACGTCGGAGGCGGCCCGGCAGGCGCTGCGCGACCTGCCGGCTTGGAGCCCTCGACCGTAACTACTGGGCGGGTGCGCATCCCGCATATGGAGTCCCGCAACTCCGTTTGCGGGAGTCACCATCAGTCTGCGCAGCCGAGCATCCTTACCCCCCGGGCCGCCGAGCTGCCGTCCTGTCTCTTCCGTCTTCATTGCTCGGATGTGCTACTCCCACGCATCCAGCCCGAGCAACCGCCTCCCCAGCAGCGTCAACTCCGCTGTCCGGTACTCGCGCTGCTCAATGCCGCGGGGATCGCCGGGAAAGGCCTTGCCGGACGGAGGGAGGCGGTCGCGCCACATGCGCACCCGGTGTTCGCGCTGCGTGTCCCGCTCCGGGCCGGGCGGCGGCGCGGGGTGCATCAGGATGTACTGGGCGAGTCGGGGGCGCTCCGAGAGGTTGCGGCCGTTGCCGTGCGGCAGTCCGCGGTGCCAGATCAGCAGGTCTCCGGCCCGACCGGGGATCGCCTTGACCTCCAAGCCGGTCAGGTCCGGGCGGCGTGGGTCGCGATCGGCCGGCTGGGTGGGGACCCATTCTTCCAGGCGCCGGTGCATTCCCGGGACACACTGGAAGCCTCCTTGATTGATGTCTGTGTCGGCCAGGTACAGCACCCCCTGGACCGCGAACGGCAGCGGAAGCACAGAGGTGTCCACATCCCAATGAATGAAGCCGGCGTGGTCGAACTCCGGGTGATCCGGATGCTGCGGGGGTTTCATGTTGGCCCGGTCCATGCTGACCCAGAGGTGCGGCGTCCCCAGGATCTCCGCGAAGATCTGATGCACGCGCGGGTGCTGGCGGTTGTCCCAGAGTGTCTGGTGCTGGTACACCTCGACCATTCCGCCGGGGCTGTGCGGGGCGCGATACCAGGTCTGTGGATCGCTGCGGTCCATCTCCAGGAACTCGAAGATCAGCCGGATCACGGCTTCCAGATTTTCCGGGGGGACGGCGTTCGGAATCACGACATAGCCGTGTTCGGCGAAAAAAGCGTGGTCGGCGGCGGTGAGAATCAGTTCGGGCTGCATCGAATTGGGAGGGTCCTTGCGGCGCGAATGTCGGCAGACGGCCCTGCTGAGGACACCCAGATGTCACGTCGGTTTCGGGAAGGCGTGTACCGGGTTCCCGGCGAACAGTCTCTCGCGCCGGGATGATCCACGCCGCGCGCACCGGAACGCGCCGACAATGGCGGCAGGGGAGGCCGCCGGGGATGCTCATCACGGATGTCAAGCCGTACCCCGTGTGGGGGGGCAACCGGAACTTTTTCTTCGTCAAGGTCGAGACGGACGCGGGGCTGTACGGGATCGGCGAGGGAGGGCTGACCTGGCGTGAGAATGCGTGCGCCGAGGCGGTGCATCACCTGAAGTCGCTCCTCGTGGGGCAGCCGGCGAGCCGGATCGAGCATCTGTGGCAGGTGATGTTTCGCGGCGGGTTCTTTCCCGCGGACAAGGTGATCTCCTCGGCCATCGGAGCGATTGACATCGCGCTCTGGGACCTGCGCGGCAAGGCGCTGGGAGTGCCCGTCTATGAACTGCTCGGGGGGCGCGTGCGGGATCGCGTAGTCTGCTATCCCCACGTGACCGGCGACACTCCCGAGGAACTGGCGGAACGCAGCCGGGCGCTGGTGGATGCCGGCTGGAAGTTCATCCGCTTCGGGGTGCCGACCGAGGGTTCGCTGTTCGAACCGTCCCGCGCCGTCCGGCGCTCGGTCGAGCAGTTCGCGGCTATCCGGGCGGCTGTGGGCGACGACATCGAAATCTGCATTGACGCGCACACCCGCCTCGATCCGCCGGACGCCATCCGCCTCTGCCGGGAGTTGGAGCAGTATCGTCCATACTTCGTGGAAGATCCGCTCCGCAGCGAGAATATGCACTCCTTCCACGCCCTCGCCCGTCAGACCGGGGTGCCGCTGGCGGCCGGCGAGCAGTTCGCCACGAAGTGGGACTTCCGGGAACTGATCGAAGAGGACCTGATCCAGTACTGCCGGATAGACCTCTGCATCTGCGGCGGCATTACCGAGGCGCGCAAGGTCGCGGGCTGGTGCGAAACTCACTATGTGGCCCTGGCGCCGCACAACCCACTCGGGCCTGTTTCGACCGCCGCCTGTCTGCACCTCGATCTGGCCACCAGCAACTTCGGCGTGCAGGAACTGCCGCGGGTGCCCGGCTCCATCCTGCCCGATGTCTTCCCCGTGCAGGTCCCCTTCGCGGACGGCCATCTGCTGCCGCCGGATCGCCCCGGGCTGGGGATCGAGTTCAATGAAGAGGCGGCGCAGGACTGCCGGGTTCGCCTCGGGCACGCGCCGCGCCTGCACCGCGCGGACGGTTCGTTCACCAACTGGTAAGGAGACACACGACGCATGAAACTGGGAGCCCCTGTCTGGCCCTTTCAATGGCACCCGCCCTACGAGGATGCAGTGCGCCGCATCGCCTCGCTCGGCTACCGCAACGTGGAACTGATCGCCTGGAACCGCCAGGCGCTGGAAGAGTACTACACCCCCGGGAAAATCCGGGAACTCCGCGCGCTGATCGCCGATGAGGGGTTGGAGCTTTCCGAGTTTGTCTCCACCGCCGGCGCCATGTCGAGCGCCGACGCCGCCGAACGCAATGGCGTGGTTGAGTACTTCAAGCGGTTTTGCGAGACGGCACGGGAGTTGGGGACCGGCACCGTGAACACGGTGGCTCCGATGCCGTTCGGCCTCCGCATCCCGCCCCTGAAGCAGCTCCCCACGTCGCAGATCTGGACGGTGGATGTGCCGGAGGGGCTGGATTGGCAGCGGGGGTGGGACGAGTTTGTGGATACGATGCGGCGCGTGGTGGCCGTCGTGGAGGACGCGGGGCTGCGCTATGCTGTGGAGCCGCACCCCTACCGGTATGTGGCCAACGCTGACGGCATGCTCCGGCTCTGCGACCTGATCCCCTCGCCGGCGCTCGGCATCAACTACGATCCGAGCCACACCTTTCCCTGCGGAGACATGCCCCAGGTCGCCATCTACCGGCTCGGCAGCCGCGTCTTCCATTGCCACTTCAGCGACAACGACGCGCTGACCAATGCGCACTGGCGGCCCGGCATGGGCAAGATTGACTGGCGCGCGCTCCTGAAGGCGCTGCATGCCGTCGGGTACGACGGTACCCTTTCCATCGAACTGGAGGATGTGCCCGACGTCGCGACCGGCAGTCGCCCGGTGGCCGGACCGCTCTTCGACGAGGAGATGAGCCTGACCCGCGAGTACCTGCAGGAGTGCAGCCAGGGACTGGGCATTACCTGGGAATGACCGGACCGATCCCGGTCGCGCTGGTGATTCTCCACCGGGACGGCCGTGTCTTGCTGCAGCACCGGGACGACAAGCCCGAGATTCGCTGGCCCGGCGCCTGGGCGATCTTCGGCGGGGCGTTGGAGGCCGGCGAGTCGCCGGATCAGGCGGCCCGGCGCGAGATGGAAGAGGAGCTGGGCCTGGTGCTGGCAGGTCCGCTGGCGCTGGTCTGCCACGAGGTGGATGAAGATCGGGAGCGGTGGGTCTTCGCCGCACCGCTCCCGGTCCCACCGGAGGATCTGACGCTGATGGAGGGCCAGGGGATGGCCCTCCTCGCGCCGGAGGAACTGGACGACTACGCCGTGGTCCCGCTCCACCGGCGGTTCCTGGCGCAGTTCGAGGCCGCCCGCACGCTCAACTGAAGAACACCTCTTCGGCCGTCTTGCGGAGCAACCATTCCCGGTCCTGTGCGGTTAACCAGGGACAGCCGTCCCGCACCAGCGAGATGGCGTCCCGGTACTGCTCGCCCACGACGGCAAACGGGCAGTCGCTGGCCCACATCAACCGGCGGGCGCCGAATGCGGTGTGCATCCGCCGGATCATCGGCTCGAGATCCGCGTGCGGCGGCTTCTTCTGCCCCAGCGCGTAGAACGCCGACACCTTGACCCGTACTTCGGGGAAGCGCGCCATCCGCTCGAGCGCCACGACATCCCGTTCGCCGATGATGCCGTCCGTGCCGATCCTGCAGAGGTGGTCAATCACCACCCGGGTCTTTGGGTGCTTCTCACACATGTTTGTGAGGGACGGCAGCGCGGCGGTGTCAATGAGCGGGCAGAGCGCCTGCCCATGATCGCGCGCGTGCCGAAACATGCGCTCGAACCCCTCGGTCTCCATCCACGTTGCGATGGGCGCGTTCTTTGGGTAGACGCGGAACCCTTTCACCCCGTGCTTCCCCAGCTTCGCCATCTCCTCGTCCGGCCGGGCGGCAGTCCAGTCCACCACCCCGACGCCACCGAACTTGCCCGGGAAGCGCGCCATCGAGTCGAGCATGTAGGAATTGTCGAAGGCGTAGAAACTCATCTGGATCAGTACGACCCGTTCCACCCCTTCCGGGCGGCAGTGGCCGAAGAGCTCTTCCGGCGTGAAGCTGGCCGGCTTCATGTTCTCCTTCAGATAGCCCGGTCCCAGGGGGTACTTCGTGGTGTCCGGGGTCCAGATATGGCTGTGCGCGTCAATGAAGTTCATCCGTCTTCTCCTGGGCTGATTCTGGGCGGCCGCGGGGGTCCCGGCGGCAGAGAGTAAGACACCGGCGGCTGCGGCGCGGGGCACGGCGGTCAGCAGCGCCCTCCGGGACAGGAACTGGGGCATGATTGCAATCCTCATCCGAGGGGCCGGGACGGCCGCCTCACCGGAGGCAGAGTTGGCCTTCTGCCCGGCAAATCCCTCGTGTCGTTCCGCGCGAAGGAAATTCAGGCCGCCACCCAGCCCCACCGGATCTCCGGCCCGACCACGCCCCCAGTCCGGCCCAGAACCCCTTCACCGATTGTCGCCCGGTTCCGAGCTGCAGCCGCCGCCCCGCCTGCCGTTCCGGCGCCGTCAGTTCGGCCAGCCCTTAGGGAACCCGGCGGAATCAATCATCCCAACCGGACGAGATTACCCCGGGATCATCCCCCATCACACCCCCGCCCGGTACCCGAGCCACGCGCGTGAGCAAGTGGGGCCCCTCCCGCCCACGCACCCGTGCCCGAGCCACGCCGGGGACTTGCCGCGAGAGACGCGCGCAAACGGAGTTGCGCGACTCCACAGAGGCCAGCGATTGCCTGCGGTGCGTGCCAGATGCCGTACCCGAGCCACGCCGGGTGCCCCCTGGGCGTAGCAAGTGGACCCACGTCACAGCCCACCGCCCCCCGGTACCCGAGCCGCGCACGTCGGTATCGCAAGCTCGCAGAAGAAACTACCCCATTCTGGAATAGCACCACGGCCGGCCGCGCCCGCAACATCCGGCTGTAGGGCAGCCCTGCCGAGATCGCTGATACTGCCTGGTTTCGTCGGAACCCCAGATCGTACGTGCCACCGTTACGCCCTCGCGGAAGTGTGTCTCACCTCGCGCGTCTCGCCGAAGAACCCACGGATCGAGCGCCCACCTTGCAGGCCTCGCCGGAGTCCGAAGCGCCAGCCTCGTCCACCCTGAGGATCTCCACGCCCTCCCCAGCACTTCGCCGCCGCCGGAACCTCCGGGCCGCGCGCCCCACCCGCCGGCGCTGCATCCCACCGGGACGCGGCAGGGGAACGCCTCGTGGACTGCGTGCCGTGACCCGGGACTACATCCCTCCATCCGGTCCAAAACCCGTCCGGGCACCCGAGATTGTTGTCGTTTCCTTGTTTCCCGCGAGGAACCGCGCGGCGCCTGTCAGATGTCCGTTTCCCGTGGTGAATGGTGGATGGGGTGCCGGGCCGGGCGGCCTCCCGTCGCTGCGTCCCTCTGCGTCCGCTGCGGTGGCGAATTCCGGTCCCACCGTCCGCCGATCCAGCGCCGCGCCCTCCTGGAGGTCCTTTCCGATGTCATCCACCCCCACCGTGCATATTCCCATCCACCGGCCCGGCACGCTGATCGGCGGGCGCTACCAGGTCCTCCAGGCGCCGCCGCGTGACCCGAGCACCGGCTTGCTCCCCGCGCGGGATCGTGACACCGGCCGGTTCATTGACTCCCGCACCAGGCGGCCCCTGGCTTCGGAACCAGACCACAACCCGCACCTGGCGGGCGGCATGGGCATCGTCTATCACTGCGCCAACCTGACCGCGGGAGGCCGGCACGTGGCCCTCAAGACCTTCCAGCCGCAGTTCCTGTCCCGTCCTCGAATCCGCGGCCGCTTCCTGCGCGAAGCCGCCGTCTGGCTCGAGCTCGGCCCCCTCCCCTACGTGGTCACCGCCTACGAGGCGCTGTATCTCGGCGACGGCCGGGAAGTCTACCTGGTGCTGGAGTGGATCGCGCCGGAAGCGGGCCTCCCCGATGCCAATCTCGGGACCTGGCTGCGCGCCCACGCCCCTCGCGACTACCGGACGGCCCTGCGCCTCCTCCTGCAACTGACCTGGGGGATGGCGGACGCGGTGGCGCGGATCCCCGGCCTGATCCACCGCGACCTGAAGCCGGGCAACCTCCTGATCGGGGCGGACGGGCGCCTGTGCATCACCGACCTGGGCCTCGCCGGGATGGAGGCGGCCATGCGGGCGGAACTTGCCGGCGACGGTGCGGCCGTGGTCGCCTGGCTGACTGACAGCGGCGGCGGGGGCACCCCGGGCTACATGGCCCCGGAACAGCGGGATCGGGGACGAGTGGACGGCCGGGCCGATGTGTACGCCTTCGGGGTGATCCTGAACGAAGTGCTCGACCACGAGGGAGGCGCCGCCCCGCCCGGAGAAGCCCGCGCCCTCCGGAAGCTGGCGGCCGGGTGTCGCGAGACCAACCCGGAGCGGCGGCCCCGCGACTGGAACGAGGTGCAGCTCGCCCTGAAAGCCGCCTGCCCGTGGCTCGGGGAAACCGGGCGCCTGCCGGCGGGCCAACCCGACTCTCGCGCACGCCGCCACGCCGAGATGACCTCGCTGAACGCCCTGGGGCTGGGCCACAGGGATGTGGGCGAGTATCCCCGGGCGGCGGAACTCTTCACTCGGGGGCGCACCCTGGCGCGGGAACTGGGGGACCGCCAGGGGGAAGCGAGTGCGCTGGGCAACCTGGGGAACGTGTACTTAGGCCCTATCCCAAAACATTTATGGTAAAAATTGTGATCACTCCTGAGTAAAATAGAGTGAATCGCTGAAATGGGAGAAATAAACGATGGGCTTGGTAGGCAAAGGGAGTAATTGGAAGGAGATCCCGGAAGCGCTGTGGC
>SYMT01000163.1 GCA_005805375.1 Actinomycetota bacterium
AGTCTCAACAACCTCACCGACCGCAGCCTGGTTGTCCTCGACGAAATCGGCCGCGGAACGAGCACGTACGATGGGCTCTCCATTGCCTGGGCGGTCACCGAACACCTGCAAGCCGTGGGCTGCCGGACCCTCTTCGCCACCCACTATCACCACCTGAATGACCTGGCCGACCGCCTCCCCGGCATCCGCAATTATCGCGCCGCCGTGAAGGAAGACGGCCAGCACATCGTCTGGCTGCGGAAGATCGTCCCCGGCGGCACCGACCGATCCTACGGCATCCAGGTCGCCCGCCTGGCCGGCGTTCCGGAGACGGTCATCAATCGCGCGCGGGAGGTGCTGCGTGACCTGGAAGCCAGCAGCGGCGCGGTCCAGGGCGGCCTGCCTGCACCACAGGTCCAGGTGCGCTCCGCGGCAGCCACTGTCCAACTCTCGCTGTTCGAGGTGCAGGAGCACCCCGTCGTCGAGGAACTTCGCAAGCTCGACCTCTCCACCACGACGCCGATTGAGGCACTTACGCTGCTGTATCAACTCCAGAAACGCACCACCCGGGGATGATCGCTGACGGCCGGCGTGTGGCCGGTCTAACGCAATCGTGTCTCACTGCCGGACAACGATGAACCGGGACCGCCAGGACGTTCGGCTCGACAGGGAGGCCGGAGAGGGGAGCGACAGGATCGGCTTCGAGGCGTCCCTGGGTCGTGAGAGCGCTACCCGGCATCCGAAGCGAGTGGCGGGAGTCCGACAACGGTGAACGCGCGGGGGTGCTCGATGCTGAATGCAACGCGTAGCGTCTGTTCTTGCTGCGGCTCGAGGGTCAGGTCCCAGCGCAGGCGGCCGAGCTTCGTCTCCTCTGCGGGCGCCGGGCGGACGTCCTGTCGCCGGACAGTGATCTGCTCGTGGCGCGAGACCGGCAACTGATCCTGCACGACCACCTGCTCGCGCCGATCGCGGAGGTTCTGCACCTTGATCTCGTACGCGTAGCTCAGGCGGCGCTGATCGCTCAAGAAACGCCGGTCCACGGCGCCCTCAACCAGCTTGCGGGTGATCCGGACCCGATCTTCCACTCCCAGGTAGAGTTCCAGTTCCTCGCCCGGAGCCGCGGCCTTCAGGTGCGTGCTGCCCACGAATTCGTCCTCGTGAAACACCTGTGCCCGTCCCGCGAGCAACAGCGCCGGCCCCGGATTCGTGGCGCGAGCACGGCGGAAGGCGTGTGCCGCCAACTTCGGGGCGGCGACGAGGTCAAACCGTGCGGGCAGATCCCATCCGGCCAGCGCGACCTTATGGGGTGAGCCATCGTTGGGGATTCCGGCGCGCCCCGAGACCACAAAGGTGATCGCCGCCCCCGAGGTCTCGACGACTGCCTCCACGTGGACCGCCTCGACCACAGGCTCTTCGCTCGCAAAGTCCATCCCGAGAGAGCCCGCCGCCCCTCCCCCGGGGCGTCGGCGGGCACGCCAGACGCCCGCGATCCCGGCGCCTGAAAGCGCATCGTTGCCATTTCCGCCGGCATGGCCGGGACGTGCTGGTGCAGATACCAGGGCGTCAGTTCCGGCAGCCCGGCCCCCAGCGCCGGGCGGGCCGTCGAAAGGGTGAGTTGCACGGCCTCCCAGGGTTCCCCCGTCTGTTGCATCACCTCCGCCAGGCAGGCCAACTCCAGGCGTGGCGTCCCAGTGGCCTCCGAGAAGCGGAGGTCATACAGGGGCGCCCAGGACGCGTTCAGGACCTGGTAGCGCACTTCCAGCTCGGCTTCCCCATCGCCGTCGGCGTCCAGCGTTACCGTGATCCGGCTGCGCTCGACCGGTAACCGATGCTGGAACTGTTTCAGGCGGGAACGTGCAGCGGCCAACTCCTTCTGGAGTGCGCGCCGCTCTGTCTCAATCGCACCAACTTCCTCGTCCAGCGAACTGAGTTGCTCGGCCAAAAACCCCGCGAGTGCCGCGCCCGCCTCGATGCCGGACCGTCCGAGCGCCAGCCCGCGGGCAATCTGCGCGCCCCCCTGGGTGGCGAGTTCCTGGAGAAACTGGCGGCGCGTGGACACTGCCGCCAGACGGCGTCCCAGCATCGCATCCCGGTCTTCGAACCCCTCGATCTCAACTACAAGCTGGGCGGGTTTCTCCTCCACCGGAGTGGTCTTGAACTCACGTCCGACATCCGTGGCCACAAGGCGCATCGCCACCGTCCCGCGGGCGCGAATGCGCACAGACTCGGGGAGAAGGGTGTTCGGCAAATCGTCGAGGATGAACTCGCGTCGCCCCGCCTGTATGCTCGCACGTCCCCGGCGGGTCACGAGGGCCCGATCCGGATAAACCACTACGGCGTCTATCGCTGTTTCCATCGTCTCCACCTCCAGCCATGTGGGTAGCACCGGGCCGTCGGGGACGGCAGCGCGTCCGGGCCCACGATTCTGATCCGCTCGTAGTGCCCTGATTTGCCCATCGGAGGAACGGGGCGAAGTAGCCCCCGTGCCTCCTCCGATGGGCACCCTGCTTCTATTCGCTCATGAGGAAAATGAGCGGGCGCACATCGTCCTCCGGTGTCATCTCCCAGTGCCGGAGGAGTATCTCGTACACCAGAATGCCGGTTTCTCCCTCCCCATAGAGAAGATATCGAAACGCCTGCCCGACAGAGTTCTGACGCGTGAGACCGAGAAAGATGCGGATCGGGTCAAGCAGCTCGCTGACGTAGGCGATGGTGTTTGCCAGAGCGGTGGCGCCGTAGACATCCACCATGTAGTCTTCGCCCAGACGACGGACGCGAATTTCCAGGCGGCCCGAAAACTGGCTCCGATCGTCCCGCAGATGCACATGCAAAAACGCGAGCGGTCCGGCGATCTTGTAGTGCGCCCGGATCTCGGCCGCCTTCCGCTCCCGCGGGGATCCTTGCGCGTGCTTCAACGGGACCAGGTTCACCTTCTTCCGCACGATTCCACGCCACAATTCCTCGGAGGCCGGATCCGCCAGCACCACATCCTCGACTCGCAGTTCGGTCGCCCGGAGGTATCGGGACAACCCGCTCAGCAGCACAATGCCGAGAATGAAGGCCGATGCCACGAACAGGCCATCCGGGCGCTCGTGGACGTTTTGCACGAGCGTGTAGCCAAAGATCACCGCTACCGCCCAGAAGTACACGGAGCGCCGGCGCGCCCGGCGTTGCTCATCCGGCGCCCGCGGCGAACCCCCGTTCTCCGGCTCGCCCCGGCCCTCCCTGCCCAATGCCAGGGCAACGGCGACGGCGGCAGACAGCATCAGCACCAGCACGCCCGTGGCATACGCTCCGGCCTGCTTCTCCACATCGGCGTGGAAAATACATGTCACGAGTACAGCCACGGCAAAGAGGGCGAGCACCAACGGGCGGGCAAAGCTCACCCAGCGCGGCGCCATCCCGAAGCGGGGCAGATAGCGCGGAATGACGTTCAGCAGACCTGCCATCGCCGAAGCGCCTGCGAACCAGAGGATGAGGATGGTGGAAATGTCATAGACCGTACCCATGACACTGCCCATCAGGCGGTGGGTCAGATACGCGAGCACCCGCCCGGAAGCCGGGCCACCGGTCCGATAGGCCTCCTCGGGTACGAGGACTGCGGTCACGAAACTGGTGCCGAGCAACATCACACTCATGAGCACCGCGGCCGCGGTCAGCAAGCGACCTGAATTGCGGATGCGACCGTGGGGAACGCCGGCAGGGTCGTCCTCGGGATCACCTGCCACCAACGGCATCACCGAGACGCCGGTCTCGAACCCGGACAGGCCAAGCGCGAGTTTCGGGAACACAAGGCAGGCGAGCAGACCGACTTGCACAGGACTCCCTTTTGCATGCACGAGTCCCTGCCAATTCGTCAGCATGTCCGGGTGCTGGAAGACCTCTACCAGGCAGCGCAAGGTCACCACCACGTTCAGGCCCATGTACAACACACCCAGCGTTACCGCCAGCCCGATCGCTTCCTTGAAGCCCTTGAGGAACACCGCCGCCAGCATCGCGAGCAACGCCAGCGTGATCCAGAGGTTCCCGCCATGGAGATAGTGCGAGACGAGCGGATTCTCTACGAGGTGCTCAGCCGCGTCCGCTGCCGATAAGGTCATCGTAATGACAAAATCCGTGGCAGCGAAGCCGAGCAGTACCAGGACGAACAACTTCCCCTTCCACCCGGCGAGAAGGCTCTCCAGCATGGCGATGGAACCCTGCCCCGAGTACGACCGCCGCGCCACCTCCCGGTAAATCGGTAATGCGCCGAACAGGGTGAGCAATATGAGCACCAGCGTCGCGACCGGCGAAATTGCTCCGGCTGCGAGTAACGCAATCCCGGGCTGGTAGCCGAGGGTCGAGAAGTAGTCCACTCCGGTGAGCCAGAGCACCTGGGTCCACGGATGCGTCGGCCCGTGGTGATGGCCTGCTTCCTCCGGACTGGCGCCGTGCATCAGCCAACGCCCAAATCGCGACCTGGGTTCGGGCGCATGCACAACCGTTGTCAGTGGGACCCTGCCCCCCTCGCCGCTCTCCATACTCCGTTCCTCACGTTCTCGCGTTGATCCAATCCTGGCGCAGGAGAAAGTTGTGCGTGTCACGACCAACTTCCTACCCCGGCGGCCGCCGAACTCGGAGATGAGCACAGGAAACCCGCACCTGGGGTGATGCAGAAGGAACGGGCGAGCGCCGGGACGGACAGTCCTGACGCCCCACTGCGTGTGCTAAACTCACTCAGCCCACCTAATTGCGAGGAACCGCGATGTCTTTTCCCGTCACCCTGGCCCCACGGAAACTTCCCACCCAGGAAGACCTCCCCTACGCGGACGATGTGCCGACGGATAGCTGGGATGCCGATCTCCAGGTAGACCTTCTGGTCAGTACCCTCTACCTGAGCCGCCACGGAAGCGAGTCCTGCATCGGCGCCAGCCAGTTCGTCTACTACGAAGACCCGCCCCCCGCCAACGTGCCTCCCCGAAAGCTGAGTCCGGACCTGTTTGTCGTACTCCACGCCACACCCGGATTGCGCCGGAGTTGGCTGCGCTGGCAAGAGGGCGGGCGGCTGCCGTCCTTCGTGCTGGAGTTGCTGTCGGAAAGCACCGAGGCGCGGGACTTCGGCGAGAAGAAACACATCTACGAACAGGTGTGGGGGCTGGAGGACTACGTCTTGTATGACCCGGTGGATACACGTTTGGAAGTGTTCCACCGGGTGAGGGGCCGGTTGGTCCCCCTGCACCCGGATGCAGCGGGGCGCTACTGGCTGGCGTCGCTGGGGCTGTACCTGGTGCGGTGGACCGGCACATACCGGGGTTTCGACCGGGAATGGGTGCGCTTTGCGGATGCCACGGGGATCTTGCTCCCGACCCCGGAGGAACGGGCCGCACACGAAGCGGAACTACGGGCGGATGCAATGGCCCAGAGTCGCGAGGCCAACGATCGCCGGCTGATGGCGGAAGTGGAGCGCGTGGCCGCGGTCGCACAAGCACGCGAGGAAGCCATGCTGCGCGCCGCCGCGGAAGCGCGGATCCGCGAGCAAGCCACGCTGCGCGGCGCCGCGGAAGCACAGGCGCGCGAGGAAACCACGCTGCGCGCCGCCGCGGAAGCGCGGGTCCGCGAGGAAGCCACGTTGCGCGCCGCCGCGGAAGCACAGGCGCGCGAGGAAACCACGCTGCGCGCCGCCGCGGAAGCGCGGGTCCGCGAGATGGAACGGCAACTCAGCGACATGCTCGCCCGGTTGGACCAATCCCGTTGACGGCTCGACCCTGGAATCGCCACTGCGGGTAGAGCCACTGAATGCCGGTGGCTCTACCCGCGCGATCGAGTCTCCCGGGGGATCTCGCGTAGAACCATGCATCGTACATCGCTGTTGCTGGTCTGCCTATCGGCAGCGATGCATGTTGCCTGGAACTTCCGGCTGAAGCGGGCCGAAGACCCGGCCCGGCATCTCTGGCTGGCCCTCACGGCCGCTGCCCTGCTGTTCGCGCCTGCCGCCTTTCTCCAGGGCTGGCCTCCCCAGATCCCGCCGACCGGATGGGCGTGCATCGCTGCCACGGGTGTCTGCTACGGAGGCTACTACTCGCTCACCGCCCTGTCCTACCAGCGCGGCGATCTGTCGCTTGCCTATCCCATCGCGCGGGGGGTTGCGCCGGCGGTGACGGTGCTGCTCGGCGTAGCCCTCTTCGGGGAGCGACCCAGTCCCGCCGGGTGTGTCGGCGTCACGTGTCTGTGCGCGGGAGTGCTGCTGATTGCGCTCCCCGACCTGCGTCCCGGCGCGTGGCGGCGCTTTGGACCCGGCGCCTCGGCGGCCGTGGCAAGCGGGTTCTGCATCGCGGGGTACTCGGCGGTAGATAAGCTCGGAGTGCGCTACGTCTACCCGGTGCTGTATGTCTGCCTGACATTTCTGGCGGGAAGTCTGGCGCAGGGCATCCTCTTGTGGCGGCGGGGACAGGGCGGCCCATTCCTCGCCGAAGCGCGCCGCAGCCGGTGGGGACTGCTCGTCACCGGACTACTCTCGCTGGGCAGCTATCTGATCATCCTCTTCGTGCTCCAGCGCGAACCCGTCTCCTACGTAACACCCGTACGCTCGCTCTCGGTGCTGCTGAGTGTGGTACTGGGCGCGCACCTACTCCGCGAAGGCGATACCCGGCGGCGCTTCTTGGGCGCCGCCGGGATTGTGGTTGGTATCGCCCTGATCGCTATCTGGGGGCGTTGAGGCCCCGCCGGCCCGCGCGCGGTGCAGGCCGGCGAGCGGATGCGGGCTACTTCGGAGCGGGCGCCGCTGCGGAAGGCAGGCTCCGGATCCAGTCGCGGAAGAGCCGCACCGCACGTTCATCCACTCGAGCGGTGGCAACGGGCGGCATATAACCACGATCCCGACTCGAGATCCGGTGCAGCAGTACCGACGAATCGGGCCGTCCCGGCGCCACCAGCCGGGGGTCAGGCAGGTTGTAGGTGTCGTGCAGCGGCTTCACATCGTAGATGCGCGTCCCCTCCCGGGCAGTGGTGAACTCCAACTCCATCGCCGCGTTCCCCCCGCCGGCGGCTACGTGGCAATGCGCGCAGTTCGCGTGGAGATAGGAGCGAGCCCGGGATTCGAGCGCCTGCTTCCCATCCAGGGGATCAACGAGACGCGGGAGCTTGTCCGGCGTAAGGGCCAGCAGTGATCCCGGTCCGGGAGCCGAGCGCTGTCCGGCAGCCGCGGTCAGACGGCTCACGGCAGCGTTCGCGTCTGCTTCGGAACGGCCGCGAGCGCGCTGTTCAGCGCGGATCGCGTCCTGTATCCCCTGTGCAGGATTCGCCCGCAGTACGCCGAGTTGCTCAAACACAGCAAGTTGGTTCGTGCGGACCTTGCCGTAGTTGTGTACCCGGTTCAGTTGCAGGGTGCTGAGCCCGAGGACGTAGTTCGCGGCCCGGCTGTGGCAGCTCATGCACTCCGCCCGGCTGGGATAGTGCCAGGTCTGCTCCCGGATCCCGGATGGGTACCGCCCGGAGGCGGCCACCCGAATCGGATAGGTCCGGTCGGCCCCCTTCGCTTCGACCAGCTCTGCGTCCGTCTGCGCGTCGTTCCAGAGGTAGGAGTACCCCACCCATTCGGCCTGCTCCCGGTGCAGAAACCGGGTCTCAATCCACCGCCGCGAATCTGAGTTCCCTTCCTCCATTTCCAGAGCGAAGGACTTGACGATCACCGTGCCATCCGGAAAATTCCATGCGCCGGTCGGGGGGACTTCGATCCGTGCGTCCGGCCCAGGGAGGGCAATGAACCGCGCCTTGTGCGCGCCGTCCGACCAGAGTTCCGCGTTCACCGAATACGGGATCAGCGCCGGCTGGACCCGGTGCCCCTTTACCGCCCGGAACAGCCCGCTCTCACTCAACCGGCGCGGGAAAGTGGAGGGGGGCAGGTCCCTGGGTGTGGCATCCAGCGTGTAAAGTCCCCCGCCGCCCGTGCTGCCCAGATCGGCGACGAGTAGTTCATCGTGCGTATCGGTGCCGAACCCGGCGATCTGCAATGAGGTGTCCGCCAACTCCCGGTGCCAGATCACGCGGGTGCCGTCATGCTTCATGCCCCAGATCTTTCCAGTGGAGTGGTCACCATAGATGTAGGCGCCGCGCAGCTCCGGATAGCGACTTCCATAGTAGACAATGCCGCCGGTAAGCGAACGGAACTCCGAGTGTGGATGCTCGATGGTAGGTTTCACGTGGGGGGTGGGGCCGAGCTTGCGGGTAAGGTAGAATGGGTGGCTCCCCTCGTACACGCTCCACCCATAGTTACCGCCCTTCTGGATGAGGTAGGCCGTCTCCCACTGGTCCTGCCCGTTGTTGCCCACCCAGATGTGGCCCGTCTCGCGGTCCACAGTCATCCGCCAGGGATTTCGGAACCCATAGGCCCAGGTTTCCGGACGGATCCCCTCCTGACCGACGAACGGATTGTCGGGCGGCACCGAATACTCCCTCCCGGGGCTGGGATGCTCGATGTCCAGGCGAAGCAACTTCGCCGTCAGGCGCGACATGTCCTGACCCACGACGTGCGTGTCTGAGTCGGAGGTACCGTCGCCCGTCGTCACGTACATCATGCCGTCCTTCCCGAACCCGATGGCGCCCCCGTCATGACCGTCCGAGGGCCATTCCACAATGGTGCGCGCAGACTTCGGGTCGAGGCCAAACGGCGCAGTGCGAGCGATGGTGTAGCGCACCACCGCCATCCGCCGCATCTGTCCGGCTGCGGGCGCAGGCAGCTTCACCCCCAGATACAGGTAGCCGTTGCGGGCAAAATCGGGGTGGAACTCCAGGTCATAGGCAAGCAACTCCGTCTTGATGAGGGTTTCCGGCTCTTTCATGGCGGGATCGTCCGCGAACCGCACCAGCGTGATGCCGCTCCCCTGCATCAGAATCGCATACAGGCGGTTGGCGCCGGGTTCCCGCTCCACCATCATCGGACTCGGCAGCGCGACGTGGGCGAGCACGCGCCGCGCACGATACGGGGGCGGCGGATCGGGTGTACCCGCCACCTTCGAGGTTGTCAGGGGGAGGCGCACTCCCAGATCCGGGTCCGGCCGGGGGCCGGTGAATTGCAGGGGTTGCCAGTCGCCGGCTCCTGGCTCAGCAACACCTCGCCCAATAGCGTACCGCCATACCTCGTCCGCAGCCGGTCGGCCCCCCGTTCGCAGTAGATTGTACCAGGAAGCGCGCCCTTCCACGTTCCAACCCCGATCCGCGTCATCACCGCGGTCAAGGGTCCCGCGCAGCGAGACCTTCGCCTCCAGCGGGTACTCCCCCGCCTGCCCCACCCGCTCGATCCCGGCATCACCGGGCCGCGCGAGAAAGCGATCGGACACGGCGCCGGCTGCCCCGACGCGGAACGCGTACCGTCCCGGCCGGTCGGCGGCAGGCTGCACCCACAGCGTCACCGCATCCCCGTCTGGGCCACCCCGCACATCCCGATCCTCGGTCTCGACAAAAAAGTACAGCGCGTCGTGATCCCAGGCGAACCTGACCGAACTGCGATCACCGCCGCCGGAAGCACCACCAGCCGGAAGCGGCCGGGCGCTGCGCCAGACGCGGTCGCTCCCACGCCCGTCCAGGCGCGGAACCGCATCCGTCCAGGCGCTCGTGGCCCCAACCGTAGAGTTGGGAGCCGTGCGTCCGGCGCCCGCGTGTGCGACTCCCAGCGCTATCGCCACCAGGCCTGCGGCTGCCGCAGTCCCCCATCCGATCCGCGTGCCGATGGCGGGATACTGATTCCGGCTTCTCATGAATGTATTCTCCCTCGGACTACTATCCCCTGGTTCACCACCCGGCAGGTGCTCCCCTGCCCCATTGCTCCGACCGCCTTCCGTCAGATGATCCCCGTCGTGGTGCTCGAACCTGCCACGGTACCGTGGTCGTCCGTCATCATTGACCGCCCGATCCCAACTGGGCTCCAGGTCCCACGGCATGATCCGTTGCACTACACCCGGCGCGCCCATCGCGAGTGTGGCAACCACGTCGGGACCCGAGACGTTCCGGAGCAAGGCGGCCGCGGCCTCAGGGGAGGGCGGGAACTGCACTTGCTACGCCCACAGGCGCCCGGCGTGGCGACGCAAGCTGTGCCACAACACCGGATTGTGTCGTGCACGACGAAGCGGGGTCTGACGCGCTGGGTCTCACGAACGCGGTGAAGATGCCGACTCGGGGGCTCCCTAACCGAATATCGTGCTGAAGGAGACAGGCATACAATGAGCCACACAGTATTCG
>SYMT01000164.1 GCA_005805375.1 Actinomycetota bacterium
CCGCGCCGCGTCCATCGCCGGAGGCCGGCGGGCCGCCGTTGGTCCCGGGCGAAGCGGCGCGGCACGGAACACCGATCCGGCGCCCGGAGAAACGCGTGCCGGACGTGTGACGCCGAGCGATGCGCGCCCACTGCGGGCCGCGCCCGTGTTCCGTCCCGCCCTCCTGCCTCACGCTGTTCGAACCCTTCCCCACTCTCCACCGGCAGAGGCCCTCGCTCCGAACGGTCCGCTGCGGGGCACGGCCAGCGACGAAGCACGCGTGCCGGCAAGCCCCCCCGCGCTGGCTCCCGACCACTGCGCAGCCGGGAGTGAGTGGTGAACGACGAGCAACGCGGGCCCCCATTTCCTATTTCCTCTGTTGCAGGAGCAGCGAGCCGGACCGGGTGCTACCCCGCCAATGAAGCGCATACCAGCTCGTTGTCGTTCCGAGCGAAGACGTGGCGATAGGCGAACGCGGGGTGCGACCAGCAGACCCCGCCGCGCTGGGGCAGTTGGCCCATCGTCGGACGGAGCAACTGGGCCCGGCTCAGCTCCTGGAACCCGCGCGAGGAGACCCGAGTGATGAGTAACTGTCCGCGCTCGTTGAACATCCAGACGCGGTTACCGTTCGGCACGAAATGGATCGTGGACCAGCGGTCCCGCGGGGTCGCCGTCTGATCTTCCCAGAGCCGGTTGCCGGTGAGGGCGTCCAGACAGCGCAGTTCGCCATAGCTGTCCACGCCATAGACGTAGTCCTTGCCACCCTCAGTGGTCATAAAGGGCGTTGAGATGATGGAGTGGAGCGCGTCGGTGCTCCGCTCGTTCTGGCCGCGCCGCTCCCAAACCCGCTCGGCGGTCAGCCGATCCTGACCGAGGCGGAGCATGAGGGAGCCTTCGTAAAAGCTGGTCAGGAACACCAGATTTTTACGAACGACCGGCGTGGCGATGGCGATGACCACCTGGCGCGCGGGGAAGGGCTGTGCCCAGTGCGTCTTGCCGGTCTGTGGGTCCAGGCCCACCACGTTGTCGCCGGTCCAGCAAAGCAGCACGCGCTTCCCCGCCTGCTCGACGAGAACCGGCGCCGAATAGGAGCCCCGGTCTTGCAGGGCGCGCCACCGTTCCGCCCCGGTCTTGCGGTCAAAGGCAACCAGACAGGCATCCGGTTTGCCCCCCAGGTGCACAATGACCAGATCCTTCTCGATCAACGGGGCGCCGGAAATGCCCCAGAACGGCCGCGGCTCGTCCAGCAGGCGGATCGGGTACTGGCGACCCAGATCATGCCCCCAGAGCACCTTTCCGGTCGCCGCCTCGTAGCAGTGGAAGTGACCCACTGCCCCGAACGCGTAGGCGCGCCCATCGTGTACGGTGACACACGCGCGTGGCCCCACATCGTAACCCACGCCGCGGTACGAAACATCGTAGGTGTGCGCCCAGAGCGCCTTGCCGGTCTGCCAGTCGAAACAGTGGGTGCGCTCCTGCTCCTTCGGATCCAGCACGCGGTCGGTCACGAACACGCGCCCATCCGCCACTGTGGGGCCGCTGTAGCCCCCGGAAATCGGAGCCCTCCAGCGCAGCGGCAGCTCCGCCCCGGCGAATTTCTCGATCAGGCCGGTCTCTTTCCAAACACCATCCCGGGTCGGCCCACGCCACTGCGGCCAGTCCTCTCCCGGACCCGCCGCGTCCACCCGCAGCGCCGCCGCGCTTCCCAGTCCGAGCGCCCCGACCAGCAGTGTGCGCCGGGAAAGCCCCGGCTCGCGATTCCCGTTCATGTCGCCGTCCTCCCACCCGGATTCCGTACGCGGTTTCCCGGGAAACCTACGCTGTTTACCCGCTCAGTGTCACCCTCGGGCAGGGCTTGCGGGGATGGAACCCGTTGCCCTGATGCGAAAGTCCCCTGCCGCCTCGGGGCCGACAGTGTTCACGTGTCCTTGCCGTCCTCCCTCTACTTTGCCAGCGAGGCGCACACCAGTTCCGCGTCGTTGCGGGCGAAGATGTGGCGGTAGGCAAAGGCGGGGTGGGACCAGCAAACGCCGCCGCGCTGCGGTAGCTGGCCCGTGGTCGGGTCGAGCAGCTTCGCGCGGCTGATTTCCTGATACCCCTGCGGGGAGAGGCGGGCGAGGATCAGTTCCCCGCGCTCGTTGAAGATCCACCACCGATCCCCATTGCGCACCAGGTGCGCCGTCGCCCACTGGTGGCGCGGCATCAGATTGGCATGCTCCCACACCCGGTCACCCGTTTCCGCTTTCAGGCACCGCAGTTCGCCCAGATAATCTACGCCATACACGTAGTCGCCCACCAGGGCGGGGGTGGAAATCAGCGACTGGAGGGCGTCGGTCTCCCGATCCGTGGGACCGCGGCGTTCCCACAGCTTCTCGACTGCCAGGCGGTCCGGCGGCAGACGCAGCATCAACGCGCCATCAATCGCGCTGGTCACGAAGAGGCGATCCCGCTCCACCACGGGCGTGGAGATGCCGATCACCCAGCGTCGGCGCGGAAACGGCTGCGCCCAGTAGGTCTGCCCGGACTGCGGGTTCAGGCCCACCACACGATCGCCGGTCCAGCAAACCAGCACCGGGCGGCCCGCCTGCCGGATCAGGATCGGGGCGGCATAGGAGGCAGGGTCCTCAAGCGCCTTCCACCGTTCCTCACCCGTACGCCGGTCCAGCGCAACCACACAGGCCCCAGGCTGGCCGCCGACGAGCACGATCACCAGGTTCTCGACGATCAATGGAGCGGCGGCGATGCCCCATTCCAGCAGGCGAATCTGGTAGTCGGCCCGCAGGTCTCGCCTCCAGATTACTTTCCCGGACACCGAATCATAGCAGTGAAAGTCACCCATCGCCCCGAGGAAGTAGGCGCGACCGTCATGTACCGTCACCGCCGTCCGGGGACCGTCGGGATAGCTCAACCCCTTGTAGTCCCGCGCATAGGCGTGGCTCCAGAGCGTCTTTCCACTCTCCGAATCAAAGCAATGGATCCGCTCCTGCTCCACCGGCTCCACCACCCGGTCCGTCAGGTAGACCCGGCCGTCGGCCACCGTCGGTCCGCTGTAACCGTTGCCCACCGGCACACTCCACCGGCGCGCCAGTTGACCGGGAGGGAACTTCTCAAGCAGACCGGTTTCCTTCCAGACGCCATCCCGGCCAGCCCCGCGCCACTGCGGCCAGTCCTGCCCTGCCGGGGCAGCCACCGCCGGCTCCGTGTGCAGCACTGCGGCTCCGCTCAACCCGAGCGCCCCTGCCACCAGAGCGCGCCGCGATATCCCACGAACCTGATTCACTGTGCTCTCCTCACGCTCCCGGCGCCATAGTACATCGCGCTCATACACTATCTTCTCAAGCCTATGCCGTTTCTCCGTCCGCGTCACGTCCGCTGTACTGCAGGCACATAGCGTCTGCTCGCACGACCCAACCGGGATAGAAAACAGGCAGGAATCCGGGCCAGCGCGACAGAACGCTGATCCGTCCGAGCCATTCAATCCATGAACCTGTCGGCGGCCGAGCAAATCATCATCGGAGCGTTAGACGCCACCGTGGCAGAGGTGCGCACGAGTTGCGAGGCCATCCGACGCCTCTGTGGGGCCACCGATCCGGCACAGGTCGCCGAACTCCGACGCCTTGTGAACGCACTGGAGACCCACATCACCGCCCTCCGGACTCACTTCAACCAACTCACGGACCACACTGATCGCGCCGGCACCCGGGTGCCGGCCGGACCGGGCCAACTCGAACGAGCTTTCCGGTACCACCGCGCAGAAACACGCAACCCAACTTCCCCAGCGCACTACCTACTTCTGTTCTATGCGACGGAATGTGGCCTGAAGCAGCTCTATCTAAAACAAAACAACTTACGATCGATGGAACAGATTCGAGACACAACTCTGTATCCAAGGCAGGGACACAACCTGGACGCCTGGCTCCGGGCAGTTCGCCTCCCGGCCGCGAGTGCGGTCACGATGCCTCGTTTTCGATTCGACCGGACGGCTGACCCCCAGAACACAGATCTGGCCCACCAGGTATGGCGATATGGCGCCCGGATGAACCCGGAGGATGAACAGGCTCTGATCCACAGCCTGGACCAGGTATGCATCGCGCTCGAGCGACTTTCCGACCGATGATGCCCCTGGAGACCCGTCTTTACACCTGGGTGGATGTGGAGCACGCCCTCTACTGCATCACCGAGGCGCAACCCTGGCCGGCGTGGCTGGTCTGGGCCCGCGCCTACTGGGATGGACTTACGCTGGCCATCCGGCCGGGGTCCGAAGCGCGAGCGAAGGAGTGGCTGTCGTACACCTTTGAGGCACTCTACGTGTCGGACCCTCCCGAGCACTTTTCGGGCGGCTCCCTCCGCCTTGAAAGCCGCCCAAACCACCCGCGGCATCTACCCGTCTTGCTGCACGAGACAGACGAACTGCCGCCCAGACCGCGCCTGAAACCCAGCCTGCGCCGTTCGTCCGTGCTGGCGCCTCCCTTCGATCACCCAGATGGCCCGCCGCCCCTTCCCGAAGGTCTGCCCCCAGTAGCTGCGCTGCACGCATTCAAAGGGGGGGTGGGCCGGACCGTCCACGCCATCGCCCTTTGTCGCTCCCTTGCTCAACAAGGACGCAAGGTACTGTTGGTGGATGCCGATCTGGAGGCGCCCGGGATCACCTGGCTGCTCCGATCTCGATTTCCCGTTCCGCCGGTGGCCTTCGCCGACCTGATCTCGCTACTCCACGGCGACCCCGATCCGAGTGGAACCGAATCGATTCAGTTGGTAGGAGACCGCCTGGCGGACGTTGTTGATGGGGGGATATTCTTCTTACCTGCCTTCCGGTCTCCGGAACAGTTTCATACATTGGAGATTCGACCGGAGCATCTGGTCGAAGGGGCAGTGGATCCGTTTCTACTCACCCGAGCGTTGGCGGAACTGGGGCAGAGCCTGGGTGTGGACCTGGTGCTGGTTGATCTGCGCGCCGGCTTTTCGGAACTCGCAGCAGGCCTGCTGCTGGATCCGCGGGTCCATCGGATCCTTGTGACCACACTGAGCAGTCAGTCACTGCAAGGCACCTGCGAAACTCTTCGATTGTTGGGAGCCGTCGCCCCGTCGCGCCGCGACGAAGACCCAGTCCCAATAGCGATTGTCAGCCAGGTCAGCCAGGAAAGGCATTTTCAGATCCTGCTGGAGGAAGCCGAACGCTCTCTGCACGAGGCAGCCCAACACCTGCGACGTCCGGTACCTGGGGAGGATACCACCGGCGCCGGATCGGACCTGCTGGATAGCCCCGTCCTGGAAGTCGTGTCCACCCCCTTCTCGACTGCGCTGCTGGCGCTGCCGGACAGTTGGGCAGAAGTGGTGGATCAGGTCAATGCTGTTGGGATAGGGGACCGCCTGCAGGATCTCCACCGACGCCTACCGCTGCGCAAGCAACAATCCGCTGTCCGATCCCCAAATCTGGCAGCGCGGCGCGCGGGCCTCGCGGAGACCGCTCGCGCTCTGGTCTACGCAGAGTCCGGCGCTGGGACGGCCTTTCTGCCTACCGAGGCCCTGCGAAACCTGGCCTCGGATCACCGCAACGCCCTACCGCGCGTCGTAGTTGTCGGCGCCAAGGGGGCGGGAAAAACTTATACCTTCCTTCAACTCGCGCGAGCAGAACTGTGGGAAACGTTTCTCACACAGGCCGGAGTTGTGGTCTCTGCCAACGGAACGCCTGGATCCGCCATCTCTTTGTTCCCGCTGTTGGAACCGTTGAACCTCGACCCAGAAGCCCAGAGAATCACCAGCAGGGCGCGCGAACAGACGATCCGCACACTGGGCCTCTCCGGCGGCTTGGCCCCGGACGACTTGCGGGACTGCATTCGCGATGCGCTGTTGGAGAAGCGACACGAGGGGCAGTGGCGCCAACTCTGGCTCGATCTCTTTGCATGGGCGGTGGGGTTCCGGACGCGGGAGAGTGGCGCCGGGGCACATCTCGCGGAGCACCTGCACCGTGCCGGGCAGCGGGTCATCTTCCTGATGGACGGGCTGGAGGACCTATTCCAGAGCCTGACCAGCAACGACTTGCAACAGATTGATCTTCGTGCCCTGCTGCAAGAGGTACCCATTCGCCTCGTCCAGGACCCGGTCCAGTCGCTGGGTCTTCTGGTCTATGCACGGAGGGATATGGTGCTGTCCGCAATCCAGCAGAACGCCGGTCAGTTCCTTTCCCGCTACAACTCGTATGCACTGAACTGGAATCGAGAGGAGGCCCTGCGACTGATACTCTGGACAACCGTGAGGGCCGGGGCAGTTGACGAGCCGGCCGTGAGCCTCTCCGAACTGGACGAGAATCAGATCGTCACTCTGCTGGACCCTCTGTGGGGCCGAAAGCTGGGACGAGATAGCTCGCGCGAGGCTCGATCCATAGAGTGGATCTTCGGCGCTCTGTCCGACTTTCGGGGGCAGGTACAGGCCCGCGACTTGATGCGTCTCCTAGCGGAGGCCGCCCGCGAAAACGATCCCGCCCAGCAATGGGAGGATCGTGTGCTCCTTCCACGAGCCATTCGGGCGGCAACTCGCGTGTGCAGTACTGCGAAGATTGACGAGATCAAGACAGAAAACAGGCCGCTGGGAACACTCCTCGATCGGCTCAGCCAGATGCCGACGCAGCAACGAGAGATCCCCTTCACCCGGGAGGCTCTCGGACTATTGTCCGAGGACGTGCGATTACTGGAGAGCAACGGGGTCATCCTGCGTGACAACGATGAGTACTACATGCCCGAAATCTACCGATTGGGACTCGGCTTTTCTCTCCGCTCGGGGGCCAGGCCGAGAGTGCTGACACTGGTCCGCATGGCCGGCGCGGGAGGCTGACTCCACCTCGGTGGCCGCGCGGGCAAGCTTGTGCGCCCCCCAACCATGTCAACATTCTCCGTATCCGGAAGGACACTTCGGCTGGCGCGCGGGTACAATGAGGCAGATGCAGGCCGCCCGGAAATAGAGATTCCGCGACTGCGCTTCGGATCAGGAGGGGAGTTGCCGCGTGCACAGAACCTGGAATCTAGTGATACGAACTCGGGCGTTCTCCCGCCCAAACACCCGTTTCGCATCCGCCTACTCGACAGGAGAATAGACTTTGCCTCATCGCCATACCGCACGTCGGGGGTTCACGCTCATTGAGCTTCTCGTCGTCATAGCAATCATCGCCATACTCGCAGCAATCCTCTTCCCGGTCTTCGCCCAGGCCCGCGAGAAAGCGCGCCAGTCCACCTGCATCAGCAACGCCCGCCAGTATGCCACCGCCACCCTGATGTACATCCAGGACTATGACGAGACCTTTCCCATGGCTTCTTACCTGGCGGGGACGTGTGTCTCGACGTTCTATCTGGCGGTGGACCCGTACGTGAAGAACGCCGGTGTCACGCGCTGCCCCTCGGAATCGGACGCGATGGACATTCCGACCATGTTCCGCGGGTTCCTGGCCGGCGCCTGTCCCGGCACGCCGCAGTTCACGAGCTACGCCGTCAACCACGCCCTGTTCGCCAACGCCTTCGCGGGCCTCCCGCCGGTGACCCTCGCCGCCCTGCCGCGCGTGTCCGATACGGTGATGCAATACGATGGGAACATCACGGCCACGCAGGTCCAGGCCGTGCAGGCGCGCCACAGCAGCACCTTCACCGCCAACTTCGCCGACGGCCACACGAAGGCAATCCAGGCCACCGAGGTCGGGGCGAGCCGCCAGTTCTCCACCACCGGAGTGGGGAAGGCCCTGCGCATGTACAGGATCGGCGCGTCGGGCGGCTTCTACGCAAACCAGCAGGAGTGTCGGGGTATCCCGCAGTAGACAGCAAACATCGGTTTGCTTGGAATAGAAGGCCCTGCCGCTTCTCCCCTGGAACGGCAGGGCCTACTGCATTTGCAACTCCGACTGGAAGATCCCGGTGCCGATCTACTTTTACAGCGCGCGCCAGCCGCCCTACGGAGGTTTCTCAAACTTCTCCGGGCACGGCTTCCAACTGGACGGCAAGTACTGGCGCACCAGTGAGCACTACTTTCAGGCCCAGAAATTCGCCGGCACTCCGCACGAAGAAGAGGTCCGGCAGGCAGTCGGGCCGAAGCGAGCGGCGGAAATCGGCCGGGACCGTTCCCTCCCGCTGCGCCCGGACTGGGAGACGGTGAAGGACGACGTGATGCGCGATGCCGTGCTGCACAAGTTCCGGACCCACACCGCGCTCCGCGCTCTGCTGCTTTCCACCGGCGATGCAGAGATCATCGAGAACGCGCCGAGCGATTACTACTGGGGCTGCGGAAAAGACGGCTCCGGCCGGAACCGCCTGGGCACAATCCTGATGGAGGTGCGGGCGATCCTGCGGACGGACTCGAAGGAGTAGGCGGGTAATGTCCCGGCGACGGTGACCCGGGGGCTGACGATCCGACGAGATCCTGGGTGAATACAGGTAAAAAAAACGCAACGCTGTTTGATGAAGAACGGGCAAGATCCGGCACGCCACCGTTTGCCATTCCTCGGCCCGATGCACGCGCAACGTACCCGAGCCACGCACGTAAGTAAGTGGACCCACCCGGCACAACCCACTCACTGAACGGCAGCGAAACCGCCGATGCGGAGTCCGGCC
>SYMT01000165.1 GCA_005805375.1 Actinomycetota bacterium
CCTTCGGGCTGGGGGGTGCGGGAATCGGGACGATGGCGTCCGGTCACCACACCGCCATCGGGGTGGGTGGCGCCTCGGGACCGTGCGCGGGCAAAATCGCGCCGCCGGGGTGGTGCCCCAGCGAAAATCCATCCACGTTCACGCCGAGCACGCCGCCAGCCCGAAGGGGTTTCCACGTGGTAGCACCGTGGGTTTCACCCCGGTGCGGCCCACCCCCGGTGCGGCCCTGACCACCTCGTCTGGGGGACAAAACACCGCGAGCCGCTCATCACGCCGGCCATCGAGCGTCGGTTGCTGGGCTACCTGCGGAAGAAATGCGTGACGTTGGGGGTCCATGTTCACGCAATCGGCTGCATGCCGGATCACATCCATGTGGTCTGCTCGATCCCGCCCTCCCTGGCGCTCTCCACTTGCATCGCCGAACTGAAGGGAGCCTCGTCCCACTTCATCAACGACGACGTCCTCAACGCCAAGGTGTTCTACTGGCAATCCGGCTTCGGCGCGCTCACGGTCTCCGCCGGCCACCTGACCAACGCGGTGGCCTACGCCAACAACCAGAAGGAACACCATGCCGCGGGACGGCTCCGCGCCGTACTGGAAGACATTGGGACCGACGACGAGTAGCACCGGGGTGAAACCCACGGTGCTATGGCGTAGGGAACCCCTTCGGGCTGGGGATGTGCGGGATCTCGACGGGCGCGTCCGAATACCACACCGCAGTTGTGGTGAGGGGCGCGGCCGGAGTGGGCCACACCGGGGAGGGCCGCACCGGGGGAGGGCCGCACCGGGGTGGGCCGCACCGGGGGTGGGCCGTACCACGGCAGGCCGCACCGGGGTGAAACCCACGGTGCTATCGCGTAGGAAACCCCTTCGGGCTGGGGGTGCGGGATCCGGAAGATGGCGTCCTGTCACCACGCTGTTATCGGCGTGGGTGGCGCCTGGGGGCCGTTCGCGGCCCGAATCGCGCCACCGGGGCGGCGCCCAGCGAAAATCCATCCACGTTCACATCACGCACGCCGCCAGCCCGGAGGGGTTTCCACGTGGTAGCACCGTGGGTTTCACCCCGGTGCGGCCCACCCCCGGTGCGGCCCACCCCCGGCGCCGCCCACCCCGCTACCGCCCACTACCGCCCACCCCGGTGCAGCCCACCACCCTACGGCACCCAATACGTCAATTGTCCTGCACAGCGGCCGCCGCCGGCCGGAACCCGAGGACGAAGTCCCTGTAGCCGGGTACGTCTCTGTTCCGATCCGCGACGCGCACGTTTTTCGGGCTGTGGAACCACGAACCTCCGCGGAGGGAACGGTGACTATTGTTTGCATCATTTCGCGGATCTTCCATCGGCGCCCTCCGGTAGTAACCTTCGGCATAGTAGTCCGCGCACCACTCCCAGACATTTCCGGCCATGTCGTACAACCCGTAACCATTGGCTCGAAACCGGCCTGCCGGGGCCAGCCTAGCGTACCCGTCGTCATATCCCGGGAAGTAATGACCGATTATGCCGCCGCGTGCAGCAGACTGATCACACACGTTTCCCACAGCCTCGCCCGTGCGGGGCAGATCGTTCCCCCAGACGAAAGAGTACCGTGGTCGCCCCTCCAACCCCGTGTTTCCACCGCGGGCTGCGTATTCCCACTCCGCCTCCGTCGGCAACCGCACCTTCGCCCATTCGCAGTATTTCTGCACGTCGTCCCAGCTGACGCCCACCACAGGCTGCTCCGGCTGGTTGTACTGTGCGTCGTCCCAGTACCCGGGCTTCCGTTGGTTAGGGTTGGCATCCAGGAACTTCCGGTATTGCGCGTTCGTCACCTCCGTGCGGTACAGCCAGAACCCCCGCGTGATCCGCACCTGGTGGCGGTCTTCGTCGTTGCTGTACTCTCTCCCATGCTGATGCCACGTAAAGCGGTTCCACTCCTGGTCGCGCTCCGCCGCCGTGCTGCCCATCAGGAACGTGCCCGGCGGAATCCACGCCATTTCCGCGCCGTCCGCAGGATTGATCCGGGTCCGCAGCGGCTTTCCGGCGGGGAGGATCACCCGTTGGAAGGCCAGGGGCAGCACGCACGCGCCGACGAGAACTCCCGCCAGCGCCCAAACCGTCCGGGCCCAACTCCCCGCCTGCTTGCCTCGCTGGTTTCGCATCCCCTTGCCTTTCTCCCTACCACTCACACCCCCGGCGCGACGGTGCGCGACCGGATTGGCCGCCGTGCGTGGGGGAACACCGGATTCTCTACCGCAGAGCGCCGGGGACCGAGGGGACCTCGGACCAGTTTCAACGAAGAAACTAGCCCGCATACTGTTGCGTCCCCCACAGTCTAGCGGCAAGTTACTTGGGAGGACGCAGAGGGACGCAGAGAGGGAACTCCGGATTCTCTACCGCAGAGCGCCGGGGACCGAGGGGACCTCGGACAAATTCCTACAAGAAACTTGGCCGGATTACTGTTGCATCTCCCACAGTCCTGGGGCAAGTTACTTGGGAGGACGCAGAGACCAGGCGCCGCTCGTCTCCTCCTCTGCGTCCTCTGCGGTGGAGAATTCGGTCCCTCTGTGTCCTCTGCGGTGGACCATCCGGTCCCTCTGCGTCCTCTACGGTGGAGAATTCGGTTCCTCTGCGTCCTCTCAAGTAACTTGCCCAAGACTGTGGGAGATACAACAGTATACGGACAAGTTACTTCGTTGAAACTGGTCCGAGGTCTCCTCGGTCCCCGGCGCTCTGCGGTGGACCATCCGGTCCCTCTACATCCTCAGTGGTGAGTTCGTCCACTCCGCGGGGTGATTCCTGCCAGCCCGGACCCGAAGGGGTACAATTATGTGGAGGTGCGGGAGCGCGTCTACTTCACTCTGCCGCCCGAACGATATCCCGATCTCGCCGTGCTCGAGCGCCCCGAACGGGAAGATCCGGTGCGGTGAAAGTCACCCGGGCGGGAAGAAATCCGCAACGGGGCAGTGGAACCCGGGCAGCACATCCTCAGCGGTCAACTCGTCCGCCGCCGTGAGGACTGCGGAGCCCCCCGGCCGGCGCACCTCCACGGTGCGCGTGCGCGGATCCAGCACCCACACGCAGCGCACCCCGGCGGAGAGATACTCGTCGGTTTTCGCCCGCACCTCGGAGTAGTAATCGTTGGGCGACACTACCTCGACGGTCAGATCCGGTACCAGGCGGGTATGTCCCTGCGGAAACCGTTCGTCCGGGAAGCGCCCCCGGCACACAAACGAAGCATCGGGACGACGCACACGGTCGCCGTCATCCGCAAAGCACTGGTAGCCGGCGTCTGCCGGAAATGCCCACCCCACGCCGGTGGCTCGCCCGTAGTCGCGTAGCTGCGCGAAGACCTCTCCGCCCACCCAACTGGCCAGTGTCCCCATCTCTCGCTCCAGCAGCGCACCCTCCACCAGCTCGTATCGTTCCCCGTCCGGCATCGCGAGCAGATCGACGGCCGTGAGCCGGTTCGGCGGTGGGGCTTCCAGGGTCATCGTCATCTCAGTGGTTCCTGATCTCCCTCGTCCTTGCCGTCGTTGTCTTGGCTACGTGCCGGAGGTCCCGCCCGGGCTGCCCGCCAGCCGCGCCACGAACTCCTCTTCGTTCGCCGCCCCCACTAGCGCCCGCACCGCCTGCTGCAGGGCGTGCGCCGTCCGCAGTGCCCGCACCCGCGCTTCCCCCGACTGCAGTGCCCCCTGGAAGCGTTCCTCGACCCCGGCCAGCACCAGGTCCTGCATCTGCACGATCCCGCGCTGTTCGCCGATCCGGATGCCGGACTGCTCGCTCCGTTCGCGGATCACATCTGCCATGCTTTGTGCCATCTGGTTAACTCCCTCTGTGCGTGTGGGAATCAGGCGCGTGCCGGGTGTGCCGGAGACGGATGAGGGCGATCACCAGGGCCGAGGTGGCGAGCAACCACTAGGCGCCCGGTCCCCGAGCCGGCAAGATGCCGGCGTTCCCGGGCCGGTTCGGACGCCGGAAGTCCCGCAGGGTCTCGGCGCTGGGGCGGGGGAAGGTGGCCTGGGATGTCTGGGGGCGACGCACGGTGCGAACTCTCCCGGCGAAGACTTCGGAGATAGCGAGCAGAACGCGTGCTACTCCTTTCCTCTCCGCCTCCGGCGCTTCCTTCTCTCTCCCTATCCTCCACTCCTCCTCCGGGCTGCGCCTCCGCCGGCCGGAGCAACGAGGGACCGGCTTGTCCACCGCAGAGCGCCGGGGACCGAGGAGACCTCGGACCAGTTTCAACGAAGTAACTTGTCCGTATACTGTTGTATCTCCCACAGTCTTGGGCAAGTTACTTGAGAGGACGCAGAGGGACGCAGAGGAAAGAACCGCTCACCGCGGAGCGCCGGAGACCGAGGAGACCTCAGACCAGTTTCAACGAAGAAACTTGCCGGTATACTGTTGTATCTCCCACAGTCCTGGGGCAAGTTGCTTGAGAGGACGCAGAGGAGGAGACGAGCGGCGCCTGATCTCTGCGTTCCTCTGCACCCTCCCAAGAAACTCGAACCAGATTGTGGGAGAGATAGCATTTCATGCGGGAGTCGCGGTTTTTTCGGGCAGGGGAGCAAGGCTGTAACCCAGAGACTTCGCTTGCCGCTCCAGCGCTTTGAGGCGGCGCTGCTGCTGCCG
>SYMT01000166.1 GCA_005805375.1 Actinomycetota bacterium
CACCACCCGCTCGCAGGCATCCGGCCGCGTATCCTGCTCGAACGCCACCATCTCGTCCCACGACGGCGGGAGCCCGTGCAGATCATAGGTAAGCCGGCGCAGATACACCGCCCGCGACGCCTCCGTCGCAAACCCCAGGTCCGCCCGCCGCAATCGCACTTCCACAAACCGATCCACCACCTGCCCGACCGGCGCCCGCAGCACTACGCCCTCTCGCACCCGCTGAGGCACACGCGGCGCATCCGAGGGCATCCCCGGCGCTCCGTCCGGCGGCGCCGGCACGCGGCGGACAACAGCCGGTGTGGCGCGGCGTGATCGCCCCGAACTCCCGGGGCCGGCCGGGGTCGCTGCCGGAGACGGCGGGACGACCACCCTCAACGGTTGGAGCGACCACCAGTCACGGCCCGCACGTGCCGGGGCCGCCGCAGGGCCCCCACGCCCGGTTGACCCGACCGGCAGGCCCGTTTCCTGCACCCAGCGACGCAAAAGCGCAACTTCCCCCTCGGGCAGGCGCTCCCCTGGAGGCATGGAACCCTCCATCACCCGGCGGAGCAACAGCGGCGGCGTGGTCGCCGCAGCCCCGCCCGAACGCCGCAGCAGCGCCGCCCGGGCGGCCGCAGCACTCGACAGATCCAGCCCACCCTGTGGGGACGCGCCGGCGTGGCACGGCAGACACCGGGCGGCCAGCAGCGGCTGCACCCGATCGCGGAACAGCACCTCCGCTGCGGGAGCCGCCCCGCCGGACGCCGCCACGACCACAACCGCCGCGCAGGCCGCAAGTGCGATGAGTACAGATCTCATGCAGACCCGTTCGTCAACCACGCCGCCCGCTCCTCTGCCGGGTCAGCAGGCTCGGAACAGAGAGAGCCGGGCAACGCCGGCCACCCCTGAATCGGCGCGAACCGCGGCAAACCCATCACGCCCCGGCCTCCTCATCCGCACCTTCCCTCGGCGGCGGGCCTTCTCTCCAGAGTTCCACACCAAGGCAGGGGAAGGCGAAGGAGCTGATCATCCTGCCGCCCCCGGGACGGAAAGTGGTTCGTCGCTCCAGCGACTTACCGACAGATGCGGAGTCTCCGAGCGGCGCTGCGGAACGGATCAATCGCTGTCCGTAGCGACGATCGGTCGCGCGAAGTTGGCCCTGCGAGGTCGCCCCACCGGTCCAGGGTCGCCTCGACTTTCGTGCGTACCCTACGGCCGCTCAGCGGCTACATCAGCAGGGACCATTCCTCTCGCAAGTCGCGTCCCCGGCGCGCGAACGGGGGCTGGCTTGCCGACACGGGCGCCGTCCGGTCGCAAGAAGACGCCACATCGGGAGAACGGGCCCCGTTTCAAGCAGAACCGGCCCGCGCACCACCGGCGCTGTCGAATCCGGCAGGACGGAGCCCGCGCCGGCTGTGAGTGCATCTTGCCGAGCGTGTTCCTACCAGTTCACGCGGTGGACCCCGTGAGGTTGTCGGCGTATTCGCGCTGCAGGTGCGCCGACCAGCCCGCAAGCCAGGTGGCCCCACCGCCGACCTCCGCGTGCTCGATCGCGCCGGTGGGACACGCAACCGCACACGCCGGGTCGCCGCCGCAGAGGTCACACTTGTACGCGATGTGCTGCTCCGGATGGTAGAACATCGTCCCAAAAGGACAGGCGATCGTGCAGAGCCCGCAGCCGACACAGGCCGCGGGGATGATGACCTTCGCGCCCGTCTCCGGCTGCACGGCAATTGCATTCGTGGGGCACGCCGTCATGCACCACGCTTCGTCGCACTGAAAACACGTGTACGGCGCATAGCTCGCCAGTTCGTCGAAGATGTGGACGCGCACCAGCGAACGCGAGGGCTGAAACTGGCCCGTCTTCACGAACGAGCAGGCCAGTTCGCACTGCACGCAGCCCGTGCATTTCTCCGGGGTGATCTTCAGGCCGAGCATCGGGGACCTCCGGGCGGGAATTGAGGATGTGTGTTCCGGGGCATGTTCCCGTTAGGCGATGCGGGTTCCTGCCGCACGTCGCCTCCAAATGGAACCTGACGCCACCTGAATGAGCAGCGAATGGGAGAAGGACTGGATAGTCCGACACGGTGCTGCTGATCGGCGCCAGGGACAACCAGGCGGGAGGCCGATTCGCCCTATGAGCCCGGTCCCGACGGATTAGAGCCTATCCCAAAACCTCGGCGGCGCGGAAGGCGATGACCGCGGCGGCGAACTGGAGGGCCGCAAGATAGTTAGCGGCTTTACGATGCCAGCGGAGAAAGACGTGGCACCACTGATGGAGCCAATGGTGAGTGCGTTCGACCACCCAGCGGCGCGGGCGCTTCTCCGGGTCCCGGGGATGTGCTTTCGGCGTGGTCCCGCGTGGCGGAATGTGCGGTGTGAAGCCCTCCTGCACCACGAAGGCTTCTACCGTGGGATAATCGTAGCCTTTTTCACGCACACAGATCCACGGGCGCCTCCTCCGTGGGCTGGGGGCGGGGCACCGGGATCGAGGCCACCGTCTCTTCCAGCAACTGGAAGTCCGGGCGGTTGGCCCCAGCGAGCGCTAACCCCACCGGCACGCCCCGCCCATCGGTGAGGACACTGCGTTTCACCCCGCTCTTGGCGCGATCCGTGGGGTTGGGGCCGGTTTTCTCCCCCTGGAGCGGCGCTTTCCCCAGCGAGCCGTCCACTACCAACCATTCCCACACGATCCCCGCGGGGGTCTCATAGACCTCCAGCGCCCGGGTCCATAAGCGCTGGAACACGCCTGCGGCTATCCAATCTTGGTAGTAACGATGGGCCGTACTACGGGAAGGTCCTGGCAGCAGGTCCAGTGCCTGCCACTGCGCCCCGGTGCGTAACACATACAAGATTTTGGTCAGCACTTGACGCCGGCACACCCGCGGCCGACCGCCGTGCTGCGGCGGGTGCACGGGAGGGGGCGGAAGCAACGGCTCGATTTCCTGCCACAGCGCTTCCGGGATCTCCTTCCAATTGCTCCCTTTGCCTACCATGCCCATCGTTTATTTCTTCCACTTCCACGATTCATTTTATTTTACTCGGGAGTGATCACAATTTTCACCATAAATGTTTTGGGATAGGGCCTAAGCGTCCGGCCGAAGTGGAGCCCTGCCGCTGGCGACCCAAGGAGCCAGGGGCAGGGCGGAACGTAGGCCGGCACCACCTGACGGTCAACGCACCCGCTGGCGGGCCGGACCGCTCAGCACGGCGCGGCTCTGTGATGGCTTCGTGCCGCGCCGTGCTGAGCAGCAAGGCCCCTCTCTGTGTCCTCGGCGGTGCATTTCCGGGAGGGGCGAGGGGCACCGATGTTTGATAGTTCGGGCGCACCGGCGTTTCGTCTTTTTCACCCTGAAATCGTTCCCGTTTTTTTACCTGGAACACCCGGCGCGCTCACTGCACGAGCGAGATCCCGATTGCCGCCGCCCAGGAAGGTCGAAAAGAGCACCGGGGGGCGAGCCCGACCGCCCGCACAATGTCGTCCCCGTTACCCCCCAAATAAGGTGGACATTGCCACCGCATACGCGGCGCCAGAACCGGAAATCAAGTCCAGCTTGGTCACAAACGCATCATAGCCAAGCCCCTTCACCCGGAACGGGCCGTTCAGGTTGGGGAAATTGCGGGAATTTGTGGTCCCTGCTACCACAATCTCGTTGTTGGTCGCCACGCCCAGGGCGTTGGTCTCATCGGTGTTTTCGCCTCCGAGGCAAGTCAAAAACTCTCGGACACCGTCGGCGGTGAACCTGGCCACGAAAGCGTCGCGCCCCGGCTGGTCGCCTTGCACGGCGTTGGTCACCGGAAATGCCGGGTTATCGGTCGCGCCCGCGAGGTACACCCGATCCGCCGCATCCACGGCCCCCGCACGAACATCGGAACTCGGCAGCGAACCCTTGCGGATGACGGACTCCTGGCCCAACTCGTCGGGGTCGTACTCCTCGAAGACTCCCACCGTGTCGCGCTGCCCCACGAGGACGATGGTCCCATCGCTCCTCACCGCGGCTCCCGAAACCCGGCTCACATCATCGTTTCCGCTCGTGCCGGCCCCCGCACCAGCGTGCCGTACACCAGCACCGGATCAATCACCAGCGGCGCCCGGCGATCGTACGCTCCCACCTGGAAGTTCACCAGCGACCGGCCCCTCACGGCGCCCCGCGTGCTCCCACCCGGCGTCAGAGGCCCGTAACCGGACGCAATCTCCCGCCGGCCGCCGACCAGGTCTTGGTACACGCGCGGTTTCCGCTGCCGGACCTTCTGCTTCCCCCGCCGAAACGGACCGCGGTCGTTCCGCCCACGAACCGGAGGCCGAAGGGGGTCTCGTCGGTCCGCGGCGCCAGGGAGCAAGGGATGCGGCGGTCCCAGCGCATCCCGGTGAGGGAAAGCTGGAACGTGCCCGCGCCGGCCGCCACCAGGAAATCACTGCCGTCAAGCAACTGGCCTCGGTTGGGTTCAAACACCAGAACGCTGCTTTGCCGGGCACCGTACGCAGCACTCCGCTATCCCCCAGCCCCTCCCTTGTTGACGCCGTTGTCTGGAAAGAGCTGCTGTTGCCGGGAACGCCATTCTTGTCGCACAGCACAGCCGGCCCCAGGGCCACTTCGGCCGATCCGCACTTCGACAATGTGCGGCAGGGAATGCCGGCTTTTTTCGCGAATTCCAATCCCATCATGAAACTCGTAGTGTTCGGCGCGGCGGGCTGGCTCGGTCGCGCAGTGCTCGCCAATCTGGAAGGCCGGCACCAGGTACGTGCCTTCGATCACTCGCCCGACGCCTGGAAGACCTGGGAGGACGTCGGGCCCGCGTGGAGCGGTGAGACCGTTCACGGTGACATCTCGGACTTCGGGACCGTCTTCGCAGCCACCGAAGGGATGGATGGAATCATTCATGTGGCCGCCTACTTCGGCGGCGACGACGACGATCCGCTGCCCTGGATGATCAACCTGAAGGGCCTCTGGAACGTTCTGGAGTCGGCGCGGCGGCGCGGCATCCGCCATGTGGTCCACGTCGGTTCCCGGGAGACAGTGCATCCGAAGGGCATCTTCTTCGACGTCGACCAGCGGCGGCCCGGTGGGGGAGTGTATGCACTCACCAAGCGGCTGCAAGAAGAGACCTGCCGCAGCTTTCATGACGCACATGGGATGCGGATTCTCGTGCTCTGCCCCGATTACATCGTGGACACGCGACTCGGACTGGGGCGGCATCGCGAAACACTGGGGCCGGGAGGTTCCGTGCGCCGGAATGGGTGGGTTTGCCGCCACGACCTTGCGGAAGCATGTCGCCTGGCTGCCGAGAACGACACCGAGGACTTCGACATCCTCCACATCGTGGGAACCCCGGAGGCGGACGCGACCTGCAACACCGAACGCGCGCGAAAAGTCCTGGGGTTAAATTACAGAGGTGACGTCGAACGATATCGAGGGTAGAATAGGCGAAAAGACCGCTGCGGCACCCTTAGCCCGGGCGCCGCAGCGGTAACTGAATGTCTGGTACGGGTGTTCCCCGGAACGCATTTTTTTCGACGGCCCGCGGCACGGACAGGTTCCGTGTTTGCGGGCCGTTTTTTCCAAAAATTTTTTCGGGGTTTGCGAACCCCGGCGGGTGCTCGGGCAGCACCACGGAGAGAACCGTTGTCCCACCAGACTGAGTTGCTGGTCGCCGACCAGTCCCTGCTGCATCCGCTCCATCATCCCGCTGAGCATGCCGACCCGCTCGTGTTTGTGGAGGCGCACGGTGTCTACCTCCGCGATGCTGCCGGGCGCGACTATCTGGATGCCTTCGCCGGCCTCTGGAACGTGCTCGTCGGCTATGGGAGGGATGAGCTGGCCGATGCAGCCGCCGCCCAATTGCGGCGGCTGCCCTACGCTTCCGCGTACGCGGGGTATACAAATGAGCCGGCTGCACTGCTGGCCCAGAAACTGGCCGGATTTGCCTATCCGGAGCTGAACACCACGTTTTTTACCAGCGGCGGCGCGGAAGCAAACGAGTCCGCGTTCAAGACGGCGCGGGCCGTGTGGAAGCTGCGCGGCAAGCCGGGCAAGTTCAAGATCCTCTCCCGCTGGCACGCCTACCACGGCGTTACGCTGGCCGCCATGAGCGCCACCGGGATGGCGAACTACTGGAAAGTCTTCGAGCCCCGTGTGCCTGGATTTCTTCAGGCGCCTGCACCGTATCCCTATCGCTTCGACGATGTGCGGGAGGGGGAGACGGTCGGCACAGCGGCGGCTCGGGCCGTCGAGGAAGCGATCCTGGTGGAAGGCGCCGACACGGTGGCGGCGATCATCGCCGAGCCGGTGCAGGGGGCAGGGGGCGTCATCGTCCCCCCGGACGACTACTTCCCCACTCTGCGTGCGATCTGTGACCGCCACGAGGTGCTGCTGATTGCGGATGAGGTCATCACCGGATTCGGACGCACGGGCCGCTGGTTCGGGCTCCAGCACTGGGGCGTATCGCCGGACATCATGTCGTTCGCCAAGGGAATCACCAGCGGCTACCTCCCGCTCGGAGGGATGCAGATCTCGGACGCGATTCGCGACGCCCTGCTTTCCGCGGCTCCGGAGAACCGGTGGATGCATGCCTACACGTACTCAGGACATCCCACCTGCTGCGCACTGGCCCTCAAGAACCTGGACATTCTGGAACGCGAGGGACTGGTGGCGCAGGCCCGCGAGCGGGGCGCCTACCTGCGGCGCGGGCTCGACACCCTGCTGGATCTTGAGGCGGTCGGCGAGGTGCGCGGCCTGGGTCTGATGGCCGCCGTCGAACTCGTTGCCGATCGCGCGACGAAGGCTCCGGCGGGGCTGGGAGACGCCGTGCGCCGGCGCTGCCAGCAGCAGGGGGTGCTGCTGCGCGTTCGCGGGGACGTGGTGATGGTCGCGCCGCCGTTGACGATTTCGGAAGCGGAGATAGACCGGATCGTGGAGACTGTGCGCCGCGCGATCCAGGGTTGACTGTCTCGCTACTGGAGGAGAGCGGCGAACAGATCGAAGTTTCGCAGATGCGGCCACTCTCCGTTCAGTGGCCGGGAGAGCAAGAACGGGACCGTCGCCTCGTCGCGCCCACCGTGCGAGCGGAGCGGTCCCTCCAGCACCGAGAGGTCGTGGTCTTCGGGGCGGCGGCCGAGCACCGTGGCTGCATCGGAGAGCACAACCACATCGCCGATCCGGTCTGCGGGGAGTTCCAGCCGGCGGGCGGCGTCGGCGCGCGGGAGCGCGTCGGTGATGCCCGGCAGCGTCCGGAGAAACTCCGCCACCGCCGCGGCCTGGCGGGGTTCCGCCAGGTAGACACCGGCACAGGCGCCGAGGGCGCCATGGTGGACCACATACGGATCGGTGATGGGCAGCACCACGCGCGCTCCGTCCCCGAAGTGCTCCGGCAGCAGCGTTTCAAGATAGAGCACCCGGGGCGTCCCGTCCGGACCGTGCTTGGCGTTCATGCCGTGGTCGGCCGTCGCACCGAGTACCGCTCCCAGGTCCAGGAGCCGCCCAAGGCGCCTGTCTACCTCCTGGATGAATGAGATGGCCTCCGGCTCAGCCGGGGAGTGCCGGTGCTGAATGTAGTCGGTGAGGGAGAGGTAGAGGAAATCTGCCCGGTCGGTCTCCAGCAGACGAATTCCCAGGTCGAGTACCGCCAGGCTCGCGTCCGCGCTGTAGATCGGCGGTGTCGGACGTCCCAACAGCGCAGGCAGGTCACCCACTCCGTGCGTCTCAGGGCGTGCCTGGTCCAGGAACTCCGTCGAGACGGCGATCCCCTGCACGCCGTCCGACAGCAGCCGGCGAAGTTTCTCCTTCGCGGTGACCACCGCCACCCTTCGGCCTGCTCGTGCCGCGCCGGCCAGCAGCGTCTCTACCCGCAGGAAGCGCGGGTCGTTCATCATAACCGTCTCGCCGGTTTCCGGGTCGAGAAAGAAATTTCCGCTGATGCCGTGAACGGACGGCGGGACTCCCGTCACGAGCGACACATTGTTCACATTGGTGAACGACGGAAGCGCGCCGCCGGCCCGTGTCCGCACTCCCCCACGTTCCATTCGGCGCACGGCTGGGAGATCACCGCCTGCCAGCGCCGCTTCGAAGTACCGTTCGTCACAGCCGTCCAGGCACACCCCTACCACCGGCGCCGCGGGCAGCCGGTAGGCCCGTCCGTTCACCACCATCGAACCGGCCTCCGGGTCTGCGAAGCGTGTACTGGTCATTCATTCACCCGTTCTGCGGCGCCGGCGCTCTACGATTCGCCGGGAACGCCCCACTACGTCACTGTCCGCGCGGCGGATTGCCGCCTATCTGCGTCCCCAGGCCGCGACGGCCAGTGCTGCCAGCGCACCACTCCCCAGGGCGGGGAGGAGCGGGCGGAGCGCAGCGAACGGGGAGACACCCGCCAGTCCGCTGCTGTATACCACTACGGCGGCGACCGGCGAAGCGGTCCGACCGGCGGCGCCGGCCAGGCACGCGAGGGTTCCCAGCGTCAGGGATTCGCTCGGGTCGGCGGCAGCCGCTCCGCTCAGGAAGGCCTGCGCGTAGGCCAGGATCGGTCCCGAGCCGGAACCGGACAGGAGCGCCAGCAGCGCCGGAAACAGCACCGCCAGCGCCCGTAATCCCACCGGGCCGAGCTGTGCTGCGGCACGAAGCAGCGCTGACCCCAGACCCGCTTGTTGAATCCCCGCCCCAAAGCACGCCGCCGTAATTGTAAGCGAAATGATGTTGGCGTAGGCAATTCCCATGCCTTCAAACAGCTTCCGCGCCGCTGCGAGCCCCTCGCGGCCTCCCGCCAGGGCCGCGGCACAGCATCCGATGAGCATCGCCCGCACCACCGGGAGAGCGCCGGCCGCCGCTCCCACCCCGTCGCGAGGTGCAATCAGCCAGGCCAGCGGCGGCCACCCCTGGTTGGCCGCCAGCAGCAGCAGGATTGGAATGACCGGCACGCAGGCCCGCACGGCTCGGAGGGCGACTCCTGCCGGTTGCTTACCTGTCTGGCGCAGGGTTCCTGGTGTACCCTCGGACGACGGACCGGGGTTGCGTGTCTCTGCCGGCCTCGGAGTCGGCTCGTCCGCGACGTGCGGGCGACCATCCGTACGGCCCGCCCCACTGGCCGGCGCGCCGGCCTAGCCGCCGGGCGGGTCGGCGTCCGCGGCCGGGCGGGTGCGAGGCTGCCACCCGAACACCAGTGCCGCGACGACTACCCCCGCCGCGGACGGCGGCAGAACCCGGGCGCCGAGTTCAAACGCCGGCAGCGCGGCGGCGCCCGCCACTGCCTGCACATCCTGCGAGCCGGGACTGAGCAGGTCCCCGCCGAACGAAGCGCCCAGAATCAGCGCCGCCGCCGCGGTCTCGCGCCCGACTCCGGCGGCGAGCAGCAGCGGCAGGAGCACGGGGCCGAGCGCGGCGGCGGTACTCGTCTGGCTCGGGATGGCTGCGTTGACCAGGTAGGCCGCCAGAATGCCGCCCGGGAGCAACAGCGGGCGGACACGCCGCACCGGCGCCAGCAGGAACTCTACCAGTGCGCGGTCGCACCCTGCCGCCTGCGCGACGCAGGCAAACCCCATCGCCGCACAGATCGGCGCCACCATCGTGGCAATCATCCCCTGGGCAAATGCGTCCGGCAGCCGGAGCGGGTCGCCTCCTACGATGCACAGGAGAAATCCGGCGCCGAGCAGCACCAGCCGGGGCTCGCCGCGGCGGGCGAGCAGGACCACGGCCGCGGCCACGATTAGAACTGCGAGGAAGAGCATGTCTGCGAAGTATAATCACCGGAGCCTCGGAAAGGAATACACCGCTTGTCCGTCTCCGCCCAGCAGGCCGCAGTGCCTCCCCCGCCTCCTGCCTCCCCCACTGCCGGAGGCGCGCCGTCTGCGCGTCCGTGGGCGGTCTGCCTCGCTGCGTGGGATGCGGCGGACTGGGAACAGCGGGGGATCTGGCTCTGCCGTGCCGCCGGGGTGGTGATCCTGCTGTGCATCCCGCTCGGGCTCCTGCTCTTCCCGCAAGCCGGACTGCACCAGGAATGGCCGCGCGCGCGTCTCGTCTGGACGCTGATCGTCGCGCTCCTCCCCGCGTTCATCGTGGTGGTGGGCTTCTACCGCTGGCGAGAAGTCTGCCCACTCGCTTTTTTCTCGCGGATGAGTGAGTGGATCGGCTGGCCGGATCGGCGCACCGGACGGGAGTCGGAGCGGCGTCGGCGTCGGGTGTCGCCCTGGCTGGTGAAGAACTACCCGTACGTCACCTGGGGCATTCTCGCCGCGGCGTTGGCGCTCCGGCTGTTGCTCATCAATTCGCACCCGCTGTCCCTTGCCCTCGCCTTCCTGGCGGTCATCGCTGCCGCGGTAGGCGTCGGGTTCGTTTACACCGGGAAGTCATGGTGCAACTTCTTTTGTCCGGTGGGGGTGATCGAGCGGGTCTATCTGGACGCGGACCGCCCCCTGTACCACCGCAACTCCCAATGTGCACGATGCACGGGATGCAAGACGGTCCCGTCCGGCGGACTCTGTCCGGACATCAACCAGGAGAATGACTACTGGCAGGAGCTCTCCCTGCGCAGCCGGCAGTTCGTCTTTTATTCTACTCCCGGGCTGTTCCTCGGCTTCTATGTGTGGTACTTTCTGCACCAGCCGTCCTATTGGCACCGCCTTCAGGCGGCCCGGATGCTCGGTGACGCTACCTATACCCGGCCGATTCCATATCAGACTCCCGGCACCCAATTCGACTGGGGGTACTACCTTTCCGGAGACTGGACCCGCGACCCCGCGCCCTGGCTCCACTGGTTGGATCCCGGGTTCGGCTTCGCCGGGGCCCCATACGTGCCGGTATTGCTGGCCGCCCCGCTGACACTCGGCCTCTTTTCGGCACTCACCTGGGGCGCGTTCGTCGGGATTGAACACGTGTGGACGCGATGGAAACTGAAGACCGGCTCGCCGGCGACTGAGATCGCCGAGCATGTGCGGCATCCGTTGTTCGTGTGGGCCGGCTTCCTCACCTTCTGCATCTTCTACCTGTTCGCCGGGGCGCCGACGTTTCGCACGCTGCCGCCCGGCGGGTACGAGACCCTGCACTTTCTGCTCTTGCTCCTGGCCACGCGCACTCTGTATACACGCCTGGCTCGCACCCGCCGAAAGCAATTGCAGAACGATCAGGCGCGGAAGTGGGTGCGCCGCTGGCCGTGGCCGGAGCGTCCGCCGCGCGACCTGGATGAGGCGTACACCACGTACACCCTCCGCAACCACGACTCGGACAACCGGCTTCGCGCTTTCAAAGATGCAGTGACCCACATGCTGTCCGAGAATCTGGTCACCAGCCAGGAATTGGGACTGCTCGACCGGCTGGCGCAGGACCTCGGGCTCAGCGATGCCGAGCAGCAGCGCGTTCTGCGGGAACTGGCGCGGGAGGCCCCCGAGTTCTTCGATTCCACGTACAAGGGCACGCTCGGCGAACGGCTGCGCCTCATCGGCTATCGCACCGAACTGGAGCAACTCCTCACCACGAACAAGGGAATTCTCCCGGATGAACGGACTCTCGCAGACCTGCAGGAGAAGTACCGGCTGCGTCCCGAAGAGCACGAAGAAGTGGTGCAGGAGCTTTCCGATCCGCAGGGAGCACGCGGGCAGCATCTCCGGAACGAACTCAAGCGCGTGCAGATCGTGCGTCGTGATCTTGCGCTCCTGTCTCACTACACGTACCCCGTCGTCCAGTTCCTGGACCAGGAGATGCAGGGAATCCTGGCGGAGGACATGGACCACCTGCTGCGGCTCGCCAATCTGTATGGGCCGCCGGGGGAACTGGATGCTCCCCGGATCCTTCTCGCGCGCGGGGATCAATCCGGTTTGGAGCACATCGCCAACTGGTTGGGCGAGCACCTCCCACCGGATCTTGCCGCCGCATGCCGGGCAGCGGTTTGTGAGCCGGTGGACCGCTCCACTCTGGAAGTAGGACCGGTGTCCCTCACCGGGATGCTCCTGCGACTGAGCTCCGACCAGAGTGTCTATGTGCGCGCCGCGGCGGTGTACGCGCTGCGCTATCCGCTGTCGGAATTGGGAACGCCCGGGGGCTCGGTAGGGAAAGCCGCGGGATCGGCGGCTGGAGCGAGGCAGGCCGCGCTTGCCCGCGTGCGCCGGGCCCTGAAGGACCGGGATCCGCTGCTGCGGGAGGCGGCGGCGACTGTCCTGCTGCCCGACCTCTCCGCCAAAGACTGGGAGGCGCTGTTTTCAGATGAGGCCGCTTCGGTACGGCGTCTCGCGATCCACCGGTTCCCCGACCCGCCGCCGGGTGAGTTGCCGCACCTGGTGCGCAACTCACTGAAGGACCCGGATGTCGAGGTCTGGCGGGGGGCGCAGGACCGGCTGCGCCGCGGTGTCCTGTCGGGGTCCAAGGCCCACTGGACGCCGCTCTCTTCCCTCGAGCGGATGTTCGCATTGCGGCGGAGCACCGTGCTGGCACAACTCCCCACGGACGCCCTGCAGGCGTTGGCGCAGCGCGCCTTCGAGCGGGTCTTCCGCGAGGGCGAGGTGCTTTGCCGGGAGGGGGAACCCGGCGGCGCGGCGTACTTTCTAATAGATGGGGAAGCGGAAATCACCCTGCGCCGCGACGGGCAGCCGGTACGCGTCAACATGTGCCGTGCCGGTGAATGCCTGGGCGAAATCGCCGCCCTGGATGGAGGACCTCGCACCGCGACTGTGACTGCCTTCCAGCGCGAAGTCCGCGCGCTGGTGGTGCGCCCGGAGGATTTCCGTGCCGTGGTGGAGCGGGAAGCTCCCACGGCAATGAGCCTGGTGCGCGTGATTCTGGAACGGCAGCGCCAACAACTTGAGATTCGATCTACCGATAGTTCCGGGAACGAGAACCCAACCTATGCCCAAGCGAGTCCTGGTCGTTGACGACGACGACGATATCCGCCGCACGGTCCAGGTGCATCTGAAGCGCGCGGGCTACCAGATCATCCTGGCGCGGGACGGCAAGGAAGCGCTGGAAAAGGCGCGTGCAGAACTCCCCGACCTGATCGTGATGGACGTGATGATGCCGCGAATGTCCGGGTTTGATGCACTGGAGCACCTGAAGGCAGACGGGACGACGGAAGCCATTCCCGTCGTCATGCTCACGGCCGAATCACGAGACGAGGATCTCTTCGTCGGCTGGAGCCGGGGAGTGCACAGCTATCTGACCAAGCCGTTCCGCCCCGACGAGGTGGTTGCCACGGTGAAGAGCATTCTGGATGAGTAGCGCCGGCTCATCTTCCCACCAGTTCCTGCGCGTCCCGGGCCACCCGGTTGAACTCCTCCACGCGGGAGCCGAACTTGCCCAGTGTGTTCTCCACTACCACAAAGTCCACCGGCAGGATCACTTCGTCCCAGCGGTTTCCCACACCGCGTAGGGCCACATCGAGCATCGTGACGATCTGCTCACCCAGCGGCTCTTCGCTCTCCAGGGTGATGGCGCCGAAGAATTCCTGGCATTCTGTGTAGCCCGCGTTGTGGGTGCCGGTGTACGGCTTCTGCTGTTCCAGGCGGACCGGACGGCCCAGTTTTCGGGAGACCTCCTCGCTGCGGGAGGCGAAGTAGTCCACCAGGGCCTGCTCCTGCAGACGGGCTGGTTGTCCCGATCGCGCCACATCCACATAGGCGTCCAGGCCCACCTGGTAGGCTTCCAGCACCATCTCCATCCAGTAACGCTGCTCCGGGTCCACCTGCGACGGATCATCTACCGCCACGACGGAACGCCGGCAGCACGAGTTCAGGCCGTCCCGCTTGGGTGCTACGCCCAGGTGAACCCAATCACCGCGACCGATCGGCCGGTTCAGGGCCTTGCCGATCAGCGTGCGGTTCGCCTCGTTCGCCCCGACCATCACATCCCAACCCATCTCCTCGGCCCCGAGTTCGGAACCGACGAAGTAGGCCCACGCCGCCACCTGCGTTTCGAGCAGGCCGGGCCGGAGCACCGCGAGCATCGCCCGCATCATCGCATCCGCGATCACGTTCGCATCACGAATCAGGCGCATTTCCGCATCCGACTTTTCGTACTTGATCCGGTAATAAACCTCCTGGGCGTCCACCACGTTCTCCGCTCCGAACAGCCCTTCGAGGTAGCCGACCACCCCATCCGGAATCACCTGTCGCGGAGTGAGGAGCGCGATGCGGCCGACACGTCCCCCAGCCGCCGCCTCGATCACCTCTTCCAGGCGCTCCGCTTCAATCGGATACTTTTCGTCGGCAAGTTGGAGCAATTCCACTTTATGAACCGGCGCCGCCGCCCGGGGCGCGAGTTGCTCGGCAATGTAGCCGCCCTCCAGACCCGCCACAATGTGAAAGCCCGTCTTCCCGATGACGCCGGCCACCTGCTCGATGGAGATATTCGTGTTCCCTCCGAGATAGGGCACATCGCCGGCGTAGTGCTCGTCGCTGAACACGAATCCCGCCGCAAAACCGCGGGCGTGGAGCGCCGAAGTGACGCGCTGCTGCCGCGCGCGGAATTCGTCCGTCGTGATGCCGAAGGACTTGTCCACCGTCGGCGTCTCGCTCAGTATGCGCTCGATCTTGCGGAACTCCTCGCGGAGTTCGGACAGGCGGCCGGGGCCGATGCCGGACATGAGAGAACCTCGTGAAAGCGAATGGGAAGGCCGGCCGAGGGCAAGCGATGCTCCGGTCCTCGACGGCTGCGCGTAACGCCTCGCTCCTCGCGGCCTCATCGGCGTGACCACAAGGGTTTGGCGATGCGCAGCGCGAAAGGGGAGGGGACAAACGCTGAGGAGGACTTCTCCACGACGACCCCAAGTTCCTACCTGACGCTCACCGGCGTCACCATCCGGCATCTGGGCTGCGTGGACTACGACGCCGCCACGTTGCTGCAGGAGCAACTGGTTGCAGCGCGGCGGGCCGGGCAGGTCCCGGACATGCTGCTCCTCTGTGAACACCCGCCCGTCATCACCCTGGGACGGGGATTCCACCCCGAGCATCTGCTGCTCACCCCCGAGCAACTGGTCGCACGGGGCATTCAGGTGCGGCAGGCAGCGCGCGGCGGCGATGTGACCTACCACGGTCCCGGTCAACTCGTCGGGTATCCCATCGTGGATCTTGCACCGCCGGATGGGGACGTCCACACCGACCCGCAGCAGCCGGACGGGACGGGTTCCGGTGCTCGCCCGCACCGGGATGTCCACGCCCACCTGCGCGGCATTGAGGAAATGCTGATCCGACTCCTCGCCGGGTATGACCTCACCGGCGTGCGGGTCCCGGGCCGCACCGGCGTCTGGGTCGGAGACGCGAAGGTGGCCGCGATCGGCGTGGCGGTGCGACGCTGGGTTACCTGGCACGGATTCGCCCTGAACGTCGGCGCCGACCTTTCCGCGTTCGACTGCATCATTCCCTGCGGCATCCGGGACCGCGGCGTCACCTCACTCAGCCGCCTCCTGCGCCGCCCCGTGTCGCTGGTCGAAGTCCAGGATCGGCTCGCAGAATTGCTGCGAGCGCCGTCCGGCCTCGCGTAATCCCCAGCGCCGCGGACGGGCGACTGGGTCCGCGTCTGGAGTCGCAATGCGGAAGTTGTGCCCGGCAAGTCGTCCGGTGGGTGTCGCAACGCGGAGGATCCGGTTGAGTATTCCCCATTCCCGAATGCGCCCGAACGGACGCTTCACCACCCGGGCGACGCGCGAGACCGGCGGCTACTCAATCGTCGGAGGGGCCGCACCCGGGAGGGGCAGTGCCACCGCCCGCGGGGCGGGAGCCCCTGACGCGATCGGCAGATCGCGCACGTGAGCGGTGGCAGCCTTGATGGAGGTGATCGCATCCTGGATCTCGATTCGCAGATCCGGGTCCGACTCTCGCTCGCCCAGGTAGCGCAGCCGCCTGCGCAGTGCCGGCAAGGAGGCTCGCGCCTGGATCACCCGCAGCGCCGATACCGCTGCTCTTCGCACGTCACTGCTCGAGTCCCCCAGGCACGTGCACAACGGCTCGGCCGCGCGGGGATCGCCCAACTGCCCGAGCGCCCGGGCCGCTGCCTGTCGGACGTGACTGTGCCCATCGCCCAGGCGGGCGCGCAACGGCTCGACGGCGCGGGGATCGCCTCACGGCCCGCGCGCCTCGGCCGCCGCCGTGCGCCAGACGCTGTCCCCGTCCCCCAGGCGCGCGCACACCCGCTCGACGGCCGCATCGCCCACTTGCCCGAGCGCCTGGGCCACCGCCTGCCGCACGTAGCTTTCCCTGTCCCCCAGGCGGGCGCACAGCGGCTCGACGGCGCGGGAATCGCCCAGGTGCCCGAGCACCCGGGCCGCCCCCTGTCGGACCTTCGCGTTACTGTCCCCCAGGCGAGCGCACAGCGGTTCGACGGCGCGGGCATCGGCCAGTTGCCCGAGCGCCAGGACCGCCGCCTGTCGCACGTAGGTTTCCCCGTCCCCCAGGCGAGCGCACAACGGCTCGACCGCTCGGGGATCACCCGACTGCCCGAGCGCCCGGGCCGCCGCCTGTCGGACCTGCCAGTCGCCGTCCTCCAGGCACGCGCACAACGGCTCAACGGCGCGGGGATCGCACAACTGCCCGAGCGCGTAGGCCGCCGCCTGTCG
>SYMT01000167.1 GCA_005805375.1 Actinomycetota bacterium
CAGTTGGCGGCGGTGGTGCGCACCCCCCGCGTCTGACCCGTCGGTCCGAGATGATCGCCGCGGCGATCATCTCGGACCGACGGGTCAGACGCGGGGGGTGCGCACCACCGCCGCCAACTGCTCACGCAGTGCCGCAGCCTCGGCCTCGGCGGCGGCCCGGGCAGCCGCCTCGGACTCCGCCCTCTGTTCGGCGACTCTGACTTGCTGTTCGGCGGCGGCGCGGGCGGCGGCTTCTGCCGCGGCAATCTGCTCAGCGGCGGCGCGGGCGGCGGCTTCGGTCTCGGCACGGCTGGCGAACTCGTCGTAGTCCGGGACTGCCCGGCCCTCGACATCGTAGACCCCGAGGCAGCCGTGCGCCCGCACTCCAAACCAACACCCGACGGCCTCGCTCCACACCCACCCGTTCGCGGCGTGAGGAACCGCCACGTACCCGGTGAGCGTCCGTCGGTACAACACCAGTTCGTCGTTGGGCGGGTCGTAATACAGATACTCGTACGGCTGAACGCCCTCTGCATAGTCGCATACCTTGGTGTATAGATCACGCGCGCGGCTCTCCTCCGAGGCGATCTCCGCCACCAGGGCCACCAGGCCATGATCCCAGGTGCGATGGCTTAGCCCGTCAAGGTCCGGCTCCGGCGGCCAACCCACGATGACGTCCGGGCGCAAGTAGATCCTGTTTTGATTCTCGATCCAATACGTGTTCAACTCCGTCGCCACCCAGCAGAGATGCGCCATCCGGCCCAACTGGTTGCGTAACTGTGTGGCCAGGTCCCCGTGGCGGCGAGAGGGCATGCACCATTCCTCATGGTGGTCGTGGTAGAACGCCTCGTAGCCTCGAGGATCTATTCGGGGGTCCGGTACGACGGGCGCCGGATCTTCTTGCGCGATGGTGGTTTCCCGGCGGGTACGGGGTTTGGCCCGCCACTCTGGGACAAGACGTACCGGTGCTTCCATGAGGTGTTTGCTCCTGGCGCGTCTGCCTGCAGGGAGAGGTGGGCCGGAAAAGCCGATCGAAGAAGTGCCGCTCGTTGAAGTACATGGGAGCGCACCCACCACCCCGCCTGACAGCGGACACCCAAAACCAGCGTATCACGACCGATACGCCCCCGACGAATCGGTCACTCGCTACTCGCCTCCGGTGCCGCCCGGCTTGGCTTCCGCGTCAAATACGGGTGGTCGCATGTTGGGCCGCAACGGATGGAAAGGAACAGCGGGCGGGTGGATCGTTCGGGGCAGAACACCCGGGTTCCCGTCCAGTCCGGCAATCCCCTCGCCCCACAATGACCGCTGATTCTGTGCGATCTCAGGCAGGGCACGGGGCACAGGATGCGGAACGAAGGAATGGGGATCCCTCCACTATCACCCATATGCGCTAACATAGGCCGTAGCAGCGGAGATCCGGCGGGCCGCGGCACCCAAATAAGGTCAAAAACAACCCGGTAAGCACCCGATTTAGTCGGGCACCGAGGGTAAATCGCCGCATGCGAGGTCGTAGTCGGAGGACGCGGAAGCCTGCTGCGGCCTATGTTAGCGCATATGCCACTATCACCGGTGGGACCCCGGGAGTAAACCCGTCCGATCCGCCCCACACTCCACACCCTACACCCAATCCAATGACCAAACGACCCCGCCAGGAATGGATCGGATACGCCTACATTGCCCCGGCGTTCGGATTGGCCCTGCTGTTCAGCTTTTTCAGCATGGGGGTCAGCCTGTACACCAGCCTGCACGAATGGGATGCGTTTGTGGGACGCGGGCGGTTCGTGGGTCTGGAGAACTACCAGCGAAACCTCTTCGGGCAGGACAGCATTTTCTGGCTGGCGCTGCGGAACACCAGCCTCTACGTGGTCCTGGTGGTTGTGGGGATGCTCTGCACGGCGCTGCCGCTGGCCTTGCTCTGCCGGCGAGCACGTTACCTGCAGGGGTTGTTTCGCACGCTCTACTTCATCCCCAGCATCACCCCCGGAGTCGTAGTGGCGCTCATCTTCTACCAGATCTTCGGCGTCTGGGGGAAGCTGCTGGACAATGCCGCCACCGCCCTTCCCGCGATCGCCATCATGGCGATCTGGAGCGGAGCGGGGTACAACATGCTCCTCTTTCTCGCGGGTCTGAACGAGATCCCCCAGGATTTCTACGACGCGGCGCGGATTGACGGCGCCGGCGCCTGGGACGAGTTCCGGCATGTCACGGTTCCGCTGCTCCGGAACACGGTGGTATTCGTGATGGTGATGACCATCATCGGAGCCTACCAGGTGTTCACGTCGGTCTACGTGATGACCCAGGGGGGCCCGGAGCGCAGCACCGAGGTGCTGGCGTTCAACATCTTCATGAATGCTTTCAGCGTCGCGGGCCAGATGGGCTACGCCAGTGCCTGCGCCTGGCTGCTCTTCGTGGTGATCGGCGTCTTCGTGCTGATCCAGATGCGGCTGTACGGCAGCAAGCGCGTCTACGACGAGTGAGTGAGGAAACAGCGATGGAAGAAACCCCTCGTCGTGCCGGACCGGTGGCCCGCCTCGGGACCTGGGTTGCGCTCGTGGTGATGTGCTTCGGCGCAGTGCTGATGGTCTACCCCTACGCGTACGCGGTCGGCGGATCCCTGAAGACACGGCTTGAGTTCTCGACGGACAAGCCGGCGGTGATCCCGCCGCGCTACCAGCCGAGCACGCTGATGAAGCAGTTCGGCAGCGGAGAGCCCGACGCGGAGTACCTGGGCATTCTGAAACAGTGGCCGCCTCTCCGCAACTACCGCGATGCCGTGGTCTATGGTCGCATTGATCGCTACCTCGGCAACAGTTTCCTGTACGCGGTGCTGATGACACTGGTCAGCCTCTTTTTCAATGTCATCGCCGCCTATGCATTTGCCCGCATGCGCTTTCCGGGTCGGGACTTCCTGTTCGGTATGCTCCTGTCCACGATGATGATCCCCCACGCAGTGCTGCTCATTCCCCAGTTTCTGGTGGTGCAGCAACTAGGACTGGTAGATCACCTTCTGGGCGTCATGCTGCCCGGGTTTGCGGGTGCGTTCGGGATCTTCCTGCTCCGCCAGTTCTTCCTGAACATCCCGGCTGAACTGGAAAACGCCGCGTTCATTGACGGCTGCAACCGGTGGGGCGTCCTCTGGCGCATCCTGGTGCCGGTCTCCAAGCCGGCGCTCATTACGCTGGGGGTGTTCAGCTTCATGGGCGCCTGGAACTCGTTCGAGTGGCCCCTGGTCGTCATCAGCAATGAGGACCTCTACCCGTTCGCGGTGGGCCTCTCGCTGTTCCGGGACCAGAACGGCCAGGACTGGCCGCGCGTCCTGGCCGCCGCGGCGATGGGCAGCACTCCACTGATCCTCGTCTTCTACGCGGCCCAGAAGTTCCTCGTCGGCGGCATCAGTCTGAGTGGAATGAAGGCACAATAGACCTGCGACCGCGAGATTGCAGGAGCGATGGTCCCCCGTACCCGGCGCGTTTGGGGGAGGGCCTGAGGGTGTGCGAAAGCAGCCACGCATCCTCGTGTTCCAGGTAAAGGCAGGCGAATGGGGCGACTACAGGGGCGTGCAGCCATCGTGACCGGCGCGGGGCAGGGCCTGGGTGAGGCGCTGGCCAGGAGACTGGCGGCGGAAGGGGCGCGGGTCGCAGTGGCGGATCTGAACGAAGAAGCCGCAGGGGCAGTCGCTGCGTCGCTGCGCGAGGAAGGGGCGGAGGCGCTCGGATTGTGTGCGAACGTCACAGACGAGGCCCAGGTGGACGAGATGGTCGCCGCAGCGGTCCGCACGTTCGGTGGTTTGGACGTGCTGGTGGCCAACGCCGGCGTGCTCAAAGCACACGACATCCAGGAGTTTCCGCTGGCGGACTGGAAGTTTGTGCTTGACGTCAATCTCACCGGTTACTTCCTCTGCGCGCGGGCGGCGGCGCGGGTGATGGCCGCCCAGGGGCGCGGTTCGATCATCCAGATCAACTCCAAGAGCGGCAAAAAGGGCAGTTTCCGGAACTCCGCCTACGCCGCCTCGAAATTCGGCGGGATCGGCCTGACGCAGAGTCTGGCGCTGGACCTGGCGCCCTACGGAGTCCGGGTGAACGCCGTCTGCCCCGGCAATCTGCTGGACGGTACCCTCTGGACCCAGAGCCTCTACGAACAGTACGCCCGAAAGTGGGGCATCACCCCAGCTGAGGTCCGCAAAAAGTACGAAGATCAGGTGCCGTTGGGCCGCGGCTGCACGTATGAAGACGTGGCCAATGTCGTCGTCTTCCTGGCCGGCGATGACAGCTCGTACATGACCGGGCAGGCACTCAATATCACCGGCGGCCAGCAGCTCAGTCCCTGAAGCGAGAGAAAGTCCCACACTACCGATGCGCACCGTCCACGTAGAAATCGGCGTCAACGGCGCCTTCCTCACCCGTCGCTGGGAAGAACCCGAAAACTGGATGCGGATCACCCGCGACCTGGGGTATCCGTACCACAGCTTCTGCGCGGATGTCATTGATCCGTTCTTCAGCGGCGACCGCGGGTACCAATTGGAAGCCGCCGAGAAGACGCGCGCCGCGGCCGAGAAGTACGGGGTCACCATCTGGGACGTGTACACCGGCGTGGCCACCCACCGGTTCCACGGCCTCTCCCACAGCGATCCGCGCTGCCGGAAGCGCATGCAGGACTGGATTCTGGAATGCTGTGATCTGTGCGTCGCCCTGGGCACCTCGCGATTGGGCGGCCACTGGGATGCCTTCTCCGTCGAGGTGCTGGAGAGTCCCGAGCGCACCGCTGAGGCCTGGGAGCGCATCGTCGGCACCTTCCGCGATCTGGCGGTGCAGGCACAGGCAAAAGGCCTCACCGCGCTCTACAACGAGCAGATGTACATCCCGAGCGAGGTGCCCTGGACTCTGGAGCAGTCGGAGCGCTTCCTGCGCGAAACAAACACCGATCGGGTCGGCGCGCCGGTGCTGCTGACCCTTGACGTGGGCCATCAGGCGGGGATGCACTACGGTCTGACCGGCGCCGACCTGGACTACCTGGAGTGGGTCCGGCGCTTCGGCGCGTACACCGAGATCCTGCACCTCCAGCAAACCACACCGGACGCCAGCCACCACTGGCCCTTCACGCCCGAGTTCAACCGGCGGGGGAATGTGCGCATCCCCCTGCTCCTCGAAGCCCTCGAATGGTCCCACCGCCACGCCCACGAGAGCCCGCTGGCGGGGATATTGGAGCCGTGCGATACGTGCATCCTCATCGGCGAATGGATCCCCGGCTCCACCAAGACCGAGGAGAACCTCCTCGAAGAGCTCCGGGTCTCCGCCTCCTATCTGCGCGAGTTCATCCCCGAGGGAGGGCTGACACTCACGATCTGATCTCACATCGCGGCGCAACATTGGGCGACGGACACCTTTGTAACCTGATCCGACACCGGCAGACTGAAGCAGAACGGGAGCCTGACGCACTTCAGGCACAGGGTTCCATCCTGCGGCAGCGCCGGAGCGCCGGGACGACCATGGAGAATGCCGGGGGCGACACGGTCTTCTCGAGCTTCGGCAAGATGGGAAACGGGGAGCGCCGCCGTCCGGGAGGGCAATCGGCCCGCCAGTGACGCGAATGGCTGAGGCCGGTCTCTCGGGGCGAAACGGAGACATGATGCAACAGAATACTGCGCGCCGATACTGAGTTCCGGCGCACCGGATGCGGGGAATCCGGTGCATCGCTGGGCCTGGATGTGCTGCCGCGTGGGCGCTTTCGGATCGGGGGGAACACTCGGAAACCGGGCGCAGGCTCCGTGAGCCGCACGGTGAGGGCCCGCGGGGAGGTGCAGAAGGGCATTGTGTTCGAACGGCCTTGATGCGCGGGTGAACCCGCGGGGGCCCCAATCGGGTGTCCTCCGTGCGTGTGGGTCACCGGAGAGTTCGACGCGGATCGCCCGGCATCCGTCGCAGTCATGGTCGCTGCTCCCTCCCCGGCAGCAGTGGAGCGGCGCCCGGCCCTGCGCCGCTCCACTGTCGGGGTTCGCCTGTCGCACCGGTGTTGCCCGCGGAGGTGCCTGGCCGGAAGGTCTCGCTGTCCGCTCTGTTGGCCATCGCCCACACTCCCCGGTCTTGCGACACTGTAATTTTTCATCGGAGGATAGATTGGGAAGGATCCAGAAATAGAAATAATTCAAGGCCACTCCGGGCCGGTGCGCATCGGGACACCTGTAGATCAAGTCAGGACGCCGGTGCACCTGACCAACCATGAGACGGGCTTGGACGGTCTGCACCTGAGAGGGTAGCTGGCATGAGCATCACAGAACGAATCCCGCGCGGCAGGCGCGGCTGGACCGCACTTTCCATCCTCTGGTTCACGGTAGTGGCGGGCGTGGCACTGGTGGCGTCATCAGGTCAGGACGCCGCTTCGCTGGCCGGATCGCCATCCGCATCTGTCCGAAGTCACGGTGCGCTTGCGAGCCTCCCGCTCTCGTTTGAGGAGAACCGGGGTCAGTCGAATTCCGGCGCGCCCTTCCTGGCTCGCACGCCCGGGGGCTCGGTGCATGTCTCCGGCGATCGAGTGCTGGTACAGACGGTTCAGAGCACCGGACTCGGTCTGAAACAGCGCCCTTCCCGGGTCAAACAGTCACTGCTGGCAATTCATCTGGTTGGAGCCAACCGCAAAGCCCGCGTCATTGGGAAGGCGCCACTCTCCGGCACCGTCAACTACCTGCGGGGCGCCGACCCATCCCAATGGCGCACTCGGCTGAAGACCTTCAGCCGAGTGCGGGTGGTGTCTGCGTACCCCGGCGTGGATGTGGAGTACTACGGAAATCCGCGGGACCTGGAGTACGACTTTGTCGTATCCCCCGGTGCGGACCCGGGCCGCATTCGGCTCGGTTTCAGCGGAGGTGCCCCGCCGCGTCTCGACGCACAGGGTGACCTGCTCGTCACCACCCGCACAGGTGAAATCCGGCAGACGCGCCCGGAGGCGTACCAGACGATCCGTGGAAGGCGAGTGGTCGTACAGGCAAGCTATCGCCTGGCTCAGCACGTAACCATTGCGGTCGGCGAATACGATCGGGCCCACCCCCTGATCATTGATCCCGTGGTCCTGTCCTATGGAACGTTTCTGGGCGGGAGTCTCAGTGACAGCGTGCATGGGGTGAGCGCGGATGCGTCAGGGAATCTCTACGTCACCGGCTTTTCGGTTTCCACCAACCTCGCCACGACCGCCGGCGCCTTCCAGCGCACGTTTGCCGGTGGTGGGACGACCGCAGGGGATGGGGATGCGTTTGTCGCCAAACTCAACCCGTCCGGCACCGGCTTTGTGTACCTCACCTATTTGGGCGGGGGCATGCCGGATGTTGGGAACGGCATTCGGGTCCTCGCCGACGGGAGCGTCGTGGTGGCCGGGAGCACGAATTCGACCAATTTCCCCGTCACTGCGTCCTCCCTCCCCCGAATCGGCGCCGGTGGCGCCGGGTTTGTCACCCGGCTCAATGACCTGGGCACCAATCTCGTGTGGTCCACCTACCTGGAGGCCGGTGCGGGGTTCGCGAACTGTCTGAACGTGGATACCGACCTTGCGGGGGATGTTTACGTCGCCGGGCTCGCGGAGGCAGGGCTGCCGACACAAGTCGGAGCCTTTCAACGGCAGCCCAATGGGGTGGGAGCAATCGGCGCATTCGTCGCGAAACTCCCGGCCACAGGGCCGCCCCTCACGTACCTGACCTACCTCGGGGGAAGCGTCTTTGCCGCAGCACGTGGAATTGATGTGGACGCGACCGGCCGAGCGGTCGTTGTGGGCGAAACCCGTGACGCGAACTTCCCCACCACCGCCGGAGCGTTTCAGACAACCCGACGGTCGGGCTCCCAGCAGGCCTACGTCACTCGCCTGAACGCAACCGGAACCGGTCTTTCCTACTCTACCTACCTCGGTGGGTCCTTCAACATTGGGGAGCTGGCCTACGACGTCGCGCTGGACTCGCTGGGAAGGGCCTGGGTGGCGGGGGCTACGCGGGCTGCGGACTTCCCGGTCACCCCCAATGCCTTTCAGGGTACGTATGCGGCGGGCGTCAACGGAGCGCCCTTCATCACGGCGGTGAACGACCTCGGGACGGGTCTTTTTTACTCTACTTTTCTGTCCACCGGCTCCGCCTTCTGCGTCGCGCGGACTGCCATCACTGATGGCTCGACTCCTGCCGAGGTCATTGCGGTCGGCGGCCTCACCCCGTTTCCGGGAAGTTTCCCCTCCATGGGCCCCATAGATCCGACCGTGTCGAGCTCCAATGGGGGATGGGAGGCGCTCTTTGTGACGCAGCTCACCGCTGGGGCGCCGGTCCGGGTGGAACAGGTGGGGCCGGTGGGCGCCGGCGCCGTCCTCGACAGCGCGTTTCGTCCGACGGCAACCCCCGGCACCGCGGCAACGGTCTACTTTGGTGGCCAGTTCACTCGCCTCCCGGTCACCGCCGGCTCCGCCCAGATGAATTTTGCAGGAAACCCGGCGGACGGAGGCCTATTCGCGCTCGGAGTGGATCTGTCCAGTGTGAATCCTCCCATCACCATCACTCTGAGCGCCCTCACCGTGAACGGACCGGCGGCGCCCCGGGTCGAATTCGACCTGAAGGCCAGCCGAACACCAGACCCGGGAACCACCTTCGAAGTACAGCGCCGGGAGGGTGCGGGAGCTTTCACCACCATCTCGACCGGCACGCTGGCCACCGACCAGAGAATTACCGACTCCACGGTCGTGGCGGGGGTGAGTTATTCCTATCGGGTCAACCTTCCCGCTTCGGCCACACTGTCCAATGTGTTGGACGCGGCCGTGCCCCCCCTCGTGCTCACGCTGGGTTCCCTCTCCGTAGTGGGCGCTCCCGCGCCGAGAGTGGCGTTCCAACTCACGGTCACCGGCACTCCGCCTCCCGGCGCGACCTACACCCTGTCGCGAGCGGAAGGCACAGGCGCTTTCGCCCCCATCCAGTCCGGCCCGCTGATGGCGACCCAGATGCTTGAGGACACCACCGTACGCCCCGGAACCACCTACGAGTACCGGGCAAGACTAGACGGGTCGGCGGTGGTCTCCAATCAGTTGACCGCGGCGGTGCCGGGTCTGATGCTGACCCTGAACAACCTCTCCGTGAGCGCCGGCGCCAACCGTGCGGTGGAGTTTGATCTTACCACCGCAGCCACCCCGCCGATGGGCACTATGTTCGCGATTGAAAGGCAGACCGGATCCGGCGGGTTCTCCCAACTCCAGTCGGGACCCCTCGCCGCCACGCAGCGGATCCGCGACAACACGATCGCTTTCGGGACCACGTACCAGTACCGGGCGACCATCATCGGGGCCGGCAGCACGTCCAACGTCCTGACCGCCGTGATCCCTCCGGCTCCGACGACGCGGGCCGATCTGCGGGTGACCAGTTTGGCCCCGCCGCGGAACCAGGGCACCAACATCAATTACCAGTTCCGGTTCTCCGTCATGAACGCGGGACCGGACACCGCGAATAGGGCAGTGGTCACCTACACCGTCCCGGCGGGAGGCGTCATCATGGGCTCTTCCCAACCCGCGGACTTTCCCTCCACATTTATCAATACCCAGACAATCATGTTCACGGCGGCCACTCTCGCCCGTGGGCGCACCGCCACGTTCCAGATCACCGCGTCGCAGGCAATGGCAGGCACGTTCCGGCATCAGGTGAACATCGTATCGGACTCCATCGATCCTTCGGTGGGGAACAACACTCGCACCTTCGACACCGTATTTGCACACGCAGACCTGCTGGTACGCAACCTCACCGGAACCGTGACCCGCACCGGTGCGGCCTTGAGAATCGAGGGGAACTTCATCGTCTCCAACGCAGGCCAGGGACGCTCGAACCCCACGACCCTTCGCCTGCTCGTTGGAGCCACCAATGCAGCCACAGTGCCCCCGGCCACCTTCCTCCAGTCCTTCAACGTTCCCGCGTTGGGAAGCGGGGCAACGAACCGGCAGACGTTTGCACTGACCATTCCCAATCCGGGCTTCGCGGGCGGGCAGGCGGTGTTCCTCACTGGTGTCGTAGATCCGAACCAAACGACGCTGGAAGCCTCGGAGACCAACAACACGCGGAGTTCACAGGTGCGCGTGCGGTAGCCCCTGAACGACTGGTCCGCGAGAGCACCGTCTCGCGGGCCAGTCCTATCGTGGGAACCCCGGCCGCCGCCCGGGTGGACGGCACGCCCTACGGGGAGAACAGAAAGGACGACAGGGCACCCGAGTAGCCAGTGGAAGGCGGAGGGAGCGTCTTGTGGAAGACCGGTGGGAGCGGCACGGTGCCCCTGCTGGCCTGCTTCCTGGGCGGGGAGGACGCAGGGCAAGCCCCGCGGTGCGCCGAACCGCCCGGTATCCCGCCGGTGATCCAATCGGATCATGCACTTCTCTCCATTCCGGCGGGCGGGAACGACCATGAACCCTCAGACCACTCTCTCATCCCCCGAGCGCAAAGACCACGACCAGATTTTCAAGCGCCTCTTCGAGGCCTTCCTCCCCGAGTACATGTGGCTCTTCCACACAGAGCAAGCCGCGCAACTCGACTTCTCCCGCATCCACTTCGCCCGCCAGGACCTCTTCTCCGACCTCCCCCCCGGGGATCGCCGCACGCTGGATGTGGTGGCCGAGGTGGGTCCCGACACCCCCGAGGGCCGGGTCGTGGTGCTCCACGGGGAGATTGAATACGATCGGCGCCTGACGGTGTTGGAGGAGATGTTTGAGGCCTACGGCTGGCTGCGCAAGCGGTTCCGGCGCGAGGTGCTGCCGTTGCTGCTCTACCTCACCACCGGCGCCGAGGGCCGCACGGAGGAAGTGTACGTGGAGACGGCACTGGGGCGGCAGGTGGTGGAGTTCCGCATCCTCTGTGTTGCCCTGAAGGGCCTGGATGGGCTACAGTACCGGAACGAAGCGAACCCCCTGGGCCCGGCACTCGCCTCCCTGATGCAGCACCGGGGGGAGAGCCGCGTGAGCCACAAAGCGCACTGCCTACGCGGGGTGGCGCAGGCTCAGGTCAGCGACGCTGGGCGGGTGCTGTTGGAACACGTAGTCGAGACGTACCTCCCGCTGGACCAAAGCGAAGAG
>SYMT01000168.1 GCA_005805375.1 Actinomycetota bacterium
CAACTCGGATCGCCCTGGGGTTCCCCCGGATCGCAGCAGCCAAGCCTGAACCGCGCCGTGTACACCCGCGCCCGCGATGCCCAGCCGAATGCCAATTACACGGCGGTGGTACCGACCGGGACCCCCGCCCAGGATCCCCGTCGCTATGCGTATGTGGCGGCAGCTCGCTTTGGGGCCGGATTTGTGGTCGCGAGTGCCGGCAACATCGGGGGCGCCATTTCCACCTGGACGAACCGCGGTGTGGTCGGAGGCCCGCTGTTCCCCATTATCCGGCCGGATGCCCCTCGGATCACCAATGAGGACATCAACCTCGCGGATACCGAGGACCTGAAGTTCGCCTACAACGTTTTCGGCTGGGCGGCGGAAGTCACGGCGGCGCAGAAAAACAGCCAGCACACCGGGCAGAGCCCCGTCCAGTTGAACGGCGTGATCGAGCAGTACAACTATCCCTACCTGGTGAAGCCGGCAGCGGCAGGCCAGCCTTGGGTCCAGTATCCGCCGGCCTCAATCCCGACCAACCAGCTCGTGGCTAACCCCACGCCTCCGCTGGTGCTCAACGGCGTGATTATCGCGCAGAATCGTTACCGCACCCCCGGCGGGGTGGCCTCCGAGCTGAATGCCTTCGAGGCAAACCCGAACGAGAACTTCGACCGCGACCCGTTTAACTTCCTCGACGATCCGATCCAGGCCAACACCCCGGCCGGCGACCCGATGGCGGACTTCTCGGTCGGCCAGCCGTATGACCGCATCATGGGGCTTCCGATCCCGGGCAATGGGTTCTTCACCGGGTTTTCCGTGGGCGAGGTGCCCGAAAGCCTGGGAGGTCCCGGCGGCAGCGGGGGTTCCAAAGCCTATGTGTTTGCCGCCGGCAGCACGGGACTCTTCAGTCTGCCGGCACCTCGCCCGAACCTGCCGCCGGCGGACTACTGGAGCAACCCGGGTGTGGTCAAGAGCGCGCAGACCAACGGGCTGAACGTCCAGTACACCGGGGCTCCGGGATTCATCAACGTGCCGGGACCGCCTGACGCCGCGACGGGCATCCCCACCGTGTCGAGCCTGCTGGTTTCGGGCGGGATCAACCAGGCGGGCCTCTTCGGTTCCAGCACGAACGGCAAAGTGGTCGCGTTCGATGTGGCGCCGGATGGCGGGATGTTCCGCTCGTGGTACTATCCCGGCAACCAGGAATCGAACCGTTTGGGAGCGATCTCCGGGCCGGTGACCATCGCCCAGTTGCAGGATGTCGCTACGGGCGCCGTGGACAGTCTCGCGTTCACTACTTCCGTCTCGTCGGGGGATCTGACCGGCGGGCAGGCCGGAGGGCAGGGCGGCGACTCCACCGGTCGTGTGGATGGCTACATCCTGGCGACCAAGGGTGAGCCGCTGGCGTTACCGCCGACCGCAGCCGCCCCGAACGCGGCCAATCCGGCGGCCGGCCGGCGGTTCATTCCGCTGCGTCTGGTAGACAGCGGCCGCACTCCGCAGCAGCCGGGCACCCAAACCGGCAATATCGAGTGGGACGCCACCCGGCATTTCGAGGTCCGCGTGATGGACCGGGCCGCCGCCTACGTCCTGGCGCGGTTTGTACCGGGCGCCACCGGTTTCCGGCCGCTGTCCCCCGCCAGTGCGGCAGGCGTCGTGGAACTGCCGGCGCCGACGGGCTCCCTGAGCCAGTTTTCGGTGAACGGCCAGGGGCAGATCTGGGACACGGACCGGTTCCTCCTCATGGCGGACTACTCGATCCGGCCGCAGGCGATTGACACCGGCGGACGGATCCTCGTCCCGACCTTTCAGCCTCCCACGCCCTATGTGCGCAGCCAGGCCGGCGGCGCACAGAACCAGGTGCCGCCCACCGGCGTGGCGGGGGGTGTGGCGGTCGGCCGCGACAATCTGGTCTACTACGGCACCGGGATCGGGTACATGTGCGCGGCGGAACTGCGGCGTGGTCGCCCGGCATTTCGGTGGAAAGTGCGGGCGCTGGAATACGACGACAATGGCGGGCAGAGCCGCCAGATTGATCCGAACCAGCCGGATTACGTCCAGGATTTCGTCTTCTCCGCCGCTCCGGCAGCAGGCGACCGGATCATCTTCGCGTCCAAGGGTCTCGGCGCCAACCAGGGTACGGTCTACGTTCTCGAGCCGAACGCGACGGTGCGGTTCAAGCTGCCCGTGCCGAGCCTGACGCCGGCGCAGGCGCAGGAATTGCGTCTGGAGGCGGATCACGGCACCGGCGTACAGCCCAATGATCCATTCCTCCGCGGCGACGAGCCGGCCGGGCGCGCTCGCCTCCAGTTCTCTGTGGATCCCGACGCCGCCACCGTGACGTTCCTGAACATGGAGAACTTCTCCCTCGACCTGCGGCGGGCGCTCTCTCCATCCCAGCTTCCACCCGGAGTGGATACCGGCGGGCGCCCGGCGGTCCCGATCAACTTCCGCATCGGGCGGATGGGACCCGTGTTGCCGGCGTTCGTGCCGTTGCCCCTCGTCGCGATCTACCGCACCCAGATCCCGCAGGCGCTGAGCGGCACCCTGCAGCCGGAGCAGTTCTTCTCGGGCCCGACCATTGCGGGCAATCGCATCTACATGATGGGTTCCTCGGGGTACATCCACGAGTTCCCGCTCGATCCGCAGGCGGTTGAGCCGCGCTTCCCGGACCGTACCCGGCCCGGCCTCACCGGCTACGATCTCGGCACGCTCGGCATTCGGCGGCTGCGCAACGTAGCGGCCATCCCCGGGATTGTGGCGCCCGCCGGCATCGCGCCGGTGACCGTCAGCGAGGGGATGATCATCGCCTCGACCCGGCGGGGAATGACGGTTTTCAGTTCCCCCAACGTCGTGGTCGCCGACAGCAATCGCATCGTGGAGACCTCGGGTGACTCAGCGGCGCGCGTGTCCCTGGACACAACCCTGAAGCGCCGGATGGACAGCAGTGAGTTCCCGATCCCTACCGATCCGCAGCTTGCCAGCACGGGCGGACGCCCGCTCATCCAGGAGCAGCGCATCCTGAGCCGTCCCGCAGTGGTACGCAAGCTGAACCGGGCGAGCAGCCTCACAGCGTTGTTCTACAGCACGGCGCCGGTGCTCCCGGATGCTGCCGCGCCGGGCATCACCGAGCATTCCACGCCGATCGCGGACGAGAGCTATCTCATCGCGGAGACGGGAAACAGCCGCTGCGTAGAAGTCAATCCGGCCGGCAACGTGATCTGGGAGCTCACCTCTTTCCAGGACCCGTTCGGTCTGATCCCGTCCGGCGAACCGCTGCGGCTGTCAGGCCCCACCGACGTGAGCCGCTGGATTGAGGAGGAAGCTCACCCCACGCTCGGTCGCCTTTTTGTGGTCCATACTCTGGTCGCTGATCCGGGGAACACGCGCATCGTCGAGATCGTGGACAAGATCCGCTTCCAGCGCGGCACGTTCACCGCAGATAGTTTCGTCGCTGCCGCCGACCAGACAGGGCCGGACGGCACGCCGATCCGGTGGTACCACGTGGTGGTGTGGGCCTCGCAAACCAACGCGCAGGGCGTGCGTCTCCCCTACCGCACGGCACAGCGCCTCTTCTGGGCCGACGCGAACGGTGATCGGATCCCGCTGCCGGGGGTGCCGAGCGGGCTCCAGCGTGCCGAGACCCAGCCTCCGTTCCTGCCGCCCGAGCGCTTCCTCGGCTACACCATGGCTTCGATCTCCGGGCAGCAGGTCACATACGGCGAGCCGGAGCCGGTGGCGGCCGCGACCCGGTCGGTGCTGGTCCAGTACTTCCGCCTGCACCAGGTGATCACGCGTCAGGTGGCGGAGCGGCGGCCGGATGTGCGCCCCGGCGGCGACAGCGTGGTCTTCCTGCGCGGCCGCTGGCGGGTGGACGAAGGCACGGGCCTGACGCCGCGACCAAGTCTGTTCCGGGAACCGCGAGTGACCAGCACGGGTATGCCCGTTACGAAGGACATCAATGGTGACTCGTTCCGGTTCGGTCAGGGAGTGATTGATCCGAATGTCCCGATTCTAAACGAGATCTGGGATGAAGTCAGTCCGACCCTGGGACCCGTTCCGCCGCTGCCCGGCGGGATCGCGCGGCCCGTCCATCGCCTGTCCGGCGTCACCAGTGTGCAGCGGACGGCGCGGGCCGACGGCAAGTTTGCCCCCGATACCTACAACCCGGCGCGCCCGATGGTCCGGGCGCAGTTCTTCCTCATCGCGGACCAGGATGGGGTCTGGGAAGCACGCATGCTGCCGGGAGCGAACGCTCCGGGGGGCATGCCGGTGTTCCCGCTGCCGGTGTTCCCGGGAGCGAGTCAGGCGGCGCAATTCCGGCTGGCGTGGGCGTTCACGGCGGATGACTATGCGTACGTGACCGGCGCGGGGAATGGGGATCCGAATCAACTCTACTCCCCGGCCCCGGCCAACCACACTCCCGGCGGGCGGCAGTTTACGGCGGCGTCGGCCCGGCGCTTCCCGAACGGCTACGTGCTCATCTGCAGCCCGACGCCCGCGAATGAGAACCCGCCCAACCCGGGGCTCGGGTTCCGCCATCGCGACGTGGGGGCGGATGTGTTGCTGCTTCGGTCACTCGATTACACCACGGTGGAAGAGCGCCGGGCGTTGGGGCAGACGGCGCCGTTCAACTTCCGCCGGAATCAGGTGGTGTTCCACGGCTGGCGGCCGGACGTCTGGGTGCAGCAGACGTTTCCGGCGTTGTTCCAGCCGGGCGGCAGCGCACAACTACTCGTCGGCGGCTCCAGCATCCGCTGGCGGGCGGCCGAAGCGCTGAATCCGTTCGCCATCCCCGGCAAGCGGGTCCAGGCGGACACGAACCCGATGGGCTCGCCCACCACGCTGAACCCGTACGATCTGTCCAACAGCTACATCCCGGCGCAGCCGGCCTTCGCTGAGTTGTTGTACCAATAGACCGCTGCGGGGCGGGCGCTCACGCGAGTGGGCGTCCGCCCCGGAGTTTCGGCCGGACAGCGCGTCCCTGGTCCGGGGCTTCAACGTGCAGTGGAGAAGTCGGCGGCCCGGTTGCCTATCGCGGCTGCCAGGACGGACGTCCGAAGAAGAACGGGCCAATCTCGTCGGTAAGCTGCGACTGCGATGTGCCTGCGCTGTCGGTCACCCAGAGCGCGCCCGGCTTCGTCTCATCATCCCAGTGGTAGAAGGCGACCTGCTTTCCGTCCGGCGACGAGGTCGGGTACATGTTGAACCCCTTGAGCCGGGTGAGCTGTGTTCGGTTCTGCCCTGCAAGATCGTAGCGGAACAGCTCCAGCGCGCCATCTGCTGCATCCGCCAGGAGGATGCGGTCCTTGTCCGGCGTCCAGGTGGGGAACGTCATGCCGGTCTCACCGTCTCGGATGGCAGGAACCGGCCGAACATTGCTCCCATCGGCGTCCATCACATAAAGCTGATAGCCCGCTCCGCCTCGCTGCGACGTGAACAGGAGTTGTTTGCCGTCCGGCGACCACACGGGGTCCGCGTCGAAGTCCGTGTTCTTCGTCAGGTTTTCCCGGTTGCTTCCATCCACATCCACTGCGTAAATCTCGACGGCGTCCGGTGCTCCCGGGACCGAGCAGAAGGCGATCCGCATGCCGCGCGGCGACCAGCACGGGCTGGTCTCGCGGACCGGATCGGAGGTGAGCGGCCGCACGTTGGCGCCGTCGGCATCCATCGTGTACAGGTCGTCGTTGCCGCTGCGGTTGGACACAAAGACGATCCGCCGTCCGTCCGGCGACCAGGCGCCATCCGTGTCTTCTCCAGGGTGGCGAGTCAGGTTTCTCGGCGCGGAGCCGTCCGCATTGGCCAGGTACAGCTCAGGGAACCGAGCAGAATTAATCCTCCCACCCGTGAGGAGACACGGCGGCATCTGAGAGGACACAACTGGACGGAATCATGTACGTCATGGTGTTATGGAACTCACTGCCGCCGCCACTGCCCTCCTCCAAGTTAC